>DATIKY010000377.1:0-17934 GCA_035476995.1 Sedimentisphaerales bacterium | reverse complement strand
GATGAATCGCGTTTGGGGTCCCGACCTATCCTCCGCCATCATGTTTCTGGCTTAACGCGGAAAATCCCAGGGGTCCGGGGACAGCGTCCACGGCGGCCGGCCGTTGCCCTATCTCCAAGTACGCAAAAACCGGATGAGCCTTAGTTTGGATTGTGCCGTCCGGGTCCGTTCCGGGCGGCACCCTCGTTTATGCATTTCGCAGTCGGCCCAGGAACGTCTCAAGCAGGTTCGCCGCTTGGTCGCTCGCGATCGCTCTGGGATCGTGGTGGAGCGTGATGGCCAGTCGGCCTGCATAGATGCTGGCCGCGAATGCGGCGCAGGTGCAGGGGCGATTCGGCGCGACCGCGTCGATGCTCTCCAGCGTCACGTTGCCGGCGGTCAGGCGGCCGGCTTGTCGCGGCAGCGGCGAATGAGCGAACATCTTGCCCAGATTCGTGAAGATGCAGGACATCGAGCACTGGGCCGCGCGGGTTCGTCGTCTCAGTTCGCCGGGAATGAGGTTGAAAAGCCAGGAGGTGAAGATGAAGGTGAGCCCGAGCTGATGGGACAAGATGAGGTCCATCTCATCGTGAATGCTGCGAAGCAGGGCCTGTGGTTTCTCGCAGTCCTGACGTCGCCGGTCCAGGAAGACCGAGCTTGCCAGGCAGGCGGCCGAGAGCCTGCGATCGGACGCAGTGCGCAGATTGATGGGAACCATCATCCGAAGCCAACCGTCGTCTCGAACGTCATGACGAAACCGCCATTCGTCGAGAGACAGGAACAACTGCGTGGCCATCAGGTCATTGAGTCGGACTCCCCGTTGCGTCGCGGTTTTGCGGAGAGCCCCGGTCTCCGCGATGCTGAGAGCCTGAGTCAACACCGCTGGGTATCCCGGCGGCGGGCCTCCGGCGTGGCACGGCTCATGGGGCACAATCGGAACCGGGGATCGCATCAGGAACTGCCGCACACCCAGCAGGCCCACCACCTGCTTGGGCAGCATACGCACCAGCTTGCGCGCCGTCAGGCCGAACCGGCCTCGGCGATTCAGCTTGTCCGGGTCGATCGGTCGCAATTGGAGTCCCTTCGAGGTTGTTCCGATCGCCAGAGCATAGGCGATCAGCAACTCGTCGACCAAAGCGAATATTCCCGCGCCGTCGCAACAGGCGTGGTGCCACTGAACCACCAGATCGCACTTTGGACCCTCTGTGACGATGCGGAAGCGAATCCCGATCTCGTGGAGAAGGTCCAGATGGGTCGCGTGAGGAAAGGGGCCTCCGACAGGACCGGCCTCCCATTGCAGGATGGGCTGGGGATCGTCCTCGACGACCCAGTCGACGTGATTCCGCCCTCGCATTCGGGCCTTGGCGCGAAGGAGCGGATGCCGCTGGAGAACTCGGCCCACCGCGGTTTCAAACGCGCCGCGATCCAACTGTCCGTCGAATCTGAACCTTGCGAAACAGCTCCAGGGGTACGCCGGACGATCCTCCCAGAAGAGAAACTCCTCCAACGTGGTGAAGGGAAACGACGTGCTCATGGCCGGGCTTCTCCTCGGGAAGATCGTGAGCGGCGTTCGATGCCTTCCACGACCTGATGCAGCGTCTCGATGCTGCTGTAGCGGAACTGAAAGCCGAGTTCCCGCTGGAGTCGCACCGGCGCGACCACCCAGGGCTCGCGGACGAAATAGAGCAGGCCGGGCGGCCATTCATGGATGGGCAGCCGGGTCTTCCAGGCCAGCCAGGCCGCCGTGTAGGCCAGCCAGAAAGGCGGTCTCCATGTGCGCCGGTTCGTCCGTCGGGCCAGTTCCGAGAGCGACACATGGTCCGGCGGTCCGACGTTGTAGGGGCCGCGTCCGTCGTGTGCGAGGATCTCGTAGATCGCGGCGACCACGTCATCCTCATGGACCAACTGCAACGGCGGATCGCGCCCGTCGAGAAGCCCGATGAAGGGCATGCCGAAGATGAAGCGGGTCAGATAGTTGTCCATGTTCGGGCCGCCGATGATCGCCGGCCGCACGGTCGAAACCGCGATGTGCGGATGCTGTTCGGCAAACGCGGCCAGCAACCGTTCGATCTCGGTCTTGTCCGAAGCGTACTGCAGCTCCGGCCGCGCCCGAAGGGGCCGGCTCTCGTCCATCGGAACGGGATTGTCGGGCCAGGCGCCATAGGCGGTCGCGCTGGAGACCAGCAGCAATCGTCTCGGTTGAACCGCCGCCGCGATTCGCAGCACGTTCCGGGTTCCTTCGACGTTGATGTGTCTCATTCTGCGCGCGTCACGCATCGGCTGGAACACGAATGCGCCGTGGACGATCGTGTCCGGTGCGAAGGCGCGCACCGTCTGGCTGAGACCCTCGTCGAGGATATCCGCCAGGATGAACTCATCGGGCGCCGCCGATGTGGGTTTGCGGAGATCCAATCCCAGAATGCGCGTGGTGGGCCTTTGACGGCGGACATGCTCGATGAACCTGCCGCCCAGATACCCCGAGCTTCCGGTGATTGCCAGCCGATGGATATGACCTGTGTCTGCTGATTCCTGAGCCACGACACCCCACAAGACTCTGCACACCCTTGCCCTATTGACTTCGGTATGATACCAAGAGGTTTGTGGGATGGCAACGACGCGGACCCGCTTCGAGGACCAAGACGACTCGCACGACCGGAAAAAGAGCTGTGGAACGACATTCAGATGGTGTATCGGCAGACGGCGCGGAGCGGACGGAGCGTAGCCGGGTCCTGATTACAGGTTGCTCCAGCGGTTTCGGATTGCTGACCGCTGTGGAGGCGGCTCGATCGGGCTTCGAGGTCGTCGCGACCGTCCGCGATCCCGCGCGTGCCGACGCCCTGAGGCAGGCTCTCGATGCCGGCAGACTCGACACGACGATCGACACGCTGGACGTGACCGATCCCGAGAGCATTCGTCGGATCGCGGCCCGATACGAGCCCGTCGACGTCCTCGTGAACAACGCCGGAATCCTGATCAACGGTTCGTTTGCCGATCTCTCCGAGCGGGAAGTGCGCGACATGTTCGAAACCAACTGTTTTGGAGCCATGGCTCTGACGCGCGCGGTTGTCGGCGCCATGATCCAGCGTCGGCGGGGACGAATCATCAACGTGGCGTCCCTGGCCGGCTCGGTCGGCTACCCCTATTGCAGCGCCTATGCCGCCAGCAAGGCCGCGCTGATCGCCTTTTCTCAGTCGATCCGGGTCGAGCTGGCGCCGTTCGGGATCGATGTCGTGTCCGTCGAGCCGGGCTTCCATAAGACCAAACTCGTCGGCGTCGCGGGCCGCATGGCGGAACGTTTCGACGATCCGAACAGCCCGTTGGCCGAGTACAATCGCAGTTATTTGCAGGCCCTCGATGGGGACCTCCTGCCCTGGGCCGGTTCGCCCGAGAAAGCGGCGGGTCGCATCGTCCGGCTGATGAGCATTCGCCGTCCGAAGGCGCGATACATCGTGGGTGCGGACGCCCGGTTGGCGATGCTGTGTCGGTGGCTGGGCCTGGCCCCCCTGATGGAGCGGCTCTTCATCCATCGGATCGAGCGGGCCCGCCGGCTCAGATCGCCTGGCCCTTGACTCTCAGGATTCCCCGGATCAGGTCGCTGCGGCTGGCGATCGCGGCCAGCGTTCCGTTCTCCGTCAGCGGCACCACGCGAGCGTGGGAATCCATGAGCTGATCGCACAGATCGATCAGGCTGGCGTTCACGTCGAGAGAGGGAGCTTTCGTGTTCATGTAGTCCGCGACCGTCTGGTTGGCGCGGTCCACGGTCTCGTAGAGCAGGCGGAGCACATCTCGTTCCGAGAGCACGCCCACGAGCTTCAGATCCGCGTCCACCACCGGCAGCGCGGTCAGGTTTCGATTGGCCATGAGACGGATGGCGTCGTAAATGGGGGTGTCAGGCCTCGTCGTGATGACCATTTTTTTGGCTACGTCGTTTGCTTTGAACATAAATCGCTCCGAAGTCTCCAGAGACTGTCGATCGTGATGGGAAAGGCGGACTAACCCTGGTTCGCCGCCTGGATAGGGGAAACAGAGGACTGTTTCTGGGCGAACCGCCTGCGCTCGACGCGCGGCGCCGTCTCGCAGACGATCAGAGTCGAACCTTTGAGCTTCGAATGATTCAGGTCCGCGATAGCCTGACGGGCAGCCGCGCTGTCGGCCATCTCGATGAACCCAAACCCGAGGACACGCTCGCTGATCTCATCCCTCATCACGTTGATCGTCGTGACCCGTCCGTACCGCTCGAACTTGTCCAACAGGTCCTGTTCCGTGGTGTCCCGCGAGAAGTTCCCAACAAAAACGACCATCGCATGCTCCTTGACTGTGACGTCATCCCTTTCAGTCCTGGATCGCTCGACCAGGCGTCATTCCTTGCTCTCGTTCCTCTGGAAAATGGAGGCGTTGCGCAACCATCTCCCGTCAAGTATGGATCGGCAGCGCCGCCGCGTCAAGTCTGCATCGAGATGATTTTCTCGATTCGTCCGGCCAGGTCTGTGAGGTAGACCTCGTTTCCGCCGGCCAGTTCGGTGGTCAGATACCCGCGATAGCCGATCTCGGCCAGGGCCTTGCGAACCTGCGGCCAGTTCACGTCGCCGTCCAGGAGGTTCGTCCACTCGGACCCCTTGCGGCGGAAGTCCTTCAAGTGGATGCGCGCGATCCGCTTGCCCACCGTCCGAAGCCAGTCCTGGGCGAAGCCGAACAGGATCATGTTGCCCACGTCGACGTAGGCCTTCAGCCAGGGGTCCTCGAACTCGTCCACGTAGCGGGCGAACTCCAGCGGGCTCAGGAGGAACTTGTTCCACACGTTCTCGACCGCGATGATCACCTTCAGCTCGGCCGCCAACGGCAGCAGGGTGCGGATGTTCTTCTGGGAGCGGGTGTAGGCCTCGCCGTAGCCGACCTCTTCCGTGACGACCGCCGGCACCAGCAGCACGACGTCGGCCCCGAGGTTCCTGGCGGATCGCATCGCAGCCTCCATGCCCGCCAGACCCTTGGCGACCACCTCGGGCCGCGGGTCCGAGAGCGGGGCGCCCCAGCCGCCGAAGCTGACTGAATGGATGGGCGTGCCCGCCTGTCGGGCCAGGGCCCCGAGTTCGCGGGCCTTGGCGGCGTCCTCGACGACTCCCGTCACCTCGACGCCCTCGAACCCGCACCGTTTGGCCAGGGCGAATTTCTCCGCGTCCGCCAGATCCCTGGGCAGCATGTTGAACTGGCAGGCCTTGAGCAGGCCGGAGCCTGAGGTTTGCCCCCGACTCGGAAGCGGTCTCACCGACAAGCTCGCCCCGGCCGCGATCGCGGCGGCGGTCTTCAGGAAATCTCGACGTCCGGCACTCACCTCATTCATACCGACGGCTCCTATCTGCTGATGGTCCTCATCTCGTCGCTCGGTGGACAGGCACGAACGCCGAGCCCTGCGTCCCCGTGCGACACACTGCGCGCCATGCTCGCGGCCGGACTCGGTCCGCCCTCAGTCGGTCGGCAGCGTGGGATTCGACGCGGAGACACGGACGCCTGCGGCGGCTCGTTGCCTCCTCCTTTTCTTCTTCTGTGCCTTGCCGACGGCCAGACTGCCCAGAAGGACCGGCAGCTTGAGCAGAGGCACCACGACGTCGCGCGTGGTGACCAGCCCGATCCGGCGGGCCTTTCCCGCGATCCGGAGCAACTGCCCAGGGGTGTAGAACGCGCGGCTGATTCGGCCGCGAATCCGTTTGAGTTCTTCGCGACCGTAGCGGTCGGAATAGACGTGGCCGCCGACGCGCTCGTAGTGATAGCCCGGCGTGCTCTCGACCACTTCCTTCAAGGGCGAGAATTTCTCGATACGCAGCTTCTGAAAGCTGATGGTGTCCAGTCCGATCTCCTGGGCGAACTTCGCAATGTAGAGCATTTCCTCCTCGGTCTCGCCGATGTTGCCGTAGATGAAATAGCCGTGCAGGAGGAAATTGTACTGCGTCAGGACCGCCATCGAATCCCGGATCACCTGCTGTGTGATGCCCTTTTGCAGTTGGCTCAGGATGCGGTCGTGCGGCGACTCGACGCCCAGCAGGAAGATCTTGAAGCCCGCCCGCTGCGCTTTGTCGAGGATCCTGGGATGCTTGGCGATATCGACGCGGGCCTGAACGACGAAATCCTTCTTGATGCCGTTTTCGATGATCAAGTCGCAGAGCTTTTCGCTGCGCTGGAGGTTCGTGAACAGGTTGTCGTCGCTGAAGAGCACGATGTCGGCGGTGATGCCCTTGAGCTCCTCAACCACCGATTCGATCGGCCGCTCCGTGTACTCGCGCTTCTGCCCGAGCGGGTTGAGACTGAAGGTGCAGAACTTGCACTTGAAGGGGCAGCCTCGCGTCGTGAGCACCGTGTCGAATGACTGGCGGCTCAGCCGGCAGCCCCCCTGCAACCAGTAGTACTCGTGCCGGCGCAGAGACCGGTCCGGATAGGCGATGTGCGCCAGGTCGGGAAGGACCTGGTTTTCGTTGTGGACGATTTGGCCGTTGCGACGGAAGGAAAGCCCGCGAATGTCCTCGAACGGCACGCCCGCCACAATCTGTTTGATGATCTCCTCGCCCTCGCCGCGAACGACCATGTCGATGTTCGGGCATCGCTCGAACAGTTTCTCGACCTCCAGGGTCGCCTCGTAGCCCCCGACGACGATCGGGACCTCGTCGGGCAGTTGGGCGACGAAGTCGCAAATCCTGTCGAACTGCGTATGCCAGCGGATGCTGACGCACACGAGATCGACGTCCCGGCGGATGAACGCGCTGAGCGTGGCCGGGTCCTGGTAGACCCTCTCATAGCGAAGGTCGAGCTGGGTCACCTTGCCGACCAGGTCTTTCATGCTGGCGACGATGTACTCCAGGCCGGTGGGCGGGAACAGACCCATAATCGCCGTCGTATGGGCGAAGTACGGATTCAGTGCGAGAACGTGCTTGTACTTGGTCATGACGGAGACTCCCCACTAAACCGCATCAATCGGACACTTGCCATGTCCGACTGCATCGCGGTGGCATCTTGCGCCAGTTCATCATAGCCGTAAGCGGAAACCACCACGATTCCCGACTGGTCGAACCAACGTACTGCGTCGAAGGCTTGACTCATGGCGGTATGTTATCAGAATCGGCCTGCAGACGCAAAGACAACCAACCCGAGGGGCAAGATCCGCCCGCAGTGACAGCCCTCAGGTCCAGTTCTTCTTTGCATCCCCTATTGCAGGCCCGTACAATGACGCCGCGTGCTTTGAGATAGGAAAGGGTGTCCTGGAATTCCCATGATTACGTTTTATAACCTTTTGGCGATCACCGGCGCCGTGGCCGGCGCGCTGCTTGGGTTGGGCATCGCGAGGGCGTCCGGCTTATCGAGCGTTCTTGGGGCTGTTGCCGGGGCGTTTATCGGAGGGGGGCTGGGGCGAATCCCCAAGTGTCTGACTCTGCGAAGGGCCCGCAAGCGACTTGCCCGGTTCAGCGTGGAGGAACTGAGACGACAGCTCTATACGCCGGAATTCTCGTCGAATCGGTGGCCGCCGAACTACCTGCTGATGGAACTGCGAGCGCGAGGCGAGGATCTGAACAAGCATGTCGAACTGGTTCTGAGCCTGCTGGAGGCGGACGAGCCTTGGCGGCGGGCCTTCGGTTACGGGGCTCTGCTCAGCGCGTATCGCCATCTGGCGCCGGGTCTCAAGGGGTATCGGCCTTCGGCTCCCGTCGAGGATTGCCGCGAGAAGGTCGCGGCGCTGAGAAAACAGGTTCGGCTCAGCCGGTCATCGAACGCCGGCCAGACGGGCGAAGGGGACTCGCATCGTGAGGAGTAGAACGTTTCACCCGAGGTTGTTATGAATCGACGCCAATTTCTCCAGACGACTCTGGCTGTAGCGACGGCCTCCTCGGTTCGCGGCGCTCAGAACCGCCCGCCGCGAATCGTGCTTCGTTCGTCCTGGCAGACGGTCAATATCGGCGACATCGCCCACACGCCGGGCGTGCTGCGGTTGCTGGAGGAGCACCTGCCCGAAGCGGAGGTGCGTCTGTGGCCCAGCAGCGTCGCCGACGGGGTCGAAGAAATCCTGCGGCGACGGTTTGCGAAGCTGGCCATCATCAAGGGTCCGCAGGACATCGAGGCGGCCTTGAAGGAATGCGATTTCCTGCTGCACGGTTCGGGGCCCTCGCTGGTGGGCGCCGACAGTGTGGCCCGATGGCGCCAGGAGACGGGCAAGCCCTACGGCGTCTACGGCATCACCCTGTCGAACGCGGACGCCAAGACGCTCTCTTTGCTCAGCGGCGCTCGGTTCGTCTTCTTTCGCGAGTCCGTGTCGCTGGCGCTGGCGAAGAACAGCGGCTGCACCGCGCCGGTGATGGAGTTCGGGCCGGACGGGGCGTTTGCCGTGGACGTGCGGAACGATGCCGCGGCGGAGGCGTTTCTCAAAGCCAATGGGCTGGAGGAGGGCCGATTCCTCTGCTGCATTCCGCGCCTTCGAAACACGCCATACTGGCGGATTCACAACAAGCCGATGACTGCCGCCGATGAGCAGAAACACCAGCGTAATGAAGCCATGAAGGAGCACGACCACGCGCCGCTTCGCGAGGCCATCGTCGCGGTGACGCGACAAACGCCGCTCAAGGTGCTGCTGTGTCCCGAGGACCAGAGCCAGATGGCTGTCGACAAAGAGATGCTCTTGGACAGATTGCCCGAGGATGTGAAGGCCAGAGTCGTGTGGCGCGAGCGATACTGGCTCACCGACGAGGCGGTGAGCACCTATGTCCGCAGCGCGGGTCTGTTCGGCAACGAGATGCACTCGCCGATCATGTGCATCGGGCATGGGGTGCCTGCGATTGTGTGCCGGTTCAAGGAGCAGACGAGCAAGGGGTTCATGTGGCGGGACATCGGCTTGGGCGACTGGCTCTTCGATCTGGACGATGAAGCCGACGTGAAACGCGTCGTGCCGGCGGTGCTGGAACTGGCCACGGACCCGGCGGCGGCCAAAGCCAAGGCTGCAAGAGCCCGGGACTTTGTGCGTCGTCGCCAGCGTGAAACGATGACCCTCTGGGCGTCATTCTGAAGTCCCATAAGTAGAATCTGCGAGAAGGAACCACCCCGGATTGTCATACGTACACCTACGTATTTTGGGGGTTTGGAGGCGGTTGAAAGCACAGAAATAGGAGTTAGGGCCGCAGACTCTCGCCATTTGTGTCGAAGGGCCAGTGCAGAGGACAGAGTCTTCGACACGATACGTACGAATGATTGTGCAGAGGGTCGATATGGTCTGGGCAAAACCGACAGAGAGAATACACCAGGTGGCCGAGAATTTCTGCGCGGCCAAGTCCGCCCGCGACGACGTGTTCCTGTACTACAAGATCGGACGCTGGCAGGACGCTTTTCCCGAGAAACCCTACTTCCTGTTGTCGCATTGCGCCCATGTCCTGTTCTCGTTGTGGCGAGTCGAGGAAGACGGCAATGAGGACCTGTATGGAGGGGCCCCCCGCCCGACGGCGTTCCTCGAGGGTTTGCCTTTCGGGAAGCTTCGCTATACGGATTGCCAGAGGCGCCTGCTTCACGCGGATTCGCTGGAGGATCACTGGAGAAATGAGACGCAGTGGTTCAAGTTCTGGTTCCAGGCGATGGAGCATCTCGATCCCTGCAAGACGGCTCTCTACCAGGAATTCTGTCGGCAGGTCCTGGCCCATGTAGGGCAAAGCAGCGTTCTGGGAGGCAAGGCGCACCGCCGGAGCTGCAAGGCATTGAACCATTTCGTGAAGTCGGACGCAGCCGCTCATGCGTTGCGGCGGACGATGTCCATGCTCGACGATCTCATGTGGGGAATCGTACGATGTGTGGCCGGGCTCGATCCCCAGACGTATCTCTCGGATCAGATCACGTTGCTGATCGGTCTGCTGGGCGGCATTCGGGGAACCGTCGTTTATCAGACGCTCGTGAAAGGGCCGTTCATCCCGTCCAATGCCACACGATGGAAGGTGCCTTTCGCGATGACTCGATGGTTCCTGGCCCGCACGCAGGGGACCATGACCCTTGTTCCGAAGCGTGAAGGGGGAGGCATCATTTGCAGTTACAGCCCCGCCTCCGAGTCCGCGGGCCGGAGAAGGTCCTGGCTCCGCGAGGTCTCGTCGCTTGCGGGCAGCTATGAACAGGAGCTGTTCGCAACGTGGTCGTATGAAACCGGCGAATACCGGGAAGACCCCGATCGGATCCATGGTGACAAGGCCTGTTGGAGCTTGCAGCACGAAGAAGTCAGACACCTCGAGACCCTTGCGCAACTGATTGACGCCCTGCTTGGGACTCTTGAACGCAGCCCCCAGTGTGGGTCCCTCATCCAGGAGGTAAGATCCATCTTGAGAAACGGCAGTTCGAGATGGCGGCCGCAGGACCTTCCATGGACGTATGTCCGCCAGTTGGATCAGTTGCTCGACCGACTGAAGTGCGCTCGTCAGGAGATCGGGATGGCAGAGGACTGCAATCGGGCGCAGGCCCGTGCGCTGGCTTTGAGATCTGTCCCCGAGGCGGTAGTCTGCGAAACGGATTCCGCAGGACCCGCAGACTGCAAGGAAGTTGTGGAGGACGACCGATCGAAAGACCAAGACCAACCGTCTGTGCGTGTCGAGCCGTCGGAATGCTCGTCGGATCGCCTGCCCTGCGAGCCCAGTGAGCCGCAGCCCGCGCCGGTCTTTTGCGAACCTGAACCTGACTCCATGACAGTCTCTTCCCTCGAGACGGATGCGAGGGTTGAAGAGAGTGCGGTGCAGGCAGACCATGAGGTTCAGGCCGAAGCGGCAACCACGAGCGCGTCGGACGGCGCCGACGTGACCGCGATTTCGGAAGCGCTGCCGCTCTCTCTGCCGGTCGAGGATGTTGCGGTGGATTCACTGTTTTCAGAGATTTCAGGCTCGATAGCGGAGATCTTGAGCGTTTTCGAAGCGCCCGAGGGTCCCGCCGATGCGAATGAAGTGCCGTCGGTTGTGGAGGAACCGGGCGAGCAGCTTTCTGTGCTGAACTCAACCGGTGAGAATGACGGTGCTGATTTCAGCGTCTTGGCCCTGCCGGCTGTGCAACCTCAGCCCGAGCCCGAGATCGCCTCTCCACCGGAAATCGCCGCACAAAGGGACGAAGCAGCGGCTCCCGCCGCGTCTGATACGCCTCGCGTGCGAAGGCCGCGCAAGATCAAGCGGGCACCCTATAGTGCGGCGACAGCCAGCGGAACCAACGACGCGGCGCCACAGGCGGTCGAGCCATCTGTCCTGACGACAACTCCCGTGCTCTCGGCGACCGCCGAGAAGATCGGGAACAGCCATTCTATTCTCGACGAGGTTTCGACGTCCGAACCGCAGGAACCGAATTCAGAAGCATCCCAAGTCCCTGTGCAGGAGTCGCCAAGGGTGGGCAAACCATCACGGACCAAGTCCGGCTCCCGCAATTCGCGAGCGATCGGACCGGCGTCCGATGTCTCTGCGACGACCGCGTGCGAGACGCGACCTCGGCCGACGAAGCGGACGCGCTCAACGAAGGCTGACGACGCCCTGGGGAGCGTCGCAGGAACCGGAGCGTCCCTTGAGATTCCTCAAGAGTCGTCGGGCAAAGAGCCCCAGCCTGGCAGTCCTGCTCTCCAAGCCGAACCTCAGGAGACAGCATCCATTCTTGCAAAGACGAGAAGACAGCCGCAGGCAGTGACGCGGGCAACTCGGTCGAGACAATCCGGGTCGAAAGCCGTGCCGCGAAAACCCCGTGCGGTCCGCTCGAAGGCCATTGAAACCGAGACCGCCGCTAGGGTCCCGGCGAAACCCCGTCGAACCACAGGTCGGAAGATCGTTTCCGCCGGCACCGAGCAGGCCGGGGTTGACGTTCTCACGAACAGCGACCAGCTTCTCGGATCGCAGCGGGCCAGCCGCACGGAATCGAAGGCGGACAGCCCCGTGACCGGCACTCCGCGGCGCAAACCTCAGCGGACCGTCAACTCGAAGGTGGGGAAGGCGGATTCGCAGACCGGCAAGGCCGCCGCCTCTTCCAGGCAATTTCGCTCTGCCGAAACGGCCCCCAAAGCCCTGGCCTCGTGCGGCGCATCATCGTCCGGGATTCTGGACCCGCTTGCCAAGTGATCCGCCGCAGGAACATGGCGACCCGATTGCGGACAGACCCCGCGGCTCGCAGATGGTGCGTCCTGTAATATCGCGGACTCCAGCCTCATTTCCTGCGCCAGCCATCTTCTCCATAGTGACGTGAAGCTGGGGCGTCGTGCTCTTGTTCCCTGTCGCGACGGGGGATTTTCCGCCGGCTCTCGCAGGGTTGAAACCGCGTTTTTGTGCCGATAAGCAGGTCCTTTTCAAGATTTGCAAAGTCTTTTTATTGGGCCGTCCCATAAAAGGGTAAAGTTTTCTGGACGCGCGCGCCGAAAAAGTCCATTGTAAGCATTTATATGGACTCTCAGTGCTGATATGAAGGTTTATGAGTCCGACGGAGGCCTGCAACGCGATGGATCGCGGGGTGGACTTCGGGGCAATGCAAGACCGGCCCAGGAACCGGCGCAATGGAAGGCTCGTTCGCGGAGACAATCATGAGAACAGTGGCTATCGTCAACCAAAAGGGAGGGTGTGGAAAGACCACGGTGTCGATCAACCTGGCCAGCGCGCTGGCTGAGTTGGACAAGAAGGTCCTGCTGGTGGACATGGACCCGCAGTCGCACTGCGCGGTCGGACTGGCGGTGCCGGAAGAGCAGATCGAGCAGAGCATCTACGACGTCCTGATCTCCCGCAGCCGCAATGAGCCGATCCGCCTGACCGAGATCCTCTGGCAGATTGGCGAGAACCTGGAGCTGGCCCCGGCCAGCATCGACCTGTCGGCGTTCGAGCAGCAGATGGCCGGCATCGCGGACCGGGAGACCTGCCTCAAGACGGTGCTGGACGAGGTCAAGGACGAGTACGATTTCGCGGTGGTCGACTGCCCGCCGGCGGTGAGCCTGCTGACGTTCAACGCATTGCGGGCGTCCACCGACGTGCTGGTGCCGGTCGAGACGGGCTACTTCGCCCTGCACGGCCTGAGCAAGCAGCTCGAGACCTTGGGAGTCCTGTGCAAGCGATGTCAGCAGCATGTTTCGGTCCGCGTCCTGGCCAGCATGTACGACATCCGGACGAAAATGGCCCGCGAGATCCTCGCGGAACTGCGGTCCCACTTCGGCGACCGGATGTTCAAGACCGTGGTCAATTTCAACACGCGGATCAAAGAGGCTTCCAGTTTCGGACAGCCGATCAACGAATACGACCCGGCCAGCAAGGGCCAGCAGGATTTCCGCCAACTGGCCCAGGAAGTCGTCGGCAGCGAGGAGCGGCCTCAGGTCAAGAGCAAGCGGCTCGTGGATTCGCTGGCCGATCAGCTCGAAGCGATCGGCGCCAGCGCCAACGAGCTGCTCAAGACCACCAAGCCCCCGGTTGTCGCGACGACGGCCAAGGAGTCCCGGCGAGAAGCGCCCATGCAGGTGGTCGTCGCGTCGGAGCCCGTAGCGGCAGCGGCGGCATCGCCCAGGCCGGCCGTCGCGGTACAACCCGAGCCGGCGGTTGCGGCGGCCCAGGAAGAAGAGGTCGCCGAGCCGGTCGAGACCGCTGTGGAGACGCGTGCCGAAGCCTCGGTCGAGGCCTCCGAGCAGCTCGATGCCAAGCTCGCCAACTATTACGGCGTCAGCCAGATCCAGGACGCGGTGGTCTTCGTGACCTTGTACCCGCGTGCCCAGAATGTGGCCATCGCGGCGGACTTCAACAACTGGCAACCGGCGACCACGCCCATGCAGCGGGTCGGCGACAGCGGCGTCTGGCAGGCCAAAGTCCGGCTTCCCGGCGGGCTGTATCGCTACCGCCTGGTCGTGGACGGCCAGTGGCAGCAGGATCCGTACAACGAGCGTTCGGAAATGAACCCGTACGGCGACTACAACTCGGTTCTCGAAGTGAAGTAGTCCTCGCAACGATTTCTGCGAAGACGAGTGTCTTAAGAGCCGCACAGCGGATATCCGGCCTCAGGAACCGATGTCTGCTGTGCGGCCGCGATTTTGAGTCGCGATGTCACTTCTGGAAACAGGGAGGCATGGGTAATCTGGGAAATCCAGTGACGGTCAATAGGGTTGGTTTGGGTATGTGCCGTCGGTGGTTGGAGGCCTTCGGCAACGGTTCCTCGGAGTACGATCCACGCCGGACGAACCGGTCGAGCCCCGACCGAGTAAATCTTATAAGGTAGTCCGATAATTGCTCTTGACATAAGAGGCAGGATCGGTCATTGTTGTTTGCGATGCGGGGTGACAAGATGACTAGGCAAGGATGCTATGCGCGTGATGGATACGCGGCTTGTTGCCTCCGTTTCGCAGAATGGATCAGGTGCTCCGCCAGCCAAAGAGGTCGGGAGGCCTGAGCCTCTTCGGGAGGGAGGGGGGTCGCAGTCTCCGGGAGCCGTCGTAGTCGAGTCAATCGGCTCTTCCATCCGGACACAACGTCATGTCTTTGCGTTTCGCGCATCCCTGCAACGTCCGACCGGGCGGTCTGCATTTGCCCGCTCGGAACCGGAATGAACGGAGTCCTGCTCTCGGTGCACACGCACGGAAAGCGTGGCGGAGGAGGCCCGGTGGAAACGGAGTTTCTGAAGGAGAAAATGATGAAAAAGACATGCATGGCACTGACGGTCGCCCTCGCGCTGGGTACGGCGCTGCGGGCGGAAAACGGGGACCCGGGTATATCGGGAACGGCAGTCGATGTGGTCAACCAGATCGGCAGCAGCCAGAATCAGGATGTCTCGACAACCTCGATCGCCGAGGGAGGCTCGAGCTGGAACGACAACACGTCCAACTCCGCTTCGCAAGTCAATATCAACACCAGTTCGAACTATGAGACGCGAACGCCGCCGCTGTCGGCGTTTCCACCGTACCTGCCTTATTGGACCCATGGTGGTTGGGGCACAGTGAAGGCCTATTTTCCCAACGGTCCGACGCCAAACGACACCATCTATGAAACCACGTTCGATCCGGAGAACCCCGAGGACATGCGCGAGCTGCGCAGTGTGCTCAAGGCGGCCCCCCACGCGGGTTTGGCGGAGGCTCTGGGCGGCATGCTCAACAGCGTATCGGCCTTCGTGCTCGGCACGCCCGACCGGTACCATCACGGTCGTGGACTTGAGATCGTCAATTCCGTCACGCGGGACCGGAGGCCCGAGGGCAAGCCCTTGCTGGTCTTCATCGACGCCAACGTGGACCTGGGTCTCCTCCGCGAAGAGGGCTACGCCTACGTCGGCAAGGTGAGCGTCGAAGGCGACGTGGATCGTAACTGGGACCAGGCCTACAAGGCGGCGGTCGCCGAGGCCCTGCTCTGGAACACGGATGTCCTGTTGGTTTCCGGGGGTATGAAGGGTGTTACGGTCGGCTCGAATGTCACGTTCCCGTCGGCCGCCGCCGGTTACAGCCAGGCGAACTACTCGCTGTCGCTGATGGGGGCCAAGGCCACCGGCATCACGGAAGGCAAAGGCAAGGCGGTTCTCAGCGCCGATGCGTACCGTTTTTCCCCCGAGAGGGCAGAGCGCCGGAGGATACCCGAGTCGCTCTACAATCGAATCCGGAGTGGATACAGACCCGTGTCGCAGAAAGTCGACAGTGCGCCGGTGCCCATGTCGCTCGGCGCATCCGTTCCAACTCCGGCGGTTATTCCACCGGAGCGTTCGAATTGCGCGACGCCGGCGCGCATGACGGATGTGTCCCCGATTTTGCAGCCCCGGTCGCAGGGTGCGACCCCGGACGGCCAGTTGCTGCCTGGACCCGAGCCCCAGGGCGCCAAGCAGATCAGCCAAGTGCCGGTTCACACGATGCCCCAGCCGCAACCGGCGGTTGGGACCCCGGCTGTCTGCTCCGAAGCTGCCGTGCCCGAACTCCGCGTCTGTCTGGAGTCTCCTCAAGGTGAGTCCTCGAATGATGTGTCGGAGCCTCTGAAGGGGGGCCGCCCCGGCGGCGCCGGGACCGCGGTTCGGGTCGCCTCGGAGCCGCGCCGCCCCGATCCGACACCAGCTCGCATGTCCAGCCGCAAACCCGGAATCACGGTCAGCCGCCAACTCCTGGCCATGGCCGGATTCCAGGATCCGGAGCAACTCGAGTATGTGACGGTTCGATAGATGGCTTGACGAGCGGAGCGACGCCTGTCGCAGGGCGTTGTCGCGCGGTCCGTCCTGTGGGGAGAAAGGAGGTGCGGTGTCCTAAAGCGAATGCCGTTGGGAGCGGCGCGACCTTGTACCGGTCGTATGTCGCTTCCATTGTAATGGGGAAACACATGATATAGGGAGATAGAAGTGTTCAGACAATGGATTTCCGCAATTGTGGTGGTGGTAGTCCTGGCCTCCCTCGCAAGGGCCTTCGTGGGCCAGGAACAAGGTTTCAACATCGGCGCAGTGAACATGATTCAATGGGCGGGCGGCGTGGGCTCTGCAGGGGGCGGCCATAACGTCATGTTCGGCCATGAGCAGACCGCGGTCGGCGGTTGGCCCAGCGCTTCCGGCACACAGAAGGAAACGGGCGTGTTCACGCAGGTGAGTTCCGCAACCGGCGGACCGGCTTCCGTGGTGCAGAGCGCCAAGGCGGCCGGCAACCAGCAGCACGCGACCGGCGCGTGGAGCACGCCGACGAGTTCACAGGGTCAGCAGATGGGCGTGGAATTCAGTGGCGCTATCGTGAAGCCCAATGGTGCCGGCGCCGTCACGGCAACCCAGAGCTTCGTAGGCGGACAGGTGCAGACTCTGCTGACGCCCAGAACCCTCAGCACGGCATCGCAGGTCCTCGGCGTTACGGAATATGCAAGCGTCGTCGGTGCGCCCTGCTCCAATCCCTCCGTGAGCAACATGATTAAGGTCGATCTGGGTCAGAACCAAGTGGTGACTGCCCCTTATCTGCCTCACTGACATCGTCAGGCAATGCCTCTAGATTGAGCGGTAGGGAGTCCTTTTGCCCTGAATGCCGCTTTGAACGCCTTCTAACCTTGGCGGGCTCTGTGCCGTCTCGGTCGGAAGGCGTTCCCTCTTTGGGGGGGTGCAGCGGGTCAATTAGGACAAGCCCGCTGGCCCTCTCGGACGTTCCATGCGCAGGCTGCGACGTCGCGGTTCATTTTTCCCTTGACATTCCCGAGCGGTTTCCATTATTATTCTAGTACTCAGGAAGAGGCCCGCCAGAGGAGTGCAGCGAAACGTCGCAGGGAAGATCGAGAGGGTGAAGATGCGCGCCTGTTGTGCCGTCGTCGCGGGGATCGTTCTGTTCGTCGTGCCCGGATTCGTCCGGGGTAACAGCACCAATCTTGTCTACACCTACAGCAGTCAGTTCAATCTGAGGATTCCCTCCAATTCCTCCGAGAGCCGGGGATGGATGCAGGACGCGGTGCTCTTCGTTCCCGACCACATCGTCATCTGGGATCTCGACGTCCTCGTGAACATCCGGCACACCTCGGCCTTCGACCTGCAGGTGTCTGTGCGAGGCCCTTCCGGAGGCGTTGTGAATCTGGCCGCCGGCGAACCGCGGGAAGGATACTACAAAGGCCAGGATTACGCCGGGACGCGGTTCGACGACGAGGCACAGACCTCCGTGGAGGACGCGCGGCCCCCGTTCGCCGGATCATTCCGACCGCGTCAGAAGCTGGAGGCTTTCGACGGCCGCGACGCCTATGGAACCTGGACTCTGGAAATCTACGACGCCTACTATGGCGACGTAGGCTGTCTCGATTCGTTCGCTCTGATCATCACGGGTCCGCCCCGGGCGGACGGCGTATCCATCCCCTCGCCGGCGGCAGGGCCCCTGGCGCTCCTGGGTCTGGCTCTGATCGGCGCCCCTAGTACTACAACGCTACAGAAGCTCAAGAAAACCTAAGCGGCTGTCCGATGAGGCAATAGAAACGGAACTTCTATTGGGAGGTCATCGGAATGGACGCCAGTACGATTATGCAGATCAAACCGGAATTGACCCGTTTTCTG
>DATIKY010000376.1:0-3692 GCA_035476995.1 Sedimentisphaerales bacterium | reverse complement strand
AGGCCAAAACCATGATACCGATCTGACGGCGCAGAGCAAGATCTTCATCCACGATGAAATGGCACCACAGCCTCTGGCACCGCCGCCCAAGCTCCGCGCCAACCACGATCAAGGCAGTGCCATTCGTGTCAGGTACTTTTTATTGGGCTGGTTGCGTAAGTCCTTTTCAGAAAAGAGTTTATCCGTCCTCTTGCTGTGACTGCCTGGCGGTTGGAGAGAAGACGGTGGGCCGAGCCCACCCTGCCGCTGGCGCTTTTCTCGGTGCTCTCGGTGGCAGGAATCGTGACTCGTGATCCGTGGCCCGTGGCCCGGTGCGGCGGGACGCCGCGTGGAAGCGTGGGAGCGTAGAAGCGTGGATGCGTTCGGAGAAGATGGCGGGCGGGGCCCACCCTGCAATCGCCGCTTTCTCTGTGTCCTCTGTGGCAAGAATCGTGATCCGGCGAAGATAGCGCCTTACGGCGTCACTACGAACGAGAATTCCCGCCTCGGCGGCTCCGCGCGAGACAGGTTCTTCCGGATTGCCTGCGATTTCCCTTCGTGCAACTTCGTGTGCTTCGTGGTGCGGATCCTGAAGACAGGTCTCGCCTTCAGACCGCTCCGGATTGGTTCTCACCACGAAGGTCACGAAGGCCGGAGGGAGGCTCACGCGGTGACGCAGGGACACTGCGGTTGGGGCAGGAACACGAGGGGGAGTATTGTCAGACCGACCCATTTCACTCGCGTGCGAGGGCGACGCATGCGTCGCCCCCACGAGGGCTGTGTGTCTCTTGGCCGCGTCCACGCTTGCACCGGTGGGGCCGCCGGCCGGAGACGAGGCACGGGCCATGGCCGCGGGGGCAAAGGTCGCATAAATGCCGGTTAAGAATGCAGAAATCGCGTCGGGAGTGCCGATATAGACCTAGTTGGCGCTCGACGGAGGCGGTGCCGACACTTACAATGAATGGATTATAGGACGAGGTCGCCGCCGGCAGGAGGCTGCGTGGGGTGGCCCGCAGAGCATGGAGTCGGTGCGGTGAAGAAGACCAAAGGATCGCGTGGCAGCAAGGCAAGGGAGATGATCTTCGGGCCCGGGGCGAAGGCCGCGGCGTTGTGCGTGGGGATCGGTCTGTGCCTGATGTTGCTTTTCAGCTGTATCAGCTTCGATATCGCCGACCCGCCCAGTCCTTACGTGGCACCGGCCAATGAGCCGCCGGTGAACTGGTGCGGGTCGATGGGGGCGTTCCTGGCGTTTTACCTGTTCTATTACATCGGGCCTGGGATCTATGTGGTCCTGGCGTCGGCCTTGTGCTATTTCGTGGTCCGGCTGGCCAAGCGGTCTGTGAACCAGATGGTGTTTCGGGTCATCGGGATGGTTCTGGTGACCGCGGCGGTCTCGGCGACGTTCTACAGCTTCTGGCCGCACAGGACATACGAGTTCCCGATGGGGTCGGGGGGTGTGCTGGGGATTTCGACGCTGCTATTCCTCAAGAGCACCTGCGCCCGGCTGGGTGCGTTCTTCGTGATTCTGGCGATGTGGGGATTCGGGCTGGCGCTGCTGGCGGACAGTCTGATCGTGGGGCTGTTCGCGGCGTGCGGGTACGCGGTGCGGCGGGTCGTGGGCGTGGTCGTGCCGGCCTGGGCGGTCGCGAAGGAGCATTCGGAGGCGTTGACGGAGATCTGGCAGCGGCTCAGTGCGACGCAGAAGGCCCCGGCGGTGGCGGCCGGACCGCGGACGATGTCGGTGAACGGCAGGACGTCGGTGGTCGAGGAGGAGGCGGAAGTCGAAGAGAATTCGGTGGTCGAGGCCGAGGGAGCGGACGCAGTCAAGGTGGAAGCGGGGGCCGACGAGATGCCTGCCCCAACGCCCGCGGTGGCCAAGCCGGGCGCGGTTGAGGTCAAGCCCAAGCCTCTGCCGGTGAGGGTCGAGAAGCCGCCGGTCGCCCAGCCGTCCTACGACGACTACACGTTGCCGCCGCTGGACCTGTTGGCCGAACCGGAAGTAGGCTATGAAGCCGTGCAAGAAAAGGTGGTCAAGTCGAAGGCCACGGAGCTGGAGAAGCTGCTGAGCGAGTTCCATGTGAACGCGCGGGTCGTGGCGGCTGAGACCGGGCCGGTGGTGACGATGTTCGAGCTGGAGCTTGCGGCGGGGGTGAAGGTCAGCCACATTTCGAGCCTGTCCAACGACATCGCCCGCGCGCTGAGCGCCGGGGCCGTCCGCGTCGTGGCCCCCATCCCCGGCAAGCACACGATCGGCATCGAGGTTCCCAACGGCGAAAAAGAGAAAGTCCGGATGAGCAGCATGGTGCAACTGGCGGGCGACAAGCCGCGGAACATGCACATTCCGCTGTTCCTCGGCAAGGACTCCTCCGGCGAGGCCCTGGTCTCGGACCTGACCAAGATGCCGCACCTGCTGATCGCCGGCACCACGGGTTCTGGCAAATCCGTATGTATTAACACTATCATTGTCGGGATTTTGATGACCAAGCGGCCGGATGAGGTCAAACTCATATTAGTAGACCCCAAAATGGTAGAAATGACCAGTTACGCGACGGTGCCGCACCTGATGTGTCCGATCGTCACCGAGACGCAGGTCGCGGTGCAGATCCTCGAATGGGCGACGGTCAAAATGGACGAGCGATACGCCCTGCTGGCCGAGGCCCGTGTCAAGAACATCGCGGAGTTCAACAAGCTCGGCCCCGAGGAGGTCATTGCCCGCTTCGACCCCAGCACGCCCGAGGAAGAGGCCAAAATCCCCAAGAAACTCCCCTACATGGTCATCATCATCGACGAGCTGGCCGATCTCATGATGACCGCCTCCAAGGAGATCGAAAGCTACATCGTCCGCCTGGCCCAGAAGAGCCGCGCCGTCGGCATCCACATCGTCCTGGCCACCCAGCGACCCCAGGCCACCGTCGTCACCGGCCTGATCAAGTCCAACATGCCCTGCCGCGTGGGCTTTCGCGTCGCCGCCCGCATGGACAGCCGCATCATCCTCGACCAGAACGGCGCCGAGACCCTCCTGGGCGAGGGCGACATGCTCTTCCTCAAGCCCGGCACCTCCGACCTCATCCGAGCCCAGGGCACCTTCCTCGACGACGCCGAGATCCGCCGCATCGTCAAATACCTCAAGGACGTGGCGGAGCCCCAGTTCCACCCCGAACTCACCCAGCTCCGCAAGGTCGAGGCAGGCGAGCTGCCCCAGGACGATCTCTTCGACCAGGCCGTCCGCGTGGTCCTCGAAACCAAACGCGGCAGCGTCTCGCTCCTCCAGCGACGCCTGGGCATCGGCTACGCCCGCGCCTCCCGCATCATCGAAATGATGGCCGCCGCCGGCATCCTGGGCGACTACAAGGGCAGCCAGGCCCGCGAGGTCCTCATGACCATCGAGGACTACGAGCAGCTCCTCAAAGACCTCAACGCCGGCAAACAGATGACCTTCGACGGCATGGAAGAGCCCCCGGCCCAGCCCGAGCCCGCCAGCGCCTACACCACCGAAGGCCAACTGGGCTACCTCTCCACCGAGGTGGACGAAGAGGAACCGGAGACGGAGGAAGAAGAGGAAGAGCTCGAAGCCTAGTGCTCCGTTACGCGTGATTTGATATAGAGTTTCCGGTCTCTTTGCCGATGGGATGGTTGTACCCAGGTAAGGAGACCTATCATGAAGAAGAAGTATACTGTCACCCTGATGGAAGAGGAACGGCGGATGCTGCAGG
>DATIKY010000375.1:0-2567 GCA_035476995.1 Sedimentisphaerales bacterium | reverse complement strand
TGTTCCACAACTCGTCGTTGACCTCCCAGATCGTCGGAAGGGGCTTGACCTTGCGTTTCTGCCGTGCCATCCGTGACTCCTTTCAATTGGCTCCTACGGATGGTTATCGGCCAAAGACACTGTTTTGAGATAGTTTCTTAGCAGCAGTCAAGACGCGGAGGCGTCGCAATCACATGATCCATAGCGTCCGGCGGCTCCTTGGTGAATCCAGAGAATTCGACTTCCACGGATCGCAAAAGGGCTGAACGAGAGGGTTGCCGGAGACTTGGCCACGCAGTTGCGGAGAGGGTCTGCGCGCATGTACGGGTATGCACTAGGAACAAGTGCGATTGAGAACAGGTGACATGAGAGCATGTGTAACACGATTCCCTCTTTCGAAGGAGGTGCAAGTGTGTGGTTATCGGTTTCCGGCGGATCGTTGGGGGAGGGGGGCCTTCCCCAATCTGAGGGGATACGACAAAAGGGTGACACGATGAGAGCGAAGACGGACCCGCCGTTCCTTTGACGACGGACAACACTGTTTGAGGGTCTATGATTATTCACAACACCATCTTTGGAAAGGAAGGAATCACCATGTGTACGCAGAGAAACATCGTCATCTCAACCATCACCGTATTGGTCTTGTTGCTCTCGACGACCGTCTGGACCGTATTCGGCGGTGGGGCCGCGGCCCCCGGCAATACGTACGAGAGCAGCATCATCCAGGGGGAGGGGCTGGAATGGTCCGCGGCAGGGCCCTGGCTCTGCACGGTGCCGACGCCCGCGGGTCCCATCTTCATGTACCATGTCATGTATCCCCTGGATTCGGCCGGCAAGCGATATAGCGGCGTGCTGTGGGAGGTCAATGATGACGCCACCGGGTTCGGCGCATTTCCCGAGGCGGATCAGGCCCTGTGTTGGATGACGCTCACCGTCAGGACGGGACCGGACACCTTCGAGACGACTATGGTGCGCCATAGCACGAAGAAAGGAACTGGCCCACTGCGCGAGACGGTGCACATTTCCATAGGGAATTGCACGTGGAGACTCACCGGTCCCAACAGCAACGAGGGTGAGGCCACCGTCGCCCAGTATCTGCCGGCCCAGGATGCGGATGGCGATGGATTCCCCGATGAGGGCCAGGAACCCGTGCTGTGCGTTCCATTCACGGTCACATCAAAGCGTCTGACCATGATGCCGGGCTGCGTTCCGACGCCCATGCCCGAGGCCCCGAAGCCCTAATCCGGGACTACCCACGCTGGACGGCATCTCGTGGAGGGCTGCTTCCTGTGGGCAGCCCTCCGCCAGTCCGGCGGCCACACCAACGAAAGGCAATAGCGGAAAGAAGGTGACGAATGAACAAGACGGGTTATTCGAGAATGATGGTAATGCTCTGCGGTGTCCTGGCAGTCCTCTGGAGCTGCGGCCAGATTGCCCAGGCGGACTTCGTCTACGGCGAACCGACCAAGGTGCCCAATCTCAACGGCTACCCCACCGAGGAGTCCCAGCCACAGATATCGCGCGACGGCCTGGAACTCTACTTCTTGTCTGACCGGGCAGATGCCAAAGGAGAAGTCAGCTATAACATATGGGTTTCAAGGCGATCGACAACCAGGGATCCCTGGTCCACGCCCATCAAGCTTGATGCTCCGATCAATACTGCTGGGCCGGAAACCTCGCCGTCGCTTTCTGCGGATGGGTTGGAGCTGTATTTCAGCAATGGCTATGCTGATCTGTGGGTATCGACACGCGTAAGGAGAGACGATCCGTGGAGCGAGCCGGTGAAGCTCCCGCCGCCTGTGAACAGCGAGAACTCGGAAGACACCCCGTGCATTTCGGCGGACGGCTTATCGCTCTACTTCATGTCGGACCGGCCGGGAGGAGGAAACAATCCAAGCAATAGCGACATATTCGTGACAACCCGCACCACCAAAGATGATCTTTGGGGTGAGCCGGTGAAACTCGGCTTGAACGTCAACAGTGATCAATATGAGTTTACGCCGTTCATCTCCCCTGATGGTCTATCCCTCTTCTTTGCCAGAGGATATTCGAAGGCTCACATACACGTGTGCAGGCGCAGAACCACCGCCGATCCTTGGGGGCCGGCCGAGTTCTTCGCACCCGTCAATTCAGGAACCGGCGTTTTCACTGGTACGCCCGGATTATCCGAGTGGAACTTGTCCTTCTCGAACGACGATCCAACGCTCTACTTCGGTCGCGCCACAAACCTCTTCAGTGACGACAAGGACATATGGCAGGTAGAAGTGATCCCCATCCTGGATTTCAACGGCGACGTCAAGGTCGATGAGCAGGACTACCTGGCTCTGACACGGCATTGGGGCCAAGACGATTTGCGATATGACATCGGCCCGATGGGGTGGGGCGACCGCGTGGTGGACGCCAAAGACCAGCAGGTCTTTCTGGAGACGACCGAGGACCGAGACTTTGTCCTAAGAAACTATCTCAAAACAGTGTCTTTGGCCGATAACCATCCGTAGGAGCCAATTGAAAGGAGTCACGGATGGCACGGCAGAAACGCAAGGTCAAGCCCCTTCCGACGATCTGGGAGGTCAACGACGAGTTGTGGA
>DATIKY010000374.1:0-13028 GCA_035476995.1 Sedimentisphaerales bacterium | reverse complement strand
GCCCCGAATCCCAAACCCATGGTACAATAAGCTGGTGGACATGCTTGACTCCTATCCTAAGTCCTTGCAAAACCTTTGGATAAGCCGGCATGTCCACTCTTCTCAACTCAAAAGTACGCAAAAACCGGATGAGCCCGATTTGTCTATGCGGAAGCCACGGATTGAGATTGTCTCGGACATACAGGAACTTGCCGGCCGGATGGTCGAACGGTTCATCTCTGCGGCCGTTCAGGCGGTTGAAGCTCGCGGCGTGTTCCACACCGCCCTCTCCGGCGGGCGTACGCCGGAACTGTTCTTCCAACGATTGACGGTCGATCCCCTGGCCAAGACCATTCCCTGGGACAAGACGCATCTGTTCTGGGTGGATGAGCGTTACGTGCCGACCGACTCCCAGGACAGCAATTATCGACTTGCCGCGGAGGCGTTCCTCAGCAAGATCAGGATATCGGAAGGCAACGTCCACCGCATCCCCACGGAGTATGCGGTCATGGGCGACGCCGTGCGGGCCTACGAACGGACGATCCGGGAGGTCTTCGGCCTGCGAGAGGGCCAGGCGCCGCAGTTCGACCTGATCGTCCTGGGGATGGGCCGCGACGGGCACACCGCCTCGTTGTTTCCGAATTCCTCTATGAGATACGATGCCGCCGATCTGGCCTGTGTCGCCTGCGCCGGAGTCGGAATCAGGCCACAGGTGTGCCGGATCACGCTGACGCCGACGTCGCTGTTGGCGGCTCGGAGTCTGGTCGTGCTGGTCTCGGGTCAAGACAAGGCGCGGACGCTCCGAGAAGTGTTCGCGGGCAAGTCCGACGAGACGCGCTATCCGATCCGCATGCTCTGGCCCGTTCTGGATCGGGTCGCCTGGCTGGTGGATCGCGACGCGGCGTGTCTGATTTCTGATTTGTGATTGGTGATGTTTGACTGGAAGAAGCCGCCGAGGGCTCTTCGAAATCAACAATCACCCATCCCAGCTCAAGGACTCTCTCTCACGGGATGATCAGCTTCGTCCCCGGCGCGATCTTATTGGGGTCCTTGATCGTCTTGGCGTTGGCGGTGACGATCTGCCGCCACTTGTCCGAGGAGCCGAGGTACTGTCGGGCGATGGTCGAGAGGTTCTCGCCCTTGCGAACGATGTGGAACCGGGTGGTTTTTATGGGCTCGCGGGTCTCGTAGATCGTCAGGTCCGCCTGGACGGCGCCGGTTGTCGTCGGAGGCGTCTGATTCGGGCCGGTGGCTGCAGGGCTCATGGCCGCCGGGGCGGCAGGGACAGGCGACGCCGGCGTGAGGTCGCGAACCGGCAGCACGACGTCCCGTGCTGGCGACGGTTCCCGGGCGACGGCCTCCTGCGTTCTGCCGGCTTCGCCATCCCCCACATTCTCCCACGGCAGGGGCGCCTGGGCGTTCTGGCGGCTGGTCGCAGGGGGGGGGCTTGCCTGCGGAACCCGGGCCCTGAGGCTCAGGCTCGGTCGGGTGGCCACCCAGATCAGGGCCGCTCCGGCCAACACGACGCCGGTGATCAATCCCACTCTGAAATCCTTGCCCATCGTCGGTCCTCCCTGTTGAGAAACGGGCCTCGTTGTCCGACGAAAAAAGGCGAAAGGTAAAAGCGAGGATGCCGCACGCGACCCAGACTTTTGACTTTTCGCCTTTTGACTTCTTCCGTTGCTGTCAGGCCTTGCGAGACCCTGTTGCTCCTCGTGCATCTGCTGTCGGATATATCGGCCGACCGCGGACTATGCCTTGACTTTCGGCTCGGCCGAGATGTTTTCGATTCTGGCCGTGCGAATCTGTTCCGCAGCGGGCAGATTGACCAGGAGCATGGGCGCGGCGATCGCGATCGACGAATACGTTCCGACGACCAGGCCCAGGAAGATCACGAAGTTGAAGCCTCGCAGGCCGGGGCCGCCGAAGATGTACATTACAAGCACGACCATGATCGTTGTGACGCCCGTGATCAGGGTTCGCGAGAGCGTCTGGTTGATGCTGTCGGTGACCGACTTGGGCGTCAACTGCACCCTGCGACGGTTCTCGCGAATCCGGTCGAACACGACGATCGTGTCGTTGAGGGAGTAGCCCAGCAACGTCAGGACCGCCGCGATCATGGCGCCGTTGATGCGGAAATCGCCGATCAGCAGGGCCGATCCGAGGACCGTGGTCGCCAGGAAGGCCGAGGCGGCGATGGCGCCCAGCGCCGTCGAGACGTCGTGGAACAGAGCGACAATTGCGGCCAGGCCGAACCGCAGGCTGCCGAACCGCAGCCAGATGTAGCCGACGATCGCGGCCAGCGACAGGACGATGGAGATCAGGGCTCGCGTCTTGGCCTCGCCGCCGACGAACGGATCGATCTGCGTGACGCGAGGAAGAGACGTCTCCCGCGAGGTCGCGGCCAGGACTCGCTGCTCTTCATTCTCGACGAAACGCAGCCATTCGTCCTCGCTGAGTTCGCGGATGCCCGCCTCGGGCTCGAGGCTGACGAAGGTGAACGAACTGACCGGCTGACTGCGGTCGATGGTCTTGAGGCCCGGCCCGAAGATCGCGTAGGGATAGGAGATCAGTTCCTCGGTGTCGGGACGGATCCGCAGCTCGCCGATTCGCTGTTCGATCTCCGCCAGCGTCGCGGGCGTCTGGAGCGTCGTCTCGATGCGGACGCCGCCGATGTAATCCGCCAGCTCGGGATAGGCGTCGACGATCGAATCGGTCACCCGCTCCTTCGAGGCGACGACGGGCCGGAGATTCTGCTGGATTTCGAGCTGTCCTTCGAAGGCCTTTCGGATCGCGCCGGTGACCACTTCCTGGATCACAGGCTCGCCGACCTGGGCCTGCGGGAAGGCTTTGGCCAGGACGTTCTGAACCGTCATGGGGTTCGTATTGCTGGTGGAGACGACGTAGGCGTTGTCTGCGCCGGCGGCCACCTCGATGTTGCCGACCTCGCGGTCCAGTTCGGACGCGGCCTTGCGGAGGGCCGCCGTGGCGGCTTCGACTGTGGGTCGGGCGCCCTGGGCGAAGGTTACGGGCGTCTGGAGCTTGTTGATCGCGACGGTGGTGATTTCGTACTCGTCGTGGATCTTCTCGCCGTTGGGGGCTTGGCCGATAGCCTCCCCGACGCTGTAGATCGTGGCGGCTTCGAGGTCGGGGTTGCCCTTGGCGACCTGCATGAACTGACTCTCGACCTGCTGGCGGGTGAGCGAGGCTCCTTCCTTGAGGTTGATCTGGACGCTGGTGCCGCCGGTGAACTCGATGTCGTATTTCGAGCTGCCGCGGGCGAAGAACAGGGCCAGACCGCCGAGGACGAGGATGCTGGAGACGACGTAGAACACCTTCCGCATTCCCATCCAGTCGATGTTCGGCACCTTGATCAGTTGCAGCATGACCACGCGATTCTTGAGGATTCGCCTGGAGACCAGGAAGTCCAGGATGACGCGGGTCAGGAAGATGGCGGTGAACATGCTCGACCCGATGCCGAGCATCAGGACGATGGCGAAGCCCTTGATGTCCTCGGAGGCCACGTAGTAGAGGATGGCCGCGGTGAGGATGGTCGTCAGGTTCGAGTCGAAGATCGCGCTGAACGCCCGCTGGTAGCCGGCGCGGATGGCGCTGGCCAGGCCGACGCCGCGTTCCTGCTCTTCGCGGATTCTCTCGAAGATCAGCACGTTCGCGTCGACGCTCATGCCGATCGTCAGGATCAAACCGGCGATGCCCGGCAGGGTGAACGTCGCCTGCATGGCGGCCATGATGGCCAGCGTGAACAGGATGTTCAGCAGAAGAGCCGTGTCGGCGATGAAGCCGCCGACGGCGTAATAGATGATCATGAAGGCGATGACCATCGCCAGGCCGATGAGGCCCGACACGATGCCCTTGTGCAGGTTGTCGGCGCCGACCGAAGGTCCGATGACCCGCTGCGAGATCGGCTGTTCGATCAGGCGGGCGGGCAGCGAGCCGGCGTTGAGCTTGTTCACCATGTCGGTGATCTCGGTCGGGCTGAAGGTGCCGGTGATGATGCCGCGATCGCGGATGCCGCCTTCGGAGATGTTGGGCGCGCTGATGGCGACGTCGTCGAGCAGAATGGCCAGGGGCCGATGCGTGTTCTTGCTGGTGATGTTGAAGAAGATGTCGCCGCCCTTGGGATTGAGGTTGAAGCCGATGGCCCGCCGGCCGACCTGGTCGGAGGTGGGGTAGGAACCTTCCAGCTTCCACTCGCGGCCGTGGAGCATGGTTTCATCGGCGCGATTGCTGGCCAGGACGTAGATCTTGTCGCCGAACTGGCCGAGGACGGTGCCGGGGGTCTTCCATTCCTGCGGGTCCGTCGGCTCGATCCGGACCCATTTGTATTGGCTGTCGGACGCTTCCTTGGGGCCCTTGTCCTTGAGGTCGTTCAGGTATCCTTCGATCTGGGCCTGACTGAGCTCCGTGCGTCCCGTCGTGGGCAGGATGCGGAACTCGAGGATGCCGGCGCCTTTGAGCATTCGCTGCAGGTCCGCCGGATCGTCGAGCCGGCCGCGGTAGGGCCGGTACTCTTTGTAGGCGGCTACGACCTGCTCGATCTTGGCCTTGCGGTCGGGGAACCTCGCCTGGAGTTCCGCGATCTGCCTGGCCTGATCCGTCGCATTCTGGAGGTCCAGCACGAAGGCGATCCGCTCTTCGGAGAGGTTGAGCAGGTTCAGTTGCCGACGGGCCTGCTCGTACTGCTCGTTGAGGCCGCCCTCGGCCGTCAATTGGGTGAACGCGTCGGCCAGCTCCTTGTAGGTCTTCACATAGCTGGTCAGCAGTTCGAGGTTCGCATCGGAGCCCAGGAAGTCGGCCAGTTCCTTGCCAAGGGTCGCGTCGTCCATCGCCACCCACTGGCTGCGATTGGCCTGGACGCGGTCCAGGCGGACGCCGGCGGCCGTGAGCTTCTCCCCGAGCGTCTTGATCTCCGTCGAAAGCACGCTGCGCCGGTCCTGGAGCTGCTTTCGCTGGTCGTAGAGGGAGGCCAGGTTGGTGAGCGACTTCAGACGGTTGGGGTCGCTCTGGGCGAACTCCGCGATCTCCTGCGTCCGCTGTTCTGCGGGTATCTGGAGGGCGCGGAGGATGACGGCGGGATTGATGTTCTCGTCCAGCAGGCTTCTGAGCGCCGCCAGATACGCGTCCCGTTGGGTCTGCGTCTCCTTGCTGGCCAGGGGCATCTGGATTTCGAACCGCGTGTCGCCCAGGGGGCGCCAGACCAGGTTCTGGATGTTGGCCGGGTCGATGCGGCGACGCAGTACGGTGATCATGCGCTGGGCCAGGCCCTTCTGCTCGGCGGCGCCGAGGCCCTCGGTGTTGATCGCGTAGATGAGGCTCGTTCCACCGGCCAGATCGATGCCCGGCTTGAGCGTCTTACTGGGGGGGTACAGAGTCACCGCAGCCACCGCCACCAGAACGAGGATCAGAATGATCTTCGGCATCAAATTCCTGCTCATAACGGTTTCCTATCGAAAAGACTCTCTATGATTTACGATTTACTACCGAGCGGTGCCGCGCCGGGCGTTTCCTGCCGCCGTCTCTGATCAATCGGCAGAGGGCAAGGGCAAGTCCAATAGTAAACGGTCAATAGCCGCCAGGCGGCTCGTCATTCCTTTGCCCCCTGGGAGAGGTTCTTGCTGATCGCCGAGCTGCTGATTCGGATCTTGGTGTTGTTCGACTCATCCACCTTGAGCACGATCTCGTCGTCGCGAACGTCCACGACGGTTCCGAAAATGCCTCCGATCGTCCGGACCTTGTCGTTCTTCTTGAGGGACTGGAGCATCAGCTTATGCTGTTGCTGCTGTTTTTTCGGTCCTCGGAACATCATCACGTACATCAGGACGCCCATGACTGCGACAAACAGCACGAGTTGCGTGAGCCCTGAAGAAGAGGGTTTCTGGGTTTCGGCGGCCGCGGGGCCGCCGGCAGGAGAGCCGGGAGCGGACGTCGTCGCCTCGCCGCTGGTTTGCACCGGTTCTGAGCCGATTCGCGAGGGAGCCTGACCGGAGTCTGCCTGCGCCAATATCCACGTATAATCCATTTCGGGTTCCTTTCCAAATGCCAAGACAATCGGGCTAGCCTATATCCAAACCGGGAAATTGTCAAATTCAAATACGGTTTTCGCGGCGAAAAGCGGTGAATCTCAGGGTTCGCGTTCGATTCCGGCGTATCGGGCCATCTCGCCGGTCGCCCAGGAGGCGAAATGGCCGTGCTCGATGTGCTCGCGGATGTCGGCCATGAGCCTTTGATAGAACCGCAGGTTGTGGATGGACAGGAGGATGGGGCCGAGCATTTCGCCGCTGTTGAAGAAGTGGCGGATCGCGCCCCGGGTGAACTGCCGGCAGCAGAGGCAGTCGCAACCGGCTTCCACCGGTTTGCGAGAGTCGATGTGGATGCTGTTGCGAAGCCGCAGTGAGCCGTCGCGGGTGAAGGCGAAGGCATTGCGTCCGTTTCTGGTCGGCAGGACGCAGTCGAACATGTCCACGCCGGCCATGACGGCCGCCAGGATGTCGATGGGCATGCCGACGCCCATCAGGTAGTGGGGGGCCTCGCTCGGGAGGTGGGGGACCGTGCCGCGGACGGTCTGGGCCATCGCCTCATGGCCTTCGCCCACGCTCAGACCGCCGAGGGCGTAGCCGTCGAATCCGATCTCGACGATCTGCTCGGCGCATGAGCGGCGCAGATCGGGATCGACTCCGCCCTGGACGATGCCGAAAAGCAGGCTGGCGGTGCGACCGGTAGGACTTATAGGACCAATAGGACCTATGGGGGCCGGATTCGCTCCGCCTTTGACCAGGGTGTTGTGGGCGGCTTTGCAGCGTCCGGCCCATTCGATCGTACGCGCCACCGCCCGGCGGAGCTTCTCCTCCTCGACCGGGTAGGGCGTGCACTCGTCGAAGCACATGATGATATCGGACCCTAAGCGGACCTGGATCTCGGTGGCGATCTCCGCGTTCAGGCGAATGCGGGCTCCGTCCAGGTGGCTGGCGAACTCGACGCCCTCGTCGTCGATCCTTGTCAACGAGCTGAGCGAGAAGACCTGGTAGCCGCCGCTGTCGGTGAGGATCGGACGGTTCCAGCCGGTCAGGCCGTGGAGGCCGCCGAGCTTCTCGACGACGTCCACGCCGGGACGCAGGAGCAGGTGGTAGGTATTGCCCAGGATGATTTCGGCACCGGTGGCCTCGATCTGACCGGGCAGGATGCCCTTGACCGCTCCGGCGGTCCCCACCGGCATGAATGCAGGGGTCTGAACTGTTCCGTGCGCGGTGGTCAGCACGCCGCGACGGGCGGCGCAGTTCGGGTCGGTGGTCAGAAGCTCGAAGCAGGCCATGTCAGTAGATGCTCACGATCTGGGCGCCGGGGTAGTAGTGCTTGAGGATCTCTTCGTCCGAGCGGCCCTGGCGGGCCATGCCTTCGGCGCCGCACTGGCACATGCCCACGCCGTGGCCCCAGCCTCTGCCGGAGAGAAAGGCCCAGCCGTCGCCCCAGGGGACGATCTGGCAGATGGTGCTCTTGATCGTGCGTCCGCTCGAATCGATCCCCAGTCGCAGGTTCTCGGCGCGAAGGGTGTCCGTCTTGCCAGTGGCGCCGACGAGCTTGATCTTCGTCAGTCGCGAGAACTGTCCATAATCGATCTGCTCGGCGACGACGATCTCTCGGATCTCTCCGAGGGCCTTGAGCTTGGGATACCGTGCGGACAACTGGTCGGTCACGGTCTTTCGGCTGAACTGGGCCATCGGCCAGAAGAACAGGCCCAGCCGGGCGACGTCCTTGCAGTGGGGGCAGGGCACTCCCTTCAGCGGCGTGAAGGAGTCGCCGAAGACGTTCTGGCTGTTGCTGGTATGGCCTCCGCAGACCGAGCTGAAGTAGGTCGGGAACAGGCCCCGACCGAGCAGGTCGGCGCCGGGATTGCGTCCGGCCTGGGTCGATCCGACGACCAGGACCTTGCCATAGGTGCTGTTGACAGCGTCCCAGACCTGCGTCGATTCGGCGGCGATTCCGCCGTAGACCTGGCTGGCCTGAGTCCGACTCACGTCGAAGTGGCGATTGACCCCGAAGCGGTTCTTGATGTACAGGCAGTAGGTGCGCGCCGCAATGGCCTGGGCTTGCAGGGCCTTCGGCTCCCAGTAGCTCGGCATTTCTTCGCCGACGACGCCCGCCAGGTAGGGTTCCAGGGGGACCAGATTGAGCACATCGAAGGCCGATCCGTTGCGATTGACGATCAGCTTGAGCTTGCCGCGGTAGCTCCGGCCATTCAAGGTGAAGACGTGCGGCGCCCCAGGGCTGATCAGGACCTGGGAGTCGGGCAGGGTCATCTGGCCGAGTTGGAGTCGGCCTGCGACCAGGGTGATTCTTGTCGGGCCGTCGAGAGGCTCTCGTGTGGGTTGCCCCGGCTCGACGCCCAATCCGAAATCGGCTCGCGCCACGTGGAAGGCGGACGGGATCTCGACGGCGCACTCGGACACACCGGAGGCGAGCAGGACGCGAATCCAGAACTGGGAATCGACCTCCATCTGGGGCGTCGGTCGAACGACGCCACGGGGCTCGCAGCCGGGAAGGAGGAAGATCAGCAAGAGCAGGGGAATGAGGATGGACTTCATTGACCTTATTGACCTTATTGACCGGATTGACTGTGACGTTAGCAACGTCAATAGGGTCAATTCGGTCAATTCGGTCCCCAAAAGAGGCGCGTCGCTCCTACCCTGTTGCCTTTTCACGTTCCGCTTTTTCCTATCGCGGTTGCCCAGATCAGTCGAGGCTCCGCAACGACAGGCCGTAACTGCTCAGGGCTCGTTTGATCTCATTCAAGCTGGTTACGCCGAAATTCTTGCACCCCAGGAGCTCCGCGTCGGTCGTGCGAGTCAACTCGCCCAACGTGCGCAAATTGAGCTTCTGAAGGCACTTGCGGGCCCGGACCGACAGTTGGATGTCGTCCACGGTCTTGTTCATCAGGCCCTTGTCCTCGGCACCGACCCGTTCGGGGGCAGGCTCGATCTGGAGTTGCTTGTCTTCGAGCGCCTGGCCCAGATGCAGGCCTTTCTGATCGAGGATGGCCTTGATCTCGCGCAGCGAGGTCTCGCCGAAGTTTTTATAGGACAACAGCTCGGCTTCGGTGATGTTCAGCAGGTCGCCCAGCGTGCGGATGTTCATTTTCCGCAGGCAGTTGCGGCTGCGAACGGAGAGCTCGAAGTCGGAGATGGGGGTTTCGAGGATCTGGTTCTTGCGGCTTCGTTTCTTCTCCCGCTCCTCGTCGTAGAACATCGTCTTGGAGCTTTCCACGTCCTTGTAGAACAGGACCGCTCGCGGATGGTTCGGATGCGATTCCAGGACCTTTTCGACGCAGGTGCTGGAATTGTCGAAGTCGCCACGGTCTTCGTAGAGGACCGCCAGGTTCAGCAGGGCGCTGACGTAGGTCGGCGAGCCGGCGACAACCTGCTTGTAATACTCGATCGCCTCGTCTTCGTAGCCGGACAGATCGTAGCGATAGGCCAGATGGAACAGCGATCTCTGGTGCGTCGGGGCCAGATCCAACGCCTTCTTGTAGTTGCCGACGGCCTGGTCGTACAGGCCCTCGGATTCCTGCAGGCGGGCGAGCTGATAATGGTATTCCGCGCTGACATTCTGGAAATTGGAGCAGGCCTTGAGTTCCTTGGCTGCGGCTTCCAGATTGCCGGCATAGCGGTAAGTCGCTACTTTTTCAAGGCTTACGTTGAGAGCCTCGGCGCCGAGTTCCTTGGCCCGGGTCAGGGCCGCAAGGGCTTCGTCGAACTTGCGGATTCGGCGCAGCGCGAACGCCAGGTACAGGAGTTTCTCTTTGTTGTCGGGCCCCTTCTGGAGCTTGGCGATCGCTTCGCGATACCGGCCCAGGATGAACAGGCCGATCCCGGCTTCCAGCGACGCCACCGCTGACGTGCTGCTCAAGTGCTGCTCGACCTGCTCGGTGAACCGCATTTGATTGATCTCGCTGGAATGCACGATGTGCGAGAGAGTTCGGATCTCCTCCATCGAGGGCACTTGTTCACGAAACAGGTGAATCTGCAACTCCGCAGTCTGTTCCATGGATAACGTCTCCAAAAGGCAATACTGATACGGGTATCGTGATGACCCCAGATTCTGACGAACGTGCATTATAGAATCGTCTGAGATTATTGCAAGAGGCATTTTGCACAGTTCGTCGAGAGGGCGGTATTCGGGCCCGTCGCTCAGGGTTCTGAGGGCGATGCGGAGCCCGCGGGGTCGGTCACGGGACCGAAGCGTCTGGGCTTGACTCGTTCCACCAGGGCCGCCCAATCTTTGTCGGTGTCCTCCGGTGGCTGGCCGATCGAGGTTTTGCCCGGCCCGGTGACCGAGGCGATCGTGCCGATCCGCAGGGAACCGCCTCTGCGGGGATTGAACCATTGGATCTCGAAGGTCGCGGTGGATTCGCCCAGGTCCAGCTCCGGCACGCCTCCCGACGGCAGGTAGATGGCGTACACGTTGCCGGGGTCGGCCAGGCACCAGTGGTCCTGGGCCGTCGTCAGCTCGTTGCGAGGGGCCATCCAAGCGAACGGCAGTCGGGTGTGGAAGAACTCCAGAGCGTACCGCGTCATGTCCCACATGTGATCCCGGCTGTGCCAGCTCTCGCAATTGAGGTCGTTGTGCGAATAGTTGTATCCGAAGTACCATTCAACGCCTGCTCCGCCGGCCATGAGGTTGCCCCAGAGGTGCTGAATGCGGACTTCATCGTGCCAGAAGTCGTCTTTATCGGGCTTGACGCCGGTGTGGGAGGGACCGATCTCGTCCAGGCAGACAAACCACTGCCGCCCGGCCTGGGCCGACAGAGTGACCCACTTGAGCGTCTGGGCGTGCGTATCGTTGGTCTGGAGGGAAGGGCCCTCGAACCATTCATATCCCAGCAGGGGCTCGTAGACCTGGTTGTACTGGCCGGGATAGGTGTGGCAGACCACCGGATGGTCGTACGGGTCCAGATCGTGAATATGCTTGGCGAAGGCCTTGCGCTGCTCGGTGGTGTTGGTGTTCTCCTCGCCCAGGTTCCAGACGAGGGCCGGATGGTGCGCGAAGCGGGCGATCAGCTCGCGGTAGTAGAGCCTTCGCTGGATGCCCAGGTCGCCCCCGTCCAGGGCCTGGTCGTTCTCCGTCTCCTGCGTGACGACGTGCATCGCCAGACCCAGTCGGTCCATATGGGAGAAGACGATCTCCCACTGGTCCAGTTTGCTGCAGTCGAAGCGGTATCGCTCGACGGGGTCCGTCCACATCCAGACGTCTTTGCCGTCGCCGCCGTCGAGGTTGTAGGTGAGGAAATAGACGCTGTTCATGCCCTTGGAGGCCAGGTAGTTCAGGGCCCCGATGATGCCTTTGCCCTTGCCGTCGCGCCAGGTGGGGTCGCCGGGTCGCCAGTCTTCCACGTGGGGATCGTAGGTGTGGATGAACTTGTCGCCTGTGGCCTCGCCTTCCCGCGTGAGGCCTTCGGTGTCGTAGGTATCGTCGAAATCCGCGTACGCCAGGAAGTTCTCGGGGCTGTCGGCGCCGCCCTTGATGAAATAGCTCCTGGTGCCTGCGAATTGCAGGTATCGCTGGCCGACGTATTGGAGCAGGCCCCGGGCGCGGAAATCCCGCCCGGTCTTGTCGGTGGGTTCGATGGTGAACGAACCCGAGGCCCCGTCGAAGTAGGCGGGCTTGCCCGCGGTCGAGCAAGGATCGATGGCGACATCGGCCCCGTACCGAAACGAGGCGGTGTATGTCCATGCGCCCGGCTCGGGCGGCAGGAAGTGCGCCCGCCACTTGTTCCCGACCTTGGCTCCGGTCTGTCCGGCGTCCCCATCGGCGGCGAAGTAGCCCGGCACGACGTACGTCTTCTCGCCCTGGGCGAACGTGACGTTCAGGCGGCAGTCGAGGAAGGGATTGGTCGGGCCTCGCTCGCTGGCCATGGGTCCGTTGAACGTCAGCACGACGTTGTGCCACTGCTTGAGCTCGCCCGACACGACGGCCTCGCCGCCGCTTCGCACGGCGCACCCGCCCGCCAGAACCAGAGAAACCAGCGTCAACAGGATCGATCCACGCAACTTCATACCAGGGCTCCTTACTGGACAGACGATTCCTTGTCGTTCAGCATGGTAAGGGACCGTAGCGATCCTGACAACAGAATCTGGGATGCAGCCACGGTGAACGAGTCGAGCGGGTGCCGATTCGATGACCTATCTTCGACGGAGTCTTCTTTCCCCGGCGCAATAGAAAAGGCCGGGTCGTGCGGCCCGGCCCGTGGGAATCCACTCTCCGAAGGCTGAATGGTCACATCTGCTCATACCCCGCCGGGATGTTTGGCTCGAAGACACTTGGCTCTATTGCCACATCCCACTGGAATTGATCGAAGACCGTGTAGCTCTTCTGCTGGCCGTCGAACTCCCCCTCGAACAGGACGGGGTAGCCGGTTTCGATACTCACCCAGAGGCGAGCGACAAGGCTGTTCACGCGGGATTCAGGGCCTTCAAGGAGCGCCAGGTCGGTGGTCTCGATGCCCTCGCAGAGCGTGCCGTCGATCTCCTTCGGTTCGAGCTTCGCGTACTTGCAGGTCACGAACTTCTGCACCCACCATGCAGGGTCCTGAAAATTGGCATGCCTGTCGTTTCCTTCCTTTGTGAGAGCGATCTTCTCCAGCACGTATCCCTTCTGAGCATGCAGGAGAACCACTCGCTTGCCTGCCGCTCTATTGTCATACATGGAGATCCAGGGCTCGCCTTTGAGGAAGGAATCGCTTCGGTATTGGGTGGGCGACAGGTAGGTGATAGCCCGGTCGCTGCCGCTCTGGGGTCGTTCCGGCCCGCGCCGATCCCGGTATATGACACCCTGGCTGGTCTGGACTTTTCGGGCGACCTCCCCCCAGGCGACGCCGCCGGGAGAGCCGCCAAACTGACTAAGAAACTATCTCAAAACAGTGTCTTTGGCCGATAACCATCCGTAGGAGCCAATTGAAAGGAGTCACGGATGGCACGGCAGAAACGCAAGGTCAAGCCCCTTCCGACGATCTGGGAGGTCAACGACGAGTTGTGGAA
>DATIKY010000373.1:0-26512 GCA_035476995.1 Sedimentisphaerales bacterium | reverse complement strand
AACTGCGTGAGGAAACCGCCGCATGGGAGAAGAGCCGTGACGGGGCCGAGGTGAAAGTGAACTGGCAGTTCACCACGGCAGACGCCAGGACAAAGCTGAAACGTCTCTATCCATCAATGGATGGGTAATGGAGCACTAGGGTCTTAGAGTGGCCAATCCGCTTGCGGACGAACTTGCCGCCAACGTAATAGCCGACGTACCAAGTGTTTCGCCGCTTGAGTTTTCGCGCAAAGAGAAAAGCCATAAGATACTCCCGTAATACTCCCGAAAGCGTCTTAGGCAAGATTAACGTGCGCGTAAGTCCCTGTCAAATAGAAATTTAGCAGAGACATACAGAATGGAGGCGGGGGGATTCGAACCCCCGTCCCGAGATGTTTCAAGATAAGCATCTACGTGCGTAGTCGCTCCATTTGCGAGTTTCGCCTCACGCAGCGCCGAGCCACAGGCCCTGCGATCGACTAGTCCGGTGTTTCTCGCTCCGTCGGCCCGGACGACCGACGAAGCCAGCCCACTGATTGACGCCCTTGTCAGACCCGCAGGCGCAGTCCGACAGGACGGGCCGCGTTATTTACGCAGCCATGGCATAATCGTAGTTGCCATTTAGAAATTAGGTACCGGATGATTAACCAGGCCAACCGGCGTCCTGGGCACGCAGCTTATCCATCCGCGATCCGGTCGAAGCCATTCGCCCCCATATTCACTTGTGTCCAAAGAGCCCGATCTCCAATCGAGCGGTCATTCTACCCGATCTTGCGCCCGATGGCCAGCAATTGTTTGCAGGAGCTTGGCTCGTCAGGGTCGGACGTAGACCTCGTAGGTGTACGTGAGGGCTTTGCGTTCACCAGGGCCCAACGGCAAACTCCACGTAAGCTTCTGGCGGCCGTTCATAAGATGGATGCCGGAGGCGAGCCTCTCCGATTTCGGTTCGGGATCGGCGGTCTTCAGGTCTCCAGACAGGGTTCTCGTGATCTCCAGGTCGATCGCTTTCTCCTGGAAGTTGACGACGGACAGGTCGCCTTGGACGGTGACCAGATCCCAGGTGGAGCCACGCATGCGGACCGCCTCGCGCTTTCTGCTCGTCTCCCGTTCCACTTGCTCGGCTTTGACTCCGATGGCCCGCAGGATCTCGGCAATACTGACGGCATCGACCAGTTGGGTGGAGTCGGTCTGTTTCGAGAGCACGGATTCCATCGTAGGAGAAGCGGCAAGCCGGACCAAGTAAAAGGCGTGTAAAATCAGGTCGTTCCGCATGCCCCGGCGTCATCACGGAGACTTCGTCAGGACCTATCCGTCCCATCGGGGCATTTCCCGGTCTCAGGCTGGGCAGCACGGCCGTCGCCCCGAACCTCCGTCGGCCCAGAATCGTATACTAGTTTCAAGAGTTTCGCTGTGAGCGACCGATACGATTCTAATCGCCCGCCTTTGCGGGCACCGGCTGAACTGAGAGAAATGGAGGTCACCATGAATTCGACTGACGTACGTTCGTCGCGTCGATCCCGCCTGTTCGGGGCTTTCGCGGTTGTTGTTCTGTTCGTTTTGACGCTTCCCGTGACGGCCCTAGCCGAGGATGAGCAGAGCATTCAGGCCCTGCGCAGCATGGGCAAGGCGTTCGCGTCGATCGCGGAGAAGGCGTCGCCCGCGGTGGTGGGCGTTCGGGCCACCAAGAACGTTCGGAGCGATTCTCGCCAGGATTCTTCCGGCGCCCCCTACAGTCCGTTCGACGACCAGATGTTCGAATACTTCTTCAGGCGGAGGATGCCTCGCTCCGAGCGCCAGGAGCAACCCAGGCAGGTCGCGCAGGGCTCCGGTTTCCTCGTCACCGCCGACGGTTACATTCTGACCAATAATCATCTCGTCGGCGAGGCTGAGGAGGTCCGCGTCCAGTTGAACGACCGGCGGACCCTCAAAGCGAAGGTCATCGGCACGGACCCCGGGACCGATGTCGCGGTGATCAAGATCGATGTGGAGAACGAGCCTTATGTGGAACTGGCCGACTCCGATTCCCTTGAGGTGGGGGAATGGGTCATCGCCATCGGCAATCCCTTCGGTCTGAGCCATACGGTCACCGCGGGCATCGTCAGCGCCAAAGGGCGCAACGACATCGGCGTCGCCAGTTTTGAGGACTTCATTCAGACGGACGCCGCCATCAACTTCGGCAACTCCGGCGGCCCTTTGCTGAACCTCGACGGCAAAGCTGTGGGCATCAACACCGCCATCATTGGTCCCGGCGGCAACGTCGGCATCGGCCTGGCCATCCCGATCAACATGGTCAAAGGGATCTACGACCAGTTGAAGGACAGCGGCAGGGTCGTCCGCGGCTATCTCGGCGTGAAGATCGGCAACATCGAGTCCGGCGTGGGCGAGTTCTACGGCGCCGCCAGCGACAAAGGCGCCATGGTGGCGGAGGTCATGGAGGGTTCTCCGGCCGCCCTGGCGGGAATCAAGGTGGACGACATCGTCGTCGAGCTGGAGGGCGAGGCGGTCGTGGGGGCCAACGAGTTGATGAATCGGATCGCCATGTTCAAGCCCGGCACCGAGGTCAAGATGACGATCCTGCGTGATGGGAAGCGAAAGCCGGTCACCTTGACGTTGGGCACGCGTCCGGACGACAATACCCTGGCCTCCGGAAGCGAGTCGAAGGCCGAAGAGCAGTTGGGGGTGAACGTTCAGACGTTGACGCCGGAGATGGGCGAGCGTCTGGGCTATGAAGGACTCAGGGGCGTTGTGGTGACCGAGGTTACCGCCGGTTCGCCGGCTGAGGAGAAGGGAATCCAGCCGGGCGATCTGATCACGGAAGTCAATCGCGAGGCAGTGCGGACCCTCAGGCAGTGGAGCGACGCGATCAGCAAGGCTGCGGAAAACGGGAAGATCCTGCTGCGGGTCCGCGGGGAACGCGGGACCAGGCTGGTTCTGATCACGCTTTCTGAGAAGTAGATCGCCCGAGGGTGCTGCCCGGTTCAATCGGGGTCTGGTCATTGTGTTCGTTGCCACACGGGCGTATAGTACAGGGCTATGTTTGAAAGAGCCCTGTCGTTCTACACGCGGTATTTCGCGATCTGGGTGTTCCTGGGAGGCCTCGCTGCCTATCGCTGGCCTGCTCCGTTCAAGTCCTCGGCATCCTGGTACTTGTGGTTCTTCGCCCTGACGATGTTCGGAATCGGCGCGGTGCTGCGGATAGAGGATTTCCGGCGGATCGCGATGAATCCCGACATCGTCCTGGCCCTGAAGCACTTCGGGGCGGAGGCCACGATCCCGACCACGGCTTTCGTCTTTGTTTGCATCCTGACAGCCTCGATTGCGGCCTCCATCCGGCAGAGAGGCGCCGTCGCTCCAGCAGAATGAATACGAGATATTAGAGAACATCTATTGCATTCAGCGGCCGGATTCTATATGGTATAGAATTCTATCGATTCCAAGGGGATCTCTGTGGACAGCCATCGTTTGGCTTCCCCTCCATCGGAATCGGGCATTGTGAGGAGTCATCGAGCATGGCGCATAGACTGGCGATTGCAGGCGTGACCGGCGCCGTCGGTCAGGAGTTTCTGAGTATTATCGACGAACGCAAGTTCGCGTTCCAGTCGATCAAGATGCTGGCGAGCAGCCGGTCGGCCGGAAAGACGATGTCCTTCAAGGGAAAGACCTACACGATCGAGGAGATGACGAAGGACAGCTTCAAGGACGTTGATATCGCCCTGTTCAGCGCGGGCGCTTCGCGGAGCCGGGAGTTCGCACCCGCCGCGGTCAAGGCCGGCGCTGTGGTCGTGGACAATTCCTCCGCCTACCGCATGGACCCCGAGGTCCCGCTGGTGGTGCCCGAGATCAATCCCGAGGCGATCAAAACGCACAAGGGGATCATCGCGAACCCCAACTGCTCGACGATCATCGGGATCGTGCCGATCTGGCCGCTGCACAAGATCAATCCGGTCAAGAGGATGGTCGTGAGCACGTACCAGGCCGCCAGCGGGGCGGGCATGTCCGCCATGCTGGAGCTGGAGACCCAGAGCCGGGAGATCCTCGAAGGCAAGCCGCCGACGAAGAACGTGTTCCCCCACCAGATCGCGTTCAACTGCTTCAGCCACAACTCGGCGCTGGGCCCCAACGGCTACAACGAGGAAGAGACCAAGCTGGTCAAAGAGACCCGCAAGATCTTCAATTGTCCGAGTATCGCGGTGACCGCGACCTGCGTCCGCATCCCGGTGATGCGGGCCCACTGCGAGAGCATCAATCTGGAGTTCACCAACGCGATCACGCCGGACGAGGTGCGCAAGATCCTCAGCACCGCCCCGGGCGTGACGGTGCTCGACGACCGCGAGCACAACCGGTTCCCGATGCCGATCGACGCCAGCGGCAAGGACAACATCTTCGTGGGGCGCATCCGCCAGGATGAGTCGCTGCCGGGCAATCGCGGCATCAACCTCTGGGTCTCGGGCGATCAGCTCCGCAAGGGCGCGGCCCTGAACGCCATCCAGATCGCCGAACTGCTGTAAGCTGGCGTTTTTCTCGAGTCGTGATTCGGAGCCGCTTGGGAGATCATCCTGAGCGGCTCTGTTCTTTTGAAGAAAGTCCGAAATCCGAATTTCGAAATCCGAAACAAGCACAAAGGCTCGAAATTCGAAACTCCAAACGGAGCGCCGGACGGGCGACAGCGTTTCGGTCATTTGGATTTGGGCCCTTTGGATTTGTTTCGGATTCCGTGCTTCGAATTTCGGATTTCCGGCTTGGAGGCCGGCAGATGGCTCTGCGGAACATCAAGTTGACGATCGCCTACGACGGCTGCGACTATCACGGCTGGCAGATCCAGCCGGGGGAGGCGACCGTCCAGGGAGTCCTCACGGAGGCGCTGCGGGACCTTCTCGGACCGAGGGCCCGGATTTGCGGCGCCAGCCGCACCGACGCCGGCGTCAGTGCCCTGGGCCAGGTCGGCCTGATCCAGATCGATACGCCCATCCCCACGGAGAACATGGCCAAGGCGATCACCGACAGGCTGCCCGAGAATATGGCGATTGTCAAGGCCGAGGACGTCCCCATGGGCTTCGACGTCATCGGGGACGTCACGAGCAAGCTCTACCGCTACACAATCTACGGCGGCCCGGTCCGTCCGGTCCTGCACATGCGTCGATGCTGGTATGTTCCCGCAAACCTGGACACCGCAAAGATGGACCAAGCCGCGAGGCTCCTCGTCGGCAAGAAGGACTTCAAGTCCTTCGCCGCCGCAGCCGACCGGCGCGAGGACTCCATACGAACGATCTTTCGATGCGAGGTCACGGACGCCCCGGCTGAAAGCGGCCGCTGGGTCTATGTCGAGGCCGAGGGCGACGGTTTTCTCTACAACATGGTTCGAAACATCGTCGGCACGCTGGTCGAGGTGGGCGTGGGCCGCTGGTCGCCCGAGAAGATTCCGGAGATTCTCGAAGCCCGGGACCGCAAGGCCGCCGGTCCGATCGCACCGCCCAATGGCCTGTGCCTGATGTGGATCAAGTATGATTGATCGCGGGCACTCTGGACATGGATCTTGCGGAACCGGGGGGGCGCTGTCGTACATTGTAGATTGCCCCAGCGTGGACTTCTTGGAAAGAGTGCTCGATGCTTGTGGAACGTGACCATATCGGCATATTCGGTAAGATGAACTCCGGCAAGAGCAGCGTGATGAACATGCTGACTCAGCAGCAGACGTCGATTGTCGATCCGACGCCGGGGACGACGGCCGACACGAAGGTCGCCCTGCAGGAAATCCACGGGATGGGGCCGGTCAAGCTGTTCGACACAGCAGGATTCGACGAGGAGGGCGAACTGGGTTCCAAGAAGCGGGCCAAAGTCATGGCGGACCTCAAAGAGTGCGACCTCGTCCTGCTCGTGATCGATCCCGAGACGCGCGACTTCTCGACGGAGGGCGAGATCCTGGCCGACGCCCGCGAGCTCGACAAACAAATTCTGGTTCTGTTCAATCTCTTTGGCCCTTTGGCCGAGCGGAAAATCCCGCTCGTCGAGGAGAGCCTGCCGTTGCTGAAGTTCCACAAGAAGATGTCCCTGGCGGCCGTCGATGCGAGCTTTCGCCAGCCTCTCCTGGACTTCATCCTCGCCAACTTCGTTTCAAAGAACGCCAGGATGGAACTGCTGCCGTTTGTGGAGCCCGACGAGTTCTATGTGCTGAATATCCCGATGGACGACGAGACGCCGCCGGGACGGTACCTGCGGCCCCAGGCGATGGCGGAGGAGTACATCACGAGGAACTGGGCGTATCCGGTGTCGTATCGAATGGACCTGGGCAAGGCCCGCAAGGGGGACGCGAGCGAGCGACGCCGCTGGGAGACGTTCCTGGGCAATCTCAACCGGCGGCCCAAGGCCATCATCACCGATTCCCAGGCGATGGACCTGATGCACATCTGGACGCCGGCGGACGTCATGCTGACCACGTTCTCGATCATGATGATCAACTACGTCAGCCGGGGCAGGCTGGGTAAGTTCGCCGAGGGCATTCGCGTTCTGAATGGCCTCGGGCCCGGCGACAAGATCCTGATCGTGGAGGCCTGTAATCACTCGCGGATCGCTGAGGACATCGGGACGGTCCAGATCCCCAACTTCATCAAAAAGCACTGGCCCGACGTCATGATCGAGCACAACTTCGGCCGTGAATTCCAGGAGAACCGGCAGCTCCAGTCCTACAAACTGGTCGTCCACTGCGGCGGCTGCATGATCACCGCCCAGAAGCTCCTGGCCCGCGTCCGGGACCTCGATTCCGTCGGCGTGCCTTATACGAACTACGGCGTCTTCCTGTCCTGGATGCAGGGGCCGGAGGCGCTGGCAAAGGTCCTGCGGCCCTTTGGATTGACGATTTGATATTGACGATTTATGATTTGAATTGAGGCTTGGGATTGCATTCGTCCTATCAGTCCCGTTCGTCCTATAGGTCCTGTGATTTGATGAAGATCGTCCATATCATAACTCGCTTGATTCTCGGCGGCGCTCAGGAGAACACTCTGATTACGTGCAGGCTCCTGGCCGAGCGGGGCCATGATGTCACACTGATCACCGGGCCCGCCCTCGGACCCGAGGGACAGCTCTTCGACCAGACGAAGGGCCAGAAGTACCGCACAATCGTGGTGGACGAGATGCGGCGGGCCATCGAGCCGGTGAAAGACGCGAAGAGCTACCGCAAGATCAAGCGGTTGCTGGGGGAGATCCAGCCGGACATCGTCCACACGCACAGCGCCAAGGCCGGGATCGTGGGCCGATTCGCAGCCGCGTCGCTGAAAGGGCAATGGGCTCCGAATCGCCCGGCCATCGTCCACGGCATCCACGGCCTGTCGTTCCACCGCTACCAGAACCCGTGGGTCAACCGGTTCTACATCGCCATCGAGCGGGCCACCGGCCGGCGAACCGACTACTTCATCAGCGTCGCCGACGCAATGACCGAGCAGAACAAGGCCGCCGGCATCGGCGTGGACAAGCCCCACGTCACGGCGTACTCGGCCATCGACGAAGAGAAGTTCGTAACTCCGATCACCGAGACCGAGCGGGCGGCGTTTCGCCGCAAGCACGACATCCCGGCCGATGCGGTGGTCCTGGTGACCGTGGCGAGGCTCTTCATGCTCAAGGGCCACGACTACATCATCGAATCCGCCAGGGACCTCGCCAAACGCTTCCCCAACGTGATCTGGCTCTTCGTCGGGGACGGCAATCTGATGGACGCCTACAAGCAGCAGATCCGCGACCTGGGCCTGGCCGATCGATTCCGATTCACAGGCCTGATGCCGCCGGACCAGATTCCGATGGCGATCCAGTCCTCGGAGATCCTGGTCCACTGCTCGCTCCGCGAGGGCCTGGCCCGCACGCTACCCCAGGCGATGCTGTGCGGACGCCCGGCGATCTCGTTCGACGTGGACGGCGCCCGCGAGGTGGTGAACCCCAGCACCGGCCGGCTCACCGAGCCCAAGAACGTCTCGCAGCTCATCGAAGCCTGCGCCGAACTGATCCGGGACAGGGCCTTGCGCGAACGACTCGGCCGCACCGCTCAGGAATCCGTCAGAACGAAATTCGCCCCCGACACGATGGTCGACGCCATCGAGAGCGTGTATCGCCGTTTGATCCCCGATGGATCCCGGTCAGGAAAGGATCGTTCATGAAGAGTTACCGAAAGGAACTCTGGTTTCGCACGCAACGCAGACGCGAGTTCATCAATATCACGTCGGAGGTTCAGCGGTGCCTCCATGAGAGTGGCGTCCAGGAAGGACTCCTTCTGTGCAACGCGATGCACATCACCGCCAGCGTCTTCATCAATGACGACGAGTCAGGGCTCCACCAGGATTTCGAGACCTGGCTGGAGAAGCTGGCCCCGGAGAAGCCGTACAGCCAGTATCGGCACAACACTGCCGAGGACAACGGCGACGCGCACCTCAAGCGAACGGTCATGGGTCGGGAGGTGGTCGTGGCGATCACCCAGGGCCGGCTCGACTTCGGGCCCTGGGAGCAGATCTTCTACGGCGAATTCGACGGCAAACGAGAAAAACGCGTCCTGGTCAAGATCATCGGGGAATAGGCGACCAGCCCTATGGAACTGCTCCTGTTCTTGCTCAAAGTCCTTGGGATCTCCCTGTCCGGGGCGCTGTCGCCGGGGCCGGTGACTGCGGTTGCTATCGCGATGGGGGCTCGCAGCCGTTTCGCCGGGACGCTCATGGCGCTGGGCCACGGCGCGGTGGAGTTCCCGCTGATGGTTTTGTTGATCTTCGGCGTCGGGCGGTTCCTCCAGATTCCACAGGTGGAGATCGGCATCGGCCTGGTCGGCGGGGCGGTGATGATCTTCATGGCTGTTCAGATGATGCGGGGACTGGGACGCTCCGGCGATTCGACGGTCCAGGCCACACGCGGGGGGCCCTTTGCCGCCGGGATCTTCCTCTCGGGAAGCAATCCGTACTTTCTCATCTGGTGGGCCACGGTCGGCCTGGCGATGATTACGCAGGCCAGAGGATTCGGCGCGTGGGCGTTCGTGCTCTTCGCGTTGGCGCACTGGTCGGTCGATCTGATCTGGCTGACGATCCTCTCCTGGGCGAGCTTCAAAGGGGCCTCGGTCTTCGGCCCGAAGGGGCAGCGGATCGTGCTGACCATTTGTGCCGCGGCGATGTTCGGTTTCGGTCTGTGCTTCGTCGCAGCGCAGCTCGCGAAGCTGTGACCGCAGATCCCCGCTCGCTATTGCAGCGGGTCCTCCACAGGGGCAGTCTCCTGTCGCGGTTGGGATTGGGCTCGATCACGCTCTTGGCGGTTCGTGGGGATGTTGCCCAGGACGTCGCGAAGGCTGTATTGCGCTAAAGCAGTTCGCTGCGTCTGAGCGATTCGGTGCAGGTTGCCATGCGTTTCGGGCTTGGGTTGGGCAAGGGCCCCAGCGGCTACCGCCTCTGCGATCTCGGACAGCCGAATGCGGGCGGGATCTCGAACGAGGACGTAGCCGGGGTTCGGTTCGGTGGTTCTGCCCAGCAGGCCGCGATTGACCAGTTCGTCGAGAAGCCTCTGGCCGAATTCGCCCGGGATGTCGAGCCGGCTGCAAAGGGCGTCCGTCGAAAGGGGACCCTGGTCTGTCTCGAACGCGGCGGCGATCTCCCGGGCCACTGCGATGCCGGTCATCTCGTTGGCGATGAACCGGACGTCCGTCTCCTTGGCCAGGAGTTTCTCGGCCGATTCGAGCGTCACGAAATGCTGGACCGCGAAGGTCAATTGCAGACCGAACAGGACGATCATCCAGGTGACGTAGACCCAGAACACGGCCAGCGGAATCAGGCCAAGCACGCCGTAAATGGCGCTGTATGGGATCAATCGCAGGACGTATACGCCGAAGCCCCATTTCGCCAGGCTCCACACCAACGCCGCCACGGCCGCCCCCCACAGGGCGGGACCGGCTTTGACTTTGGCGTTCGGCATCACCAGGTAGAGCAGGAACAGGCCGGTCGCCGAGACGAGGAAGGAGATCACCGGCCCCAGCGACGCCAGGGGACCGGACTCGATGGTCTTGAACAGGGTGAACCGCGTCGTGGCGTAGAGCCCCACAGCCAGCAGCAACGGGCCCAGCGTCAGCAGGGCCCAGTAGTTGATCACCTGCTGGAGGAACCGGCGGCCCTTGGGCACGTGCCACATGTGGTTGAACGCGGTCTCGATCAGGGAGAGCAGCCGCAGGGCCGCCCAGATCACCAGGATTGCGCTGACCAGGCCGAGCGAGCCCTTGTTGAGACCCTCGAAGAAACGGTCGATGATCTGATCCAGGTACTCCGTCAGGACGACGTTCTCTTCGGGTTTGTCCGAGCTGGGATACTCGATTTGGGTGAGCCGAAGCTGGTCGTAGATGAGTTTCTTGACTTGTTCGCCCGTTTGGCGGTAGGCGGGAAACGAGTTGAAGATGAGCACGGCCACGATCGCCAGGGGGACTATGCCGAAGACCGTGTAGTAGGACAAGGCCGCGGCCAGTTGCTCGGCTCGGTTTTTCTTCAGGAGCCTGAGGCAGTGGGCCCACAGCTTGTACTGAAACACCACGAACCGCCCGGCTCGGCCGAGGTTCGCGGCCGGCGTCATCAGCAGGTCTGTGAGAATCCTCATTTCTTCAGTCTCTTCAGTAGTTCGTCGATGCCCCCGAAGATCTGCTCCTGCAACTGAGTCTCCAGCCACTTCTGCAGGTTGATCTGCGGTGCGTTCAAGGTGCCCGTCAACGGCACGGAGATGCGTTTTCCTGACCGCCCCTCGTCCCCAATCCGCGCCGTGCGGCCTTCATAAGTATACGGAAGAAGGATCTTCATGTCGAGGATTCCATCCAGACCGATGGCCCCGCTGAAGTTCATCGGATTGTCGCCCAGGTCGATCTCGATCTGCGGCTTCTCGATCACTGTGCGGTCCAGACCGGGGGCGGCGCCGAAGAGACTCGCGTAGTTCGGCTGGGTCGTGATCCGGTCGATCTTGACCTGGGCCCAGCCATCGGGTCCTCGGAAGCGGAAATCCGACACCTCGACTCCGCGGAGCCAGCCGACGGAGAGACTGCCGATGTCGGTCTGACCTCCGGTGCTGCGGCTGATCCTGGCCCCCAGCCAGGATGTGAATCGTCGGGACGACAGAGCCGCCGGGATGAGCAGCACGATCAAGACCAGGGTCATCAGCGTGCCTGCCACCACCCAGGGCCATTTTCGGAAGGGTCTTCGCTGCATGGGCTGGGCCTCCGTCACACTTGCTCGCGGGTTTTCCTACAGTTTCTCCGTGAGGATTCCCCCGAAGGAGCGATCCAACCGGCCAGGAATTCCCCGGTCAATGGCACGTCAGGGCCGGTCCTGGGTTCAGATCGAAGTCCGCATGCGCAGACCCTGTCCGCGCAGGGATCAACTTCAGGGAAATGCGTCGAATGCCGCGATCCGTACGCTCGCGAGACCGATCAGTCCTTCATGATCTCGTTGGACTTGTGGGTAACCAGCGAGTCGACCTTGTCCGAATACTCCTTCGTGATGTCGTCGATCTGCTTCTTGGCGCCGTTCAGATCGTCTTCGGTGATCTGGCTGTCTTTCTCCTGTTTTTCGAGAGTCTTGTTGGCGTCGCGTCGGATGTTGCGAATGCTGATCTTGGTCTGTTCGCCGGCTTGCTTGGCCTGCTGGACGAGGTGCTTCCTTCGCTCCTCGCTCAACGGCGGGATGTTCAGGCGGATGAACTTGCCCTCGACCATCGGGGCGATGCTCAGATCGCTGCTCTTGATCGCCTTCTCGATGTCCTTGACGGACGCGGGGTCGAAGGGCTTGATCATGAGCATGTCGGCCTCGGGGGCCGAGATCGTGGCCAAGGCCTTCATCGGGGTGGGGCTGCCGTAGTATTCGACCTTGATGTGCTCGACGAGGGCCGGAGTGGCCCGACCGCCGCGAAAGGCCTTCAGATCGTCCTGAAGAACCTCGACGGCCTTTTGCATTTTTGTCTTGCTCTCGGAAACCGCAGTTTGCGTTGCCATTGCCCATACCCCTGCCATTAACTATCGATTATTGACTCCGGACGATTGTCCCGCGCGGCGGCGTCCGCGTCAAGGGTCGATCATCCGTTGTCGATCAGGGTTCCTACCTGCTCGCCGCAGATGGCCCTGGCGATGTTGCCCTTCTTGAAGATGTTCAGCACGATGATCGGGATGTGGTTGTCCCGGCACAGGCTGATGGCTGCATGATCCATGATCCGCAGCCCCTTGCTCAATACATCAGTGTACGAGAGTTCCTGATGCAGCGTTGCATCGGGGTTTTTCTTCGGGTCGTCACTGTAGACCCCGTCGACCTTGGTGGCCTTGACCAAGAGTTCGACGTCGAGTTCGGAGGCTCTCAACGCGGCGCAGGTGTCGGTCGTGAAGAAGGGATTGCCTGTGCCGCCGGCCAGGATCACGACTCTGCCCTGCTCGAAATGCCGCAGGGCCCGCCGGCGGAGGAACGGCTCGCACATAGCGGCCACCTCGATCGCGCTCATGACCCGCGTGGGCTGGCCCAGCTTCTCCAGCGTCTCCTGCAGGGCGCAGGCGTTGATGATCGTGGACAGCATGCCCATGTAGTCGGCGGTGTTTCGGGGGATCTGGCTCTTCTGCGAGAAGGTCTCGCCGCGAATGAAGTTGCCGGCGCCCACGACGATCGCCACCTGGGGGCCCATCTTGCAGATCTCGGCGATCCGCTCGGCAATGGAGCCCAAGGCCCCCCCGTCGATGCCGAACTCGCCGGGTTTGCAGAAGCTCTCCCCGGAGAGCTTGAGCAGAACGCGCTTGTACCGGATTTCTCCCATGGTGGCGAGGCCCTGGGATTCCTCCTCCCCGGGCCGCAACTCTCCTTAGCCGACTTCGAATCGGACGAACTGCTTGATCGTGGCCTTTCCGCCGGCCTGCTTGGCCGCCTCGGCGAGGACCTGCTCGACGCTCTTGGTGTCGTCTTTCACGAACGGCTGAAGGACCAGGCAGAAATCGCTGTAGAACTTCTTGACCTTGCCGTCGACGATGCGTTCGACCACGTTGGCAGGCTTGTCCTTGACCTGATCGGCGTAAATGGCCTTCTCTTTTTCGAGGATCGTGGGGTCAATGCTGGACGGGTCCAGCGCGATCGGCTTGCTGGCCGTGATGTGCATGGCGAAATCTGAGGCGGCCGTCTTGATGGCGGGGGACTGGGCGGTCTTGTCGCTGTCGGTCTCGATCAGGATCATGCTGCCGACCTTCTTGTTGAAGTGGACATAGACGCCGATCAGGCCGGGGCCGGAGAGTGTGAACCGGGTGTAGTCGCCGACCTGCATTTTTTCGCCGGTCTTGCTGACGACGTCGGTCAGGACCTCCTGGAAGGCCTTGCCGTTGACGGCGGTCTGCAGAACGGTAGCCGCGCCGGGCTGGGCCGAGGCGGCCGCGACATAATCGCGGAGATCCTTGGCCATGGCCACGAAATCGTCGCTCTTGGATACGAAATCCGTCTCGCAGCAGAGAGTCGCCATCGCGGCGGTCTTGCCGTCCGGGCTCTGCCAGAGGACGACCGCGCCTTCGGTGGTCTCACGCTCAGCCCGCTTGGCGAGGGTGGCCAGGCCTTTCTTGCGGAGGATCTCCGTGGCCTTGTCCATGTCGCCGTTGGCTTCTTCGAGGGCCTTCTTGCATTCCCCCATGCTCTGGCCCGATATCTTACGCAACTTCACAACGGTTGCCGCCGCAATTTCCGCCATTGAACCGATCTCCTATGCCCCTCAGCGGAAGACTCCCGCCGAAACGCTTCAAACGAACCGTTTTCCCACATTCGCAGGGAGCAAACCCGTTCGTCAATTATTGTCCTGATTTCCCAATACGGCGCGTCTGTTTCTGCGTCAGTCGTCGTATGTACTGAATGCTTCAAGGAGAAGCGATTGCATTGCTCATGCCTGCTGTGGAGGTTCCAGCGGAGCCGCGCCCTCGCTGACAGCCTGTGGTTCTTCGCTTTCGACGGGTTCCTCGCTTCCGGCCGGTCCGGTATCCTCGCCGTCCGCATGGGCGGTGGCAGGCCGTCGCGAACGGACCCGCCTTGGGGGCCGCGGTCCCATTTCCTGCTGACGAGCGGAGACCATCGTCTTGCCTATCGAAACGGCGTCGGCCAGCTCATTCAGGATGATCTCGATGGCTCGGATCGAGTCATCGTTGGCAGGAATGGCGACATCCACCGTATCGGGATCTGAATCGGTGTCCAGGACGCCGACGGTGGGGATGTTCAGCTTCTGGGCCTCTCGCAAGGCCAGGTACTCCTTCTTGGCGTCCACCGCGACGATGATCGCCGGAAGCCGGGTCATTTTCCGCACACCGTCGAGATTGGTGCGGATTTTCTTCATTTCCCGCTTGTAACGAGAAGCCTGCTTCTTGCTTTCGGACTCCATCGTCCCGTCCTGCTCCATGGCCTCAAGCTGCTCCAGTCTCTGCAAACGGGAGCGGATGGTCCGGAAGTTCGTGAGCATGCCGCCCAGCCAGCGTTCCGACACGAAATGCATGCCGCAACGGGTGGCCGCCGCTTCGACAGCCTTCTGAGCCTGCCGCTTGGTGCCCACGAAGACCACGTCGCCGCCCGAGGAAACGATCTCTGCGAGCAGCTTCTTGGCGATCAAGATGCCCTTGAGGGTCTTCTTGACGTCGATCACGTGGATGTTGCCCCGCTTTGCGAAGATGAAGGGGGCCATCTTCGGATTCCACCGGCTTACGCCGTGTCCGAAGTGCACCCCCGCGTTGATGAGTTCCCGCGCCAACTGCTTAGCCACAACTACCTCCAAAACACGTTCGACCGTTCTTTCAATGCAGAAACTAACCGCGAAACTTCACCTAACTAACGGAATTGTCGTACAATGTCAAGTTCTTTTATCCCGATAATTTACCGCTGCCGCCGGCAGGACGCCTGCGAACGCAACGAACCCGTCGCCACCCTGGCCGGTGGTCCAGTGTTTCGCAAAATGGTGAACAGATCCCATCGAAACGGCGGTCAGCCCATGTGAGTCGCCGTTTTGGCCGCTTGGCCATGATACCAAACCGTCATCAGGATATTGGCCTCGGTCTTCTTGCCCTGTACTTCGCCGGTTGTCGTGTTCGTCAGTTTGATGACGACACCGGGGTTGTCCTTGAGCCACAGGTTGATCTGCTCGTCGAGGAAGTCGATTGCGCCGGGATGGAGTTTGGTGAAGAATGTCTTGCATCCGGTGATGCGATCCCCGTTGCCTGCAGGGGCCGCAGGCCGAGGGGCGACCGGTTTGGGGCCCGGAACAGGGGGTTTGGGTGCGACCCCGAGCGTCGCTGCCGGCGCCGGGGCTGTCGTTGGGGTCGCCACCGGGACGCCGGTTCCCCCGAGGTTCAGGGGAGCCCGGGAGACGGGGGCCGGTGCGGCTGCGGGCCTGGCCTCCGGCGCCGCGGGGGCGGAGGGGGCCGGAGGCTGAGGCATGGGCGGTCTGCCGTTGGCGGGGTGGAGTCCTGTGTTGCCCGGATTGTTCATGGGTGATCCTCCATACAAGTTGCCTGTGTTCGTAAGTCGCCGGTTACGTCACGGGCGCAACTCACCACGGTCGCACGCGACCGCGTGAACGGCCCACATTTTAGCTCTTGTTGGAGTGCGGAATCCTCAGCGTCCTGCGGGATTCTGCGTCGGGGTCGCCGGCGGATTCGCCTGCGGAGGCGTCACCGGCGGCCCCGGCTCCGTTCCCTCGTCCTTGGGTTCTTCCGCGGGAGTCCCTTCCTGTCTAGGCGCCTCGGGCTGCGGAGCGGGAGGCTGCTCAGGCGGTTTCTGAGCCTTGGCCTTTTCCGCCTCGGCCTTCAGGCGTTCGGTTTCGGCCTTGGCCTGCTGGGCCTCGGCTTCGGCTTTGGTTTTGAGCGTCTCGGCTTCGTTCTTGGCCCTCGCGGCCAGTTCGGCTTCGCTCTTGGCCTGCTGGGCCTCGGCGGCCACCTGCTCGGCCTTGGTGCTCAACTGCGTCATCTGGAGCTTGGCATGTTCGAGTTCGGCCTCGAGGGTCTCGACCTGCTGGCTCGTTTCCATCGCCTCCAGACGCGCGGCCGTCCGGGCCGCTTCGGATTCGTGCTGGGCCTGACGGGCTTCCTCGACGCGGCGCTGCTGCTCATCATCGCGGGCTCTGATGGCCAACGGGTCCATCACCTGCTCATGAAGCCCCTGGGTCAAGGGAGATCGGTGCTTTTCCCTGAGCATGTCCACGACCTCCCGATTGGGGACGCCGCCGGTGGAGATCGTCGGGGTGAGGATGAAAATGATCTCCTTGGCGCGTTCCTCGAAATCCCGACCCGAGAACAGCAGTCCCAGGATGGGGATGTCTTTGAGGATGGGCACGCCGCGGACGACGTCCCGCTTCTCCGACTTGCGGATGCCGCCGATGATGAGGCTCTCGCCGTGCCGGATGCGGTTCTCGTCGTTGGAGATGATGCGCTCGGTCACGATGGGAACCTGCGTGATGCCCTCGGGGGTCAGATAGGCCGCGAGTTGGGCAGAGGTCTTGAGGCCGATGGACCCGTCCGCATACACGTACGGCGTGATCTGGAGGGAATCGATGATGTCGTAGAATTCCGTCTGCGTCCGCAGAATCCTGTCGCCGCCGAAACCGCCGGCCTCAATCGTGATCCTCTGGAGGGGGATGTGTTCTTTGGCCTGGATCTTGGCGGTCTGTCCGTTGAGGACCTCCAGGGAGGGGTTCATGAGGATCTTCATGTAGCCGCGGGACACCAGGATGTCGACGAGGGCTTTGAATTTGTGTCCCACTTCTCCGCCGCTGACGCCCATCTTCAATCCGAACATCTCCCGGGGCGCGCTGCGCAGCGAGGCGCCGGGAAACGCCAGATAGTCGTTGTTCTCCTGGCCTCCCAGAGTGACCGCTTCTCCGAAGAGGTTCTCGATGAGCATCGAAACCTCGCGGTCCACCGTCAGGTCCGCGTACACCTCCGAGACCATGCAGTCGATCCGAACCTGAATCGGCGGCACGTCGATCTCCTGGATGACTTCGAGGATCGCATCGACGTCCAGTTCGGTCAGAGCGCGCACCACGATCTGATTGGTGGCGGGGTTGGCGGTGACCGCGAAATTCGGGACCGTCTGGGATTTCTCCCCCTTGGCGTCGAAGATCCTGCTGGAGAACTGCTCCCGGATGATCGCTTCGAGTTTCACGGCGGTGTGGAACTTGCAGAAATAGAACAGCTTCCACTCTTCGGCTCCACCGACGATCTGCCTGATCTTTTTCGGAGGCTGCCTGTAGAAGTCTCCCAGCGGGATGTTGGGCTCCTGGGCGGCCTCAATCTTGTTGAGTTCGCGAAGAATGTTCTGGGCTTCGATCGCGGTCACGCGTTCATCGGGCCAGTCATGACAACCGGCCAGTCCGAATACCCCCAAACCAATGAAGGCCACGAACAGTCGTATCCCCCGGCTGATTCTGTGGCTGCTAATCCTCATAGGCCTTCACCAGTCGTTCCACCCACGAACCTCGACGTTCCATTTCTCTTAATCTACCCTTCGAATCTCCTTTCCGCGCAGGTAGACGGCCGCAGGAAGGATTCTATTGCACTTATTGTTATCGTCAAGGTCATTCTGATGGGATTAACAAAAATGCCGGCGGGTCGCTTTGCCCAGATTAATATCGTGAACCCGAGGCCTTTTCATGGTAAGGTGCCGATGTATGACAAGAAAAAAGAACAAGCCGGTGACCGTGGGTTTCGTGGCCCTGGGGTGTCCGAAGAACATGGTTGACAGCGAGCGCATGCTTGCGGAGATCGTGCAGGCGGGATTCCTGCTGGCCGCCGAGCCCGAACGGGCCGACGTCGTCGTCGTCAACACGTGCGGCTTCATCGAGCCGGCCAGGCTTGAGTCGCTCGAAGCGGTCGATGCGGCTATTGAGAATAAGAAGAGAGGGAATGTTAAGAAAGTGATCGTGGCCGGTTGTCTGTCGCAGCGGCTGGGCGAGCCGCTTCTGGACGAGGCCCGCGGTGTCGATGCGGTGGTCGGCCTGGAGCATCGGGACTCCATCGTGAAGGTGATCCGGGACACGCTGGCGGCCGACGGTCCGCTGGTCTTCCACAGCCCGGCGTCCGCCGCCGTCGCCGACGACCGGGTGCGGCTGCGTATCGGGCCGGTTCACTCGGCCTACCTGCGGATCAGCGAAGGATGCAGCCATCGCTGCTCGTTCTGCACCATCCCCGCCATTCGCGGCCCGTTCCGCAGCAAGCCGCCGGAGAGGGTCCTGGACGAGGCGCGGGAACTCGCGGGTTCCGGCGCCGTGGAACTGAACATCATCGGGCAGGACACGACCATGTATGGGCGGGACCTGAAACTCCCGGGCGCCCTGGCCTCTTTGCTCCGGCAGATGGAGGAAATCCCCGGCCTGGCGTGGATTCGCCTGCTGTACGCCTATCCCACAGGCATCGACGACGGCCTGATCCAGACCCTCGCGGCCAGTTCCAGGATCGTCCGCTATCTCGACATCCCCATCCAGCACGCCAGCGACCGGGTGCTCAAGGCGATGCGCCGGCCCGATTCGAAGGACGACCTGCGTAGACTCATTGAGAGGCTGCGGGTCGCTATGTCCGATATTGTCCTGCGAACGACGGTGATCGTGGGCTTTCCGGGCGAGACGCAGGCCGACTTTGACGAGTTGCTCGAGTTTGTCCGGTGGGCCCGGTTCGACGCGCTGGGCGCGTTCACGTATTTCCCCGAGGCCGGGACGCCCGCGGCCGAGATGTCCGACCAGGTTCCCGACGACGTCAAGCAGGCCCGCTTCGACCGACTGATGCTGGCCCAGCAGGAGATCGCCTTCGCACGGAACCAGGGCCGGATTGGCAGCACGGTCGCCTGTCTGGTCGATTCACGGGACCCGGACCCCGCTCGCGGGGGCAAGCGACGATCGCGGCCCACCGGTCAGGGACGCTTCTATGGGCAGGCCCCGGACATCGACAGCGCATGCCTGATCCAGGGTTGCAGCGCCGAGCCCGGTCAATTCGTCAACGTGCGGGTCGTCGGCGCGCAGGATTACGATTTGCTGGTCGAGCAACTTTGATATTGAAGCCATCCCGAGGCCTCTGTAAACTTTCGACCATGTGGAAACATGTGCCGAACATTCTGACGTTCATGCGGCTGGGACTGACGGTGATCTTCCTGTGGATGGTTCTCCACTCTCCCCAGGTGGATGCCGCCAAACGGCCCTTTTTCCTGGATGTCGCGTTCGTTTTGTTCGTCATCGCGGGGTTCTCCGACATCGTCGACGGTCATATCGCCCGACGATTCAACGCAACCACGAAGTTCGGCCGCATGATCGATCCGTTGGTCGACAAGGTGCTGGTCTGCGGAGCCTTCGCGTGCTTCGCCATCATGGGGATGCCGAATCTCTTTGACTGGGGGCCTGCGACCCTGGCCGTTGTCCATTGGGGTGTCCTGGCGATTCTCGTCGTGCGAGAGGCCTATGTCACGATCCTGCGTCAGATCGCGGAGGCTCGTGGCGTCAACTTCGCGGCGGTCAGGGCCGGCAAGATCAAGATGTTTCTCCAGTCGTTCGCGATCGGGACCGTGCTGATCAAGGCCGCGCACGTGCAAACCGCCCAGTGGGGCCACTGGTTCACCATCGTCACGTACCTGGCCATGATCGTCATGACCGTCGTCTCGGGCCTCCAGGCCACCCGGCGGCCGACGAAGACGCCGCAAGACGTCGCGGCGTAGCGGGCGGGGGGCTCGCGTCGGAGGAGGATCGCAAGAGGGCGAGGCCTCCGTTTCGAGTGTTGTTTTGAGGAGCAGCCATGAAGATCTCGTTTTCCTCCCGAATTGTGTTGTCGTACGCCGGACTGGCTCTGTGCGCGACGTTGCTGCCGGCATTTTCCCATGCGGCAGGGGCCGCCGACAAGGAATTCCTCCCGTCGATTGAGCAGGGCAAGACGTGGAAACTCGTCTGGAGCGACGAGTTCGAGGGCAGCCAGGTGGACGCGTCCAAGTGGGACGTGATGGGCGACTGGAAGCGCCGGGACGGGTTCTGGGTCAAAGAGGATTCCTATCTCGACGGCCAGGGCCATCTGATCCTCCGCACGAAGCAGGACGGCGACCGGTACACCTGCGGCGCGGTCCGCACGAGAGGCAAGTTCGAGCATCGCTACGGCTACTGGGTCTGCCGGTGCAAGTTCCCCAAGGAGCAGGGATACTGGCCGGCCTTCTGGCTCCATTGCGACACCGTGGGCAAGATCGGCGACGCCGGTCGCGACGGCACCGAGATCGACATCATGGAGAAACCCTGGCGCGAGGACCGCATCACGCAGAATCTCCACTGGGACGGTTACGGCAAAGAGCATCGGTCCGACGGCATCAAGTTCGATTTCCCCGGCGTCAGCGAGGGGTTCCACACCTTCGGTCTGCGCTGGACGCCCGAGGAGTACGTGTTTTACGTCGATGGGAAAGAGACTTGGCGGACCCGCGCGGGCGGGGTCTCCCAGGTGCCCCAGTACATCAAGCTCACCGAAGAGATCGGCCAGTGGGGCGGAGACATCAAGAAGGCCAACCTGCCCGACCACTTCGTCGTGGACTACGTCCGCGTGTACGACGAGGTCGATGCCGCGGTCGCCGCGAACGACCCGGTCCGCTCGTTGATCGAGCGGGCCGCCAACGTGCGGCCGTCGCCTCAGCAACTCGCCTGGCAGAAGCTCGAGTTCATCGCGTTCATCCACTACACGGTGAACGCCTTCACGGACAAGGAGTGGGGCGACGGCGCCGAGAGCCCCTCGATCTTCAATCCTACGCAGCTCGACGTACGCCAGTGGGTCCGGACCTGCAAGGACGCCGGCATGAAGATGGTCATTCTGACGGCCAAGCACCACGATGGCTTCTGCCTGTGGCCCAGCAAGTACACGGAACACTCGGTCAAGAACAGCCCCTACAAGGACGGCAAGGGCGACATCGTCGGCGAACTGGCTCAGGCCTGTCGTGAGGCGGGTCTGAAGCTCGGGCTTTACGTCTCCCCCTGGGATCGACACGAGCCCACCTACGGCGACAACGAAGGCTACAACAGATTCTACAAGAACCAGCTTCGCGAGATCCTGAGCAACTATGGCGAAGTCGCCGAGGTCTGGCTCGACGGCGCCAAGGGCGAGAACGCCAAGGACATGGAGTATGATTGGGCGGGTTATTACGCGATCGTCCACGAGTTGCAGCCCAACGCCGTGATCTTCAACGGCCCGGACGTCCGCTGGGTGGGCAACGAGAGCGGGTACGCCCGCGAGAGCGAATGGAGCGTGGTCAACAGCAACGGCTCGCTCTTCGGCATCGTCAATTGCACCGCCAAAGACCTCGGCAGCCTCAAGGCCCTCGGCAAGGGCGACCGCTTGGTCTGGTACCCCGCCGAGACCGACGTCTCGATCCGGCCGGGCTGGTTCTACCATGCCAAGGAGGACAACAAGGTCAAGTCCGTCGAGCATCTGCTGGATATCTACTTCAAGTCCGTGGGCTACAACAGCGTGCTGCTGCTGAACCTGCCGCCGGACAAGAGGGGACTGATCCATGAGAACGACGTGCAGCGGCTTCGCGAGTTCCGCAAGGTGCTCGACGCCATCTTCGACGAGAACCTCGCCGCCGGCGCCAAGGCGGCGGCCTCGAACGTCAAAGGCAACGACCCCGCCTTCGCGGCCGCCAGGATCACCGACGGCGATCCCGACACCTACTGGACGACCGACGACTGGACAACGTCCGCGACGGTCGAGTTTGATCTGGGCAAGGAATGCACGTTCAACGTGGCGGAATTGGCCGAACACATCGCGATCGGCCAGCGCATCGCGGAGTTCGTGCTGGAGGTTCCGAGCGACGCCGGCTGGCGGGAGTTCGCCCGCGGGACGACGGTCGGCTACAAGCGGCTGCTGCGGTTCGACCCGGTGACGGCCTCGAAGGTCCGCGTGCGGATCGTCGATTCCCGCGTCTGCCCGACGCTCTCGAGTTTCGGCCTGTACTTCGCGCCGGCGATCCAGGACGTGCTGGGACAGTAAGACAAGGCACAAGAAAAGCTCGAATATCGAAATTCGAAATCCGAAACAAGCACGAATGACCAAAACTCAAATGCTCGAAGCGGCCCGCTGACAGGCGCCAGCCTTTCGAGCATTTGAATTTCGTGCTTTGGATTTGTCTCGAATTTCGGTATTCGGATTTCGAAATTACTCTTGTGGTTTGACGGCGGGTCTGTAGTTGTCGATGAACTCCGCCGTCACGGCGTTCGGATCGAGCTCGATGAGGTCGAACAGGTCCTTCTCCAATGCGAAGATCGCCGCGTCGATGCGTGCGACCTCCGCGGGATCGATGCCGGCGGCTTTGCGCTTGGCCGCATTTCTCTTGTGCGCCTCGTCGAGCCGCTCCTGCAGGGGCACGATCTTGTCGTGCATGGCCCGCTTGTCCGCGTAATAGACCACCTTCTCCTCGAAGGTCCGCGGCGTGTCGTCGGGGTCCACGATCGCGGTGTAGCGGTGCTTGCGGATGGTCTGGGCCAGGATGGGATAGGCGTCCTTGAGGTAGGCGCAGGCCGCGTCTTCATGGTGAACGACGTCGTGGCGTTCCTTGAGCTTGCGCCACTTGTCCTTGTCCTCCTCCGTCACCTTCTGCTCGAATCGGCTGAAGTCCTCCAGCGGAAACTCGCACACGCGGAAGATGTCGTGCAGCAGGCAGGCGCATTCCACGAGGTCCACGTTGATGGGGAAATCCTGGTCCGCGATCCTTTTGGCCAGGAAGACCCCGAGCTTGGCCACCGCCTTGCTGTGCTTGATGATGTGCAGGGGGACGTGACATTCCTTGAGCAGGTCGATGCATTCTTCCGGACTGGGGAGCAGTTGACTCCGCATGAAAAGACTCCCTACTTTCCCTTGCGGGCTGGGTGTTTCGTTTCCTTGTGCAGATTCAGTTCCGTACCACGCAGGGCCTCCCGTTCCCGAGACGGCCCTGATGTATCTTACGCTCGATGAATCCAGGATTCAAGGTCTGCTGGCGCGAATGATGAGGAAAAAAAGGTGATACCCGGCCGCTCCGGCGGTCGATAATCGTCACGGCAAGATGTTTGGACCGTGATCGTTCCCGGCAGGGGATTCACTGTGGCGACAATGTACTTCTACAGACGTGGCGGCAGCAAGTCTTCAGGAGCGGTTGGCAAGCTGGGCTTGTCGTTGTTCTTCCTGTTCTTTTTCGGGATGGGCTCCCTCTTCGAGCTGCTGATCCTCCACGAGTTCGTTCGGGTGACCGGCCAGCGGGCGTGGAAGAAGACGCCGTGCATGATCGTCGACAGCGAGGTGCAGGAGCGCCAGGAAGGCGGCGAACCGTACGTTTTCGCGGTGCGGTATCAGTACGAATATGAAGGCCAAGCCTGTGAGGGGACCGGCTACCGACGCGGTTACAGCGGCGGTCGGGAGTACTCCAGGGCACAGGAACTGGCCCGGAAGTACCCGGCGGGGCTGTAGACATATAGGGTTCCTTCCCCGAGGCGGCGTTACACTGGGGAGCCAGGAGGCTGCCGGTGGAAGGCAGCACATGAACTGCTGACGCTCAAGGAAAGGAGCCCGAACATGCGTAAGACATTATTCTGTGGCGTCGACCTTCATTCCAACAACGCGATGTATGTGATCGCCGACGGGAAGGACAAGCAACTGCTGGCCAGGCGATTGCCGAACCAGTTGCCGACCATTCTGGAGACTCTGAAACCGTTTCGCCCGCGTCTGAAGGTCGCGGCCGTCGAGTCGACGTACAACTGGTACTGGCTGGCCGACGGATTAATGGACCACGGCTATCCGGTTGTCCTGGCCAATCCCTCCGAGATGGAACAGTACGACGGGATCAAAGAAGCCGACGATCTGACCGACGCGGCGTTTCTGGCGAAGCTGGCGAGGCTCAATGTCCTGCCGACCGGCTACATTTATCCGAAAGAAGACCGGCCGGTGCGGGACCTGCTGCGGCGAAGGATGCTCCTGGTGCAGCAGCGAACCGGGATCGTCCTGAGCCTGCAGAACCTGGCCATGCGTCAGAGCGGCCGCAGTCTGCCCTGGCGTGATCTTCGAAAGCTCGACGCGGCGGAGCTTCTGGGCAGCCATGAGTGTCTGACGTTCGTGGCCGACGAGCAGATCGATCTTATCGAGCAGCTCAACGAGAAGATCAGGCGGTTCGAGAAGAAGATCCTGGAACACGCGCAACTGAAGCCGCAGTACGAGCATCTCCAGACGATGCCGGGGGTGGGCGTGATCCTGGCGCTGACGATCATGCTGGAGACCGGCGACATCGGGCGGTTCGAGACGGTCGGGGACTACACGTCCTACTGCCGCTGCGTGCGGGCGACGCACAGCTCCAACGGCAAGAAGAAGGCCGACAACAACAGCCGCAACGGCAACGGCTACCTGGCCTGGGCCTTCGTCGAGGCGGTCCACCACGCGATCCGGGTCTGCCCGAAGGCCAAGAGCTTCTACGGCAAGAAACGCGCCAAGCGCAACGGGGCCCTGGCCACCAAGGCCCTGGCTGCGAAGTGGAGTAAGGCGGCCTACTATATACTGAAACGGCAGGAGCCGTTCGATCTGTCGCGGGTGTTCGGATGAGCGATGCGATGCGGCGGTCGATCTTGGATAAGGGGTTGCCTGAGACCACCCGGGGCTGAGTGGACGGCCGCCGCATCGATCCTTTGACCAGACAGACGATCCAGATTCATCGAGGTCTCTTTCGCCCGCGGCCTGAGTCAGACGGGGTTGAATGCCTCTGGACGGGGCAATTCACCAGGGCTGTCACGTCGATCCTGCGGGATCGACAAACGAGTGAACAGGACGCGGTACTGACGTCGTTCTGGTCCCGACGAAGTCGGGATGGGGCCCGGTCCCGTTGGGGCCGTGGTCCAGATCCGGATGGATGGCTGCACGAAAGAGCCGCCGGGATCGAGGCCGGCGGACTCGATACGCTGCTCCAACGAACTTCGCAGGAGCGAAACAGGACGATGGAACCTGGACGTTTCGAGAGTGATGTCACGCTGCATAACAGCAGACAGCCGAAGGCGGAAAGAATTTCGGCTCGGAGAGAGTATTTTTGTACTTGACAGAAACCCTATATGGATGACCACCTCCTGCTACGTCAATCCGGAGGACCCGTCGGAGGCCGTGCTCAAACGAGGTTTCCCCGCCAAGCTGCTTCCGGCGTTGTTTCCGCTGCCATTTCTGCTCGTCGGCGTCGGTGGAGTGATCGGGACTTTGAGAAGGAAGAAGCCGGCTTCGGGCGGGGCCTCGATAGGACCCATGGGACCTATGGGACAGAGGGGATTCAGAGGGCCGCCGGATGGTACCCAGGTCTTGCGGCCGACGCATTCTCCGAGGATGAAGTTCATCGGCATCACGATCGCGGCCTGCTTCTGGAACGGCATCGTCTCGATCTTCGTGGTCGGCGCGATTCGCGATTTGAGTCACGGCGGGTTCGCCGTGTATTCATTGCTGTTCATGTTGCCGTTTGCCGCGGTCGGTCTCGGATTGATCGGGGGGGCCGTGTATCTCCTTCTGGCGATGTTCAATCCGCGTCCGACGCTTGAGTTGAGTTCGGGGGCGATCCCTCTGGGCGGGGCAGCGGAACTGCGGTGGAGCTTCTCGGGTCAGACCGGTCGGATCGGGGAATTCAGCGTGACGCTGCGAGGAGTCGAGGAGGCTCGATACCGCAGAGGCACGAACACCTACACCGATCGGAACACCTTCTTCGAGATGGAACTGCACAAGACGTCGGATGCGTATGAGATCGCGTCGGGTCGGATCGGATTTGTCGTGCCGCCGGACACGATGCATTCATTCGAGGCCGCGAACAACAAAATCCTCTGGAGTCTGGAGGTTCACGGCTCCATCAAAGGCTGGCCTGATGTGAAGGAATCGTTCAAGCTCAACGTGGTGCCTGGGGTTGCATAGGAGGGCTTCGGGATGGACAAACTGAAGATCACCGTGCATGAAGACAAGACCGTATTCGCTCCCCGGGAGACGATCCGCGGCGCCGTCGAGTGGAATCTGGACGCCCATCCCAGGCGGCTCGACCTCTCGCTGTTCTGGTACACTTCGGGCAAGGGCACGCGGGACGTCGGCATGGTCCACAGCACGCAGTTCGACAATCCCGGCGCCAGCGGTTCGAAGGAGTTCTCGTTCACGCTGCCCGACGGGCCGTTCAGCTTCTCCGGCAAGCTCATCTCCCTGATCTGGGCGATCGAGCTGACCTGCTCGCCCGGTCCCGAGACCACGCGCCGCGAGATCATCGTCTCGCCCACCGGCAAGGAGATCCTCCTGGGCAGCATACCGACGCAGAGTCCCTTCCCGTGGGGCAGGAAGGAGGCGGGGCCGGCCGATGAGAGCGTAAGACAATCCCTTCCCCGTGGACTGCTACTGACTGTCATCCGGCTCTTGGACGCTTCGACGGTTCTTGGGGGCTCTGAGGCTGTGAAAGAATTCAAACCGTGACGGTACCTCGGTTTTGTCTTTGGGACGAGATCGGGCTTCGTTGACTCAGTAGATCGCAACCTGCTCCGACGTGCCCGAGTGCCCGTCGCCTCTTCGGCTGTCCTATTT
>DATIKY010000372.1:0-9133 GCA_035476995.1 Sedimentisphaerales bacterium | reverse complement strand
CCCACCGTTGCAGGGTCACACGCTGTTCGTCCGTAATCGTGATCGTCGCAGCTACACGCATTGCGTCCATCCTTTCCTGTTACCAAGGAAGACGCAATATAAATCATATAATTGCAACTATTTATCAAACACTACACTAGGCGTCTGGCAGATCTTCAACAAGCACGTCTTCAGCGGCTACGGCCGGGACAACTACCGCACGTACCGACCCGATTCGCCCGTCGATTCCGGCTTCACGGTCGGGATCGTGTCCGAAGACAAGACAACCATGCGACCTCTGAATAAGGATTTCGGCCGGGTCGAATTCGTCGGCGAATATCCCATCGCCGTGGTTCGCTACAAGGCCGACGACTTCCCGCTCCAGGTCCAGATGGAGGCGTTCTCTCCGTTCATCCCGTTGAACGCCAAGGACTCCGCCCTGCCTGCGACCGTCTTTCACATCACGCTCAAGAACACGGGCGATCGGACCTGTGAAGCCGGCGTCCTGAGCTGGCTTCAGAACGCGGTGCTCTTCGATTCCGCCAAGTCTGTCCGAGCGACGAGAGAAAGCCGCCTGGTGCAGGATAGAGGTCGTGAACTGATCGTGCACACGGCAAAGGAGATGCCCAAGGAACAGATGCAGGCGCCCCGGCCGAAGATCGTGCTCAATGACTTCGAAGCCAAAGACTACCGCGACTGGAAAGTCACCGGCGAAGCATTCGGTTCCCGTCCCGCTCACGGCACGCTCGCCAATCAGCAGCGGGTCAGCGGCTTTCTCGGCGAGGGCCTCGTGAACACCTTCCTGGGCGGCGACCGACCTCACGGCACGCTCACCTCCCCTGCTTTCGAGGTCTCCCGCAGGTACATCAACTTCCTGATCGGCGGCGGCAGCCACGCGGACCAGACCTGCATCAATCTGCTCGTCGACGGCAAGGTGGTGCGGATCGCCGCCGGCAAAGACAACGAGAAGCTCGAATGGCGCGCATGGGACGTCGAAGAACTGCAAGGCAAGAGCGCGACGATCCAGATCGTCGATCGCAATTCCGGCGCCTGGGGACACATCAACATCGACCAGATCGAACTGGCGGACGAATCCTATGAAGCGGACCTGGGGCCGTTCGACAAGCTGCCCGATTACGGCTCGATGGCGCTGGCCCTCGTTGATCCATTGCCCTGGGACCCGAATTACCCGGGGATCATCAACTTCGATTTCTCCTGGGCCAAAGGCCTTTACGCAGCCCAGGAGGCGACGTATCCGGCCGCCGAGAAGCGAAGCATGATGGCCATGACGAAACCGGTCAAGCTGGCCGCGGGTCAGGAACATACGTTCACCTTCGTGCTCGCATGGCACTTCCCCCATCATCCGCAGGGACACGAGTATGCGAATCGGTTCAAGAACGCCGCCGAGGTCGCTCACTATGTGCTCGACAACCACGACCGCCTGACCAACGACACGAAATCGTGGTGCAAGACCTTCTACGAAGACAGCACGCTGCCCCGCTGGCTCTTGTTCCGCCTGCATTCGACGGTCAGCAACCTGGCGACCGGCACCTGCCAATGGTGGCAGAGCGGGCGGTTCTGGGCCTGGGAAGGCGTCGGCTGCTGCGAAGGAACCTGCACACATGTCTGGAATTACGCCCACGCGCCGGCGCGGCTGTTCCCCGAACTCGAACGAAGCGCACGCGAGATGCAGGACTTCGGCGAAGGCTTCGACACCGAGCGTGGACTCGTCGGCTTCCGGAGCAATCGGGCCTACGCCGCCGACGGCCAGTGCGGCACAGTTCTCAAAGCCTATCGCGAGCACCAGTGCTCCGCGGACGATTCGTTCCTCCGCCGCAACTGGCCGCGAATCAAGAAGACCCTGGAATTCTCGATCTCCCAGGACGGCAACGACGACGGCCTGATCGAGAACAGCCAGCACAACACGTACGACATCAACTTCGAGGGCCCGAACACCTTCGTCGGCTCGCTCTATCTGGCCGCCCTTCGCGCGGGCGAGGAGATGGCCAAGGAGATCGGCGACGCTCAGTTCGCCCAGCGGTGCCGGCGGATCTTCGAGAGCGGAAGCAAGCTCAGCGTCGAGAGGCTCTGGGACGGCGACTACTTCATCCAGATCGTCGACTTGCAGAAGCATCCGAAAGACCAATATGCCAGAGGCTGCCTCTCGGACCAGCTTTTCGGTCAGGGCTGGGCCCATCAGCTCGGACTCGGGTACATTTATCCCGAGGTGAACGTACACAAGGCGCTGGCCTCCGTCTGGATCTACAACTGGGCGTCGGACGTCGGGCCGCAGAACGAGGCCCATCCGCCGGAGCGGTGGTTCGCCCTGCCGGGCGAGCCGGGACTGTTCACCTGCACCTGGCCCAAGAGCCCCTATCTCAAGGAAGGCGTGCGGTACCGCGAGGAGATCTGGACCGGGATCGAGTACCAGGTCGCAGGCCACATGGTCTGGGAGAACATGGTCACCGAAGCCCTGGCCATTTGTCGCGGGGTCGAGGACCGCTATCACCCCGCCAAGCACAATCCCTACAACGAGGTCGAATGCGGCGATCACTATGCCCGCGCGATGGCCAGTTGGGGCGTATACACCGCTCTGGCGGGATTCGAGTACCACGGCCCCAAGGGACATATCGGTTTCGCGCCGCGCGTGACGCCTGAGAACTACCGCGCCGCGTTTACCGCAGCCGAAAGCTGGGGCTCCTTCAGCCAGACCCGCAAGGACACCACGCAGCAGGAAACGATCGAGCTTCGCTGGGGTCGGCTGGCTCTCAAGACGCTCGCCTTCGCGATCCCCGAGGCGTGGAAGACCGCACGCGTCGAGATCCGGATCAACGACAAGCCCGTCAGCGGCAAGACGCTCGTGAGCGACGGCCGGGTCGCGATCGAATTGGACAAGAGCATGACGCTCGCCCAAGGAGATCGGCTGACCGTCAGGATTCGTCAACAACCGTAATCCCGAAGGGAGAACCGCGTGATACGAGAGCTCATCATCAGCAACCGGAGCTGCCGGCGGTTTCATCAGGACTTCGCCGTCGATCGAAGGACGCTCGAAGGGCTGGTCGAGCTGGCGAGGTATTCCGCGTCGGCCGCGAACTTGCAGCCGCTCAAGTATATTCTCTCGTGCGATCCCGCCCGCAACGCGCAGATTTTCGCAAATCTGGCTTGGGCTGGGTATCTGAAAGAATGGCCCGGGCCCGCCGAGGGCGAACGCCCCTGTGCCTACATCGTCGTCCTCGGAGACACCGAGATCAACACCAACTTCGGCTGCGACCACGGGATCGCCGCCCAGAGCATCCTGCTGGGAGCCCGCGAGCAGGGCCTGGCCGGCTGCATGATCGGCCTGATCAAGCGGGACGAGCTTCGAAAGGTCCTGGAGATCGCCACGCGATACGAGATCCTGCTGGTCCTGGCGTTGGGCAAGCCCAAGGAACAGGTGGTCGTCGACGACGTCGGTCCCGACGGGAGCATCAAGTACTGGCGGGAAAAGACCGGCGTCCACCACGTGCCCAAGCGTCCCTTGAGCGAACTGATCCTGGGCTGAGAAAACGCGATGCACAGAAGCCATTGACGGTTCATCGCGGACGGTCTACCATACCAGATTGGCCGCGGTGATTCCGTGCGAGTTTTGCGCGGCCGACGACGGGCGAGGCTCGCCGTTGAGGCGGATGTGCGTCCGTCACAGCATGGATCGTGAACCGAAGAATAGCAGATAACCATTCGTAGGAGGCAGAGCAGTGAATCGAATCCGAAACGTGATCCTCTTGTGTGCGCTTGGACTGGCAATTTTCGCCTCCGACGCGCTGGCCGCCCAGTCGGCGGCAAACGACCCCTTGCAGCTTGTGCCCGCCGAGTCGCTGTTCTGCGTGCGGATCAACAAACTCAACACGACGATGGGCCAACTGGATCAGTTCCTTACCGGTCTGGCCCCTATCGGCGTGTCCATGCTGGCGCAGATGCAGCTCGCCCAGCTCCTGGGCGGCCCCGAACCCAGCGGAGTCAACATGTCCGGCGATTTCGCCCTGTTCGGCCCGCTGCCCGGCGGCGACGCCCCCAATCCCACCCGAATCGGCATTCTGGTCCCGATGAGCGACTACCAGGCGTTCGCCAAGGGCAATCCGAACGTCACGGCGCCTGACGCGGCGGGTCTGTCGCTGATCGGGCCGGAGGGCGACCAGGGGCTCGTCGCCGCCAGCGTCGGCAGCTATGCCCTGGTGACCACCGCGGGAAACCGCCAGGCGCTGACCGAAATGAAGAGCTGGGTCCCCAAGGGCGCCACGTCCCTGGCTCAGCGTCTGGGCGCCGAGGAGGCCAAGCGGGCGCAGAGTTCGCCCGTCTGGCTATACGCCAATATCCAGGCCGTCCAGAAGACGTTCGGGCCCATGATCGAGGCCAAGATCCAGGAAGCCAAACAGATGATGGATCAGCTCAAGAACATGGGGCAGGCCCCGCCGATGGCCGCCAACATGGGCTCGATCATGGACATGTACTCGGGCGTCATCGGGACGTTCATGAAGGAGACCCAGTCGGCCAGCCTGTCGCTCGATCCGACCGCCACCGCCCTTCGCCTGGAGCTCGCGGTGGCCACTCTGCCGCAGACGGAGATGGCCAAGATCTTCACAGCCAGCTCCACCCCGATGGACCGTTCCTTCACGCGGTACCTCCAGAACGGCTCGGTGATGAACTTCTTGGCGGCGGTGGACCCCGCTTCGTGGAACCGACTCAACAATTGGGGCATCAACCTGCTGGCCCAGATGGCGGGCAAACCGGCCAATGATCCGGAAATCCAGAAGATCCGCAAGTTCGCCACGGACAGCACCAACGCCCTCGGCGGGACACTGGCCGCATCGATGTCCGCGGACCCCAAGAGCAAGCCGCCGTTCGCGTTTCGTTACGTGGTGGGCCTCAAAGACGCGCAGGCATTCTCCAGAGCCATGGATCAGATGCCCGCCATCATGAACAGCGGACTGGTCGCCGGTTTCTACGAGAAGATGGGCATGAAGTTCAACGTGGAACTCCAACGCAAGGTCGAAACCTACAAGGACGTTCCCATCGACGCCCTCAAGTTCGGTTTTGTATCCACCGATCCGAACTCTCCCCAGGGCGAGATGATCGCCTCGATGTACGGCCAGGGCATGAACATCCGCCTGGCTGTGGTGAACAACCTTCTGGTGTACACGCTTGCCGCGGATCCCTCGGCCGCCCTCAAGGGGCTGATCGACCAGGTGAAGAGTTCCTCCTCGACCGCCGCGGTTCCGAGCGAAATCCAGGCCGCCTCGCAACTGATTCCCGGTTCCGAGAAGGGCGAGTTCCTGGTGACCTACAACATCCTGCGGCTGATCCAGATGGCCTCGTCGATGGCGCCCATGCCGATCCCGATTCCGACGACCGCCAAGAGCCAAAGCAACATCGCCATCGCAGGCAGTGCCGCCAACGGCAGACTCTCCGTCCGGATCGCCCTTCCCAAGCAGCACCTGCAGGAGCTGATGGGAGCCTTCATGCAGATGCAGCAGGGAATGCAGCAACAGCAGAACTAGGACCGGGACAGAGACACGAGCCCGACGCAACCGCGACGGGAATCGACCGACGACTTGAGGCCGGGGTCTTCCTCAACGAGGACCCCGGCCTTTCTCATTCGAGGATACACTCCAAGGCCAAGACCGCGGTTTTGGCCACAGAGTCCCCAGAGACTGCGAAGGATGATTGTCGATCGAACTTCACGCGTCAAACATCAGACTCGTTTGCTTTTCTCCGTGTCCCTCTGTGGCTTCCTTTCCTGGCTTCTTGCCGGGTCATTGTCCTCATTGGCCATCCCCCTCTTGGCGTGCGGCCGAAGGCTTGGCCGGACTACGGCAGGTCGGCCAGCGCAATGGTCTTGCCCACCCCGACCGCGACGAATCCCTGCCCGAAGCGCTCCTCGAACCGCTCTCGGGCCTTTTCGCCGCAGCAGTGGGTTGGCGCGACGTACCGCACGCCGAAATTGCGAAACGCCGCGATGATCCGCTCGATCTTGCCCGCCACCGCCCACTCCAGGTGAAACCCGCCCATCACCAGCAGCAGATCGCCATCATACAATCCCCTGGCCGCCTCGACCATCGGGACCACGCCGGGGTGGGCGCAGCCTGTCAGGACGACCAGCCCTCGCGACGTGCGGATCGCCAGAGCCTGTTCCGGAATCCTCCGCCCGAGAACGCCGGTCGTGTGGACGTTCTCACAGACCTGCTGCGGGCCCTCGACCTCGACAATGCCGCCCCCGGCCCTTCGCACGAGATCTTTCACCCGGTTGGGAAACGACGCAGGCAGATACACCTCGACGCGAGGGTTGGCCTGGAGCAACCCGGCCAGGCCGCCTGCGTGATCGCCATGGAGGTGCGAAAGAACTAGTGCGTCGATCGCCGCCGGATCGATGCGCAGTTGGTCCAGATTCTCCAGAAGAAGCGAGCCGTCGCTGCCGGTGTCGAAGAGAATATTTCTCCGGGCTCCCGCGATGTGAGCGGAAAATCCCCACGCGGTCTTGCGCCCCTCAACCCAGGGATAATTGTCGTGAACGACGGTGATCGTCAGTTCATCCAGAAGATGACTCTCGGCTGGGCGAGCGTCGCTTTCCATACGGCACGGCACTCCTCTCACACCGGCGCGCCGGTTGTGTCCTGGTAGTGGACCCGCAGGCGTTTCAACTCCGCCTTCAACTCCTGCACGACGTCTGCGTACCGAGCGTCGCCGTAGAGGTTCTTCATCTCGTCCGGGTCGCTCTGCAGATCGTACAGTTCCCACTCGTCGATGTCGTTGTAGAAGTGAATCAGCTTGTATCGCTGGGTCCGGACGCCGTAGTGACGCTTGACGCTGTGGACCGCGGGAAACTCGTAGTAGTGGTAGTACATCGAGGTCCGCCAGTCGCCCGGAGTCTGTCCCTGCAAGATCGGTCGAATCGACCGGCCCTGCATATCCGCCGGCACGGGCACGCCCGCGTAGTCCAGGAACGTCTCGCCGAAATCGAGATTCAGCACGATGTCGCCATTCACAGAGCCCGGCTTGATCTCCTTCGGATACCGCACGACCAGCGGCATCCGCAGCGATTCCTCGTACATGAACCGCTTGTCGAACCACCCGTGATCGCCCAGGTAGAAGCCCTGATCGCTCGTGTAGATGACGATGGTGTTTTCGGCCAAACCGGACTGATCCAGATAGTCCAGCACCCGCCCGACATTCTCATCGACCGACGCGACGCACCGCAGATAGTCCTTCATGTACCGCTGGTACTTCCACCGGACCAGTTCCTTGCCTTCGAGCCTGGCCTCTTCGAACGCCTTGTTCCTGGGCCCGTACGCGGCGTCCCATGCAGCTTTCTGCTCGGGCGTGAGGTTGTTCGGCGCCGTGAGCTTCAGATCCGCCCTGGTCATGGTCTTTTCGATGCTCATGTCCTGCTCGCGAGCGGCCCGGCCCCGGCCCTCGTAGTCGTCGAAGAGAGTCGCGGGCTCTGGGATCTGCACGTCCTCGTACAAATCCAGATGCTTCGGCCCCGGCTGCCAATTGCGATGCGGCGCCTTGTGGTGGTACATCAGGCAGAACGGCTTGTCCGCGCCCCGGCCCTTGAGCCAGCCCAGAGCGTGGTCCGTTAAGATGTCTGTGACGTATCCCGTGTGCTTCTTCCGCTGGCCCATCTCGATCATGACGGGATTGTAGTAGTCCCCCTGCCCGGGCAGAATATTCCAGTAGTCGAATCCGGTCGGATCGCTCCTGAGGTGCCACTTGCCGACGATGGCGGTTTCGTAGCCGGCCTTCTGGAGCCGCTTGGGGAACGTCTGCTGCGAGCCGTCGAATATCACATTGTTGTCAATCTGACCGTTGAGATGGCTGTACTTGCCGGTCAGGATGACCGCTCGGCACGGGGCGCAAATGGAGTTGGTGCAAAAACTGTTGGTGAACCGCATCCCCTCCTTGGCGATCCGGTCGAGGTTCGGCGTCTGGTTGATCTTGCTCCCGTAGCAGCTCATCGCGTGGGAGGCGTGATCGTCGGTCATAATGAAAAGGATGTTCGGCCGGCCCTTGGCCCCGGCCCCCTGCCCCCGCCCGACCGCACCGCCAAGCACGGACAATCCGGCCGTAACCCCCAGGGTCTTCAAGAACTCCCGTCGCGTTTGCCTCACCATATCAGCCCCTTTCCAGCAGCCCCCGACCTGCGAATCCTCAGGGTCGCAAGTGCGACTGCAGCCGCTATGATATGGACCGACGGAGCCGTTGTCCAAGGAATTGGCGACCGGGGAACTACTCACTACTCGCGCCGCCGTTGGCGCCGTGGTGCAACCGCGTTGGCACGTCCGGACCAATACCCAGGTCTTCTCCTGCAATGAGCGAAGGCGACGATCCACACCTGGTCTTGGTGCAGGGCATAGACGACGAAGTACGGGAACCGGTGAATCAGGCAGCGGCGTGTGCCGTCTTTGTATATAGGCCAGCGGGCGGGTGACTGCTGAATGCCCTCAACGGCGGCCTTGATCTCCCTCTCCAGATCCAGACCAAGCCCCGCACATCGGTTTTCGTAGAACTCCACCGCCTCCCACAACTCAATCTCCGCCTCATGGAGAATGGCGATGGAAGTCATTTCAGCTTGGCCTCGATCTCGGCGAAAACCTCCGCCGCCGGACGCCCTGCCGCCTTGCCTCTCTTGACCTTCCGGACACGCCTGCGAATCTCGGCCTCATGTTCAGGATCCAACTCATAGGCGTCGGGATCTTCGAGACTCAGGATCAAGTCGTGGGCGAGACTGGCCCGCTCCCCAGCGGACAGCGCCATCGCTTCTTTGCGAATCTCTTCCACAGTCTTCATGATTTCATCTTACCACCAAGGACAATCCACGTCAAGATCGTCACACGGACGCCTTCGCCCGGTTCTCCACCCGCAGCCCCGCTTTAACTCCCGTTCGTTGTTGGTCACAAGGATCAGGCCTCGCGACTTGGCCTGAACCATCTTCATCGCCGCCGGCGACTTCCTCTTGATAATGAAAGCGCAGATGTCGGTGCGGAAGTTGTCAAGTTGAATGAGACAGTTCCTTTTCACAATTAAGCTCTAATCAATCCGTTGTTTTTGGGGCCTCCTTGGGCGGATTGATCCAGACGGCCTGAGGGGGCAACGCCGCCTCGGGCGGTTTGTGTAGGAA
>DATIKY010000371.1:0-4861 GCA_035476995.1 Sedimentisphaerales bacterium | reverse complement strand
TGCAGCATCCGCCGTTCCTCTTCCATCAGGGTGACAGTATACTTCTTCTTCATGATAGGTCTCCTTACCTGGGTACAACCATCCCATCGGCAAAGAGACCGGAAACTCTATATCAAATCACGCGTAACGGAGCACTAGTCGGAATCCGTATAGCGGGCCAGGAGAGCGATCAGCGGTCCGGCGGCAGAACCTGTGCAGCCGGCGAGTCTGTGCAGGGCCGGCGACGGGGGGGCCTGCCAGAGCCAGGCGAGCAGTCGGGTGAGACTCTCGGCGGGAAGGGACCGCCAGTCGAGCGACTGCCATTCCCGTGGGAGGCCATACTCGGCGGCGCCGGCCAGCAGGAGGGCGACGCCTGCCAGGGCGCCCGTCGCCATGTTGGCAGGCTCGATGCCGTGCTCCAGGGCCAGAGTCATCGTGCCGAAGATGCGGTCGTGGATGCCGAGCTTGCGGACGACGTCCCGGCTGGCGCGGGCCACCGAGTCCGCCAGGTGGGGGTTCGTGATGCGGACCAGGAGGTCCTCTGCATACGCGCGGTAGCCGGCTTCGGTGAACAGTTCGTCGCCCAGCGAGGCGTACTTGCGGATCAGGGCCCCGCCGGATTCCCGGATGAACGCCTGGCGGGCCACGCGCAACAGCGGTTCGTCGGCCTGGATCTCGGGCATTTTCGCATAGCCTTTGAGCGTGCCGATGAAGCCGAGCAGGGCGTGGATGGCGTTGTGGCCGTAGAGCTTGGCCTCCTCGAACGGGAGCAGATCGTCCTTCTCGATGAAGACCCCGATGCCGGGCGTGAAATCGGGGATTGCCGTCTTGGTCACGAGGATGTGGTTGAACTCCTCGACGAGGAACGCGCGGTCGATGCCCGGGGCGATCGGCGCAAGGTTCCGTGCGGCGATCTCGGCCGGGTCGGTCACGACCTGGCTCATCTTGCCGATGACGGTGTTGAGGAACTGGACTCTGGCCGGAACGGGGACGCCCAGTCGCTTGGCGACAGCTTGATCGAGGAATTCCGCCGCGTGGTTGTTGTTCTCGGCCGCGTAGACGATCGTTGCGCCGGACTTGCGGGCTCGCAGGCCTTCGGCGATCAGAGCCGCCACGGTGTCGGGTTTGTCCGAATCGTAGAAGCCCACCGAAGGCAGGCAGGTCGTGATTTCCGTGGCCTCGGCCAGGGCCTTGCGGACTTCGCTGCCGCGGGTCGGGTTGAACAATTCGACGCCGTCGATTTGAACCGTCTCGACGCGATCTTCGCGGGCGACGTTGACATAGTAGGTCCCGCGATTTGCCCGCACGGCGTCGACCAATCTCTGATCGATCTCGGCCACGACGATCCGGCGGAAGTTGCCGCTCTCGAACGCTTCTTTGGCGAAGAGGCCCGCTTGGATCGGTCCGAACCCGAACCCGACAAAGACGTGATCGCTCATGCTACCGGCCCGCCGCTTTCAGAAAAAGCCGGATGTCCTGCGGGTCGCTCAGGACGCTGATTTCCAGATCGTACGTGCGGCTCTTGCCCGGATCGAGGTGAATGAGCTGCTTGAGTTCGCGGGCCTTGCCCTGGCCGATCGGCGGGTTGGTGCCCGGCTCCAGACCTGTGACGTATTCGCCAGGTCCCCAATGCTGCCAGTTCGCCAGCGAAGGCAGTTGCTTCTTCTTGTACCGCGTCGCAACCGCGAAGCCCAGCTTCTCGTTGTACAGACCGACGGTGCATGCGCCGTCGCTGTCCGGTTCGACGTCGATGAAGCCGCAGGCCTCGCCTGTGGCGCGATGTCGTTCGAGCGGGCCCTGGCAGGTGCGATAGTCGTGGTCGTCGTTGAAGATCGCGTTATCCATGTCGAGGCCGCGCGACCTGCACTGGCCCTTCCAGACGATCTGCGTGCCCTTGTCCACAAGGGGCCAGCCGTAATTCATGTGATAGAGAATCATGTGCGGCGTGCCGGAGTTGCCGACGTTGGTCACGACGTCGCGGATGCGGATCGTCGGCTCGCCGAGCGTGCTGGAGATCGTCCGTCGAAGCTCCAGATTGGGTCCGAAGACGCGGGATTCCTTCACCAGGGCGGTGATGCTCATGTCGAGCTTGCCTGCGGCCAGGTTGGGCTGGCTGATCGACTCCAACTGGGCCGGGAGGTTGCTGGCCCGCCCGTGCAGGCCGCGCTCGCCGAACTGGTCGTTCTCGGGCCCGCCTGCGTGCGTGAGGCCGCAGGTGGTCAGCAGGCCGCCGGCGAAGGTCCAGAGCCATTCGATGCCTTGGTTGGCGTCCGGGCGGACGGCGGTGACTCCGCCGTGGCTGAGCCAGGCGAGGCCGTGCTGGTTGTGGAAGGCATCGACGATGTCCAGCCCGCGGTCGATCACGACGCGGTATCGCAGGCCCGAGCCGGTGTTCACCCAGGCGATTCGCGTGCCCCGTCCGGGCCCATCGTCGAGCACCGAGGTCTCGATCCCGCCGATCTGGGCGGCGTTGATCACCTTGTCCTGCCAGACGGGTGTTGCTTTCTTTGCTGCCACGTGGATATCCTCCCTGTCCATAGGGTGTGCCGTGCACACCGTTCTGATTCAGTCCAGCGCCTTTCTCAACGCCTCCATGCTCTCGAATCCGCCCGGGGCGCGGAGGACCTGGAGCATCTTGGCGTAGGGGCGGAAATTCCCGTATCGGTCGCCCAGCGGGGCCTTGATATACAGCGAAGCGAACAGATTGCCCGCCTGCACCGCCTGCTGGAAATCCATCCTGCCCTTGCGGAACGCGTCGAGGTTGCTGGCGACGTACGTGATCAATCCGGCGCGGAAGGAGTCGCCGGCGCCGACGAGGTCCACGACTTCGCCCGCCATGAAGCGGGACGTCACCTTGACCGGGCATGCCGTCCGCCCGTCCGGCAGGATGTGCTTTTCGTAGGCGCCGTCGCTGACGGTGACGCCAAAGAGCTTTGTCCGGTCGTCGTCCTGCCAGAACCTTCGCGTGAGGAACTCCAGGAATTGGATGTTGTACGCGTGCTCGTCGAGATCGTTCCGGGCGGGCTTGCGGCCCAGTGTGTTCTCGATGAGCTTGGCCTCGTCCGACGAGGTGAAGAACAGGTCGAGCTCCGGCAGCAGGGGCTCCAGGAGCTTGTACTCCTTCACCGCCTTGCCCTCGGCGATCAGCTTGTGCGGATCGCCTGTCAGGGTGTGGCTGTCGGCGATGGTCACCGCGCCTTGGTCCCGGCACCAGCGGATGAAGTCCGCCAGGTCGCTGCCGCCGTTGGCGTCGCCGCGATCGGATAGGCCGGAGTACATGTAGTAGACGACCCGAGGCTTGAGGCGTTCCACTGCCGCCTGGAAGACGTCGAAGTCGAAATCGTTGTTGGCGTTCGGGAAGTAGGCGATGCCGCCGCGGTCCCCGCCTGTGGTGTTGTGAATGAAGGTCGTGCCGGTCGGGAGAGTGGGGTGGACGTGCGTCGCCGACATGTCGATGCCGTTGGCGACCATGGCGTCGTACCAGTAGCGGCCCTGGGCGTCGAGGCCGTCGTACTGACCCGCGCCGAGGTTGACGCCGACGGCGACCTTCAGGCCGGTCCGGGCGACCAGCGGAGCGGTGTTGCCGGGCCCGCCGGCGGTGGCGAATCCCTCATCGATCCACTGCCTGATCTGCTCCTGCGAGTAGCCCGGCATGTCCTTGGTCTTGCACTTGGCCAGGCCGCCCTTGCCCACGAGCGCGTCCGTGAAGTCGAAGTCCGACCGTCGCAGGTCCACCACCGCGGTATTGAGAATCAGAATGTCCACAGCCATCGGTCAATTCTCCATTTAATGCATCTCGGCTTCACACGTGCCGATTGCCGGGCGATAGAAATTGAACTGCACGTTCGGGTGGTCCGCCAGCAGGGACATCGGCACCGCGCTGTCGGGGATCTTCTTGCCGATCATCAGCGTGGTCAGCCGCATGCCGAACGGATTGTCATGCGTGCCCGCCTGCCAGATGGAAACCTTCTCCGCCTTCCACGTCTGGACCGGGCCGACGGAGATCGCCTGGGTCGGGACGCCGGTGACCACGCCGCCGCCGCTGGTGCGGGCGTTCTGCAGGACCGTCACCGGGTGCAGATCGACCACGCGGGTCGTGAGCTTGCGGTACTCCTGCGGCGTGGGCGGCTGGTCTTTGTACTTGCCCTCCCGGCGGACGGGGTCATTGAAGGCCCAGTGCTTGATGTCGCCCTGTCCGCCCTGCATGACGACGCAGCGGACGCCATTCCAGCTCTCGACGTACTGCGACACGTCGGCCTGGGGAAAGTGAAGGTTGGCCTCGGGCATCTTCAAGCCCATCTCGATCCGGTCGAAGCACAGCTCCCGGTCGGCCCGCGCGAACGAGAGCGGATGGCTCTGCAGGGCCTCCCGACCGTTCAGGTACCATTCGTCCATGCCCCAGAAGTGGGCGTTTCGCAGGTCGATCCGCAGCTCGTTGACCAGCCGGGCGACCAGGGGGAGCTGCTCGGTCGGGCCGATGGGTCCGCAGATGCCGGCGGGGGAGTCCGGCGTCGCCTGCCTCCAGGCGGTGATGTACTCCAGGGCCTCGGCGAGGTAGAAGTCTTCCAGCGTGTCGTAGAAAACGACCTTGAAGCCCTCCCGGTCCATCGCGGCCATATCGTCCGCGGTCAGCCGGGCGGCGTCGCTGAGGATTTCATCGTCGAGCGTCGTGTAGTCCCACCACTGCGGCGCCAGAATACTTGTCTTTCTCCCCATGCAAATTCCCTCTAAAACGTATGGACTAGTACTACAACGCTACAAAAGCTTAAGAGAACCTAAGCGGCCAACCGATGATCCCATAGGAATGAAACTTCTCTTGGGAGGTCATCGGAATGGACGCCAGTACGATTATGCAACTCAAGCCGGAATTGACCCGTTTTCT
>DATIKY010000370.1:0-2911 GCA_035476995.1 Sedimentisphaerales bacterium | reverse complement strand
TGCAGCATCCGCCGTTCCTCTTCCATCAGGGTGACAGTATACTTCTTCTTCATGATAGGTCTCCTTACCTGGGTACAACTATCCTATCGGCAAAGAGACCGGAAACTCTATATCAAATCACGCGTAACGGAGCACTAGTCGAAGGCGTACCAGGAGACTCCCTCCAATTTCCACACCTCAGAGGACTGTTCGACGAGGTTCTTCTTCTCGGTTTCACTGATCGTGTAGAAATGACGGCTGCTCTTCTGGGACCAGAAGTGATACACCGGCTTGCTGCCGACCGGTGCCTGGTCGGGCGGATACGCATAGAAGACGATCCCCTCGAAAGTCCAGGTCTCCGAGAATTCGCGGATCAGCCTGTCTTTCTCGGCTTCGCTGATCGTGTAGAAATGGGTGCCCAGCTTCTCGGACCAGAATCGATAGACCGGCGCCAGCCCGGGATCGTTCGCGGGTGAACTCTGCGTTGTGAGAAGCTCGAACGCCAGATCCCAGGCGACGCCGGCAGGATTCTCGATGGAGGAGCCGGCGACCCAGCGACTGCCCACGGCGGGCGGCCAGGAACTCGTCGCGCCGCTGGGGGCAGTGACTGCCGAGATCTGCACGGCGCCTCTGTCGGAGAACAGCGGCCTGGTGGTCCAGCCCCAGGGATGGGCAGGCGTCGAAGAGGTCGTGTCGTAGAGAACCGCGATGCTCAGCCAGTAGTTGGTCGGGATCGCCGTGTTGCTTCTGTCTCTCGTCAGGGGCGGGTTGAACCACTGGTCCTGCGAGAGCATGCAGGTGAACTGGAAGCAACTGTCGTCGGCGAGCCCGCGCGGGTCGCTGTGATAGCCGGCCAGACTCCAGGTCCAATCGGTGCAGAACTTCTCCCAAATGAGCGTGTCGGGACGCCCTTGGCCGGAGTCCGTCCACATCGCGATCTGGAAAGCCAGGGGCAGCACCGGCGGGAGCATCGGCTGGGTCCAGCCGTCGAAGGCTCCCCACCACTGGATGGCGGTGATCGGCCGCTCGTCCTGGTGTTTCCAATCGTCCGCGACGACCCGATGGAGGTTCAGGTCCGACCGTTCGCTCCAGCCGTTGAAGATGAACGGGGTCGCGGCGTCGAACCGCTGGGGCGCCTGGCTCCACTTGAGTCCGCCTTTGCCGGAGTTGGTCTGCGGTTCGAACTGCTGGGCCAGCGTGATTCGGTAGTCCTCGACCTCGCCGTCGTCGGCCAGGCCATAATAGGAAAGAAGCCCTCGCGTATTAAAGCGGAACCGCGCGTAGGTCGATCCCGCCGCTGTGGTTGGCGGGATGCGGAAGGTCAGTCGATTCACTCCCGCGTCGACCAGTTCGTCCGAGAAGATCTGTTCGCCGGGGTCGGCGAAGTCTCCGTCTCGATTGAAGTCGATCCACGCGTTGATATAACCGGTGGTGGAAGCGGTCGCATCGAGGGTCGCCGACGCGCCGGGCAGCAGGGGCGAGGTGAACACGATTCCGTCCTCGTCGGCGCTGTCCTGGAAGTCGTCGCCCAGCGCCGTCGTGTCGGGCCTTCCGTCGGGTTCGACGTCACAGGTTCTGCCGAGGAAGACGCCGTTGACTTTGACGTGCCTGGCGCCGTCGCTGGAGGCGAGGGTCTTGTAGCTGTCGGGCGCGTCGCCGAAGTCCACTCCGCCTCCGATGCCGGGGGCGCCGTCGTCCGCGACGCAGGCATCGCAGGAACTCTCGGGCCCGAGCCATTCCAGGGGGGATGGGCACTCATCCTCGTACGTGATGGTGCATTCGCCTGTCTCGCGGTTGCAGCAGGCGCCGGGTCTGGCCCGGCACTTGTGCATCGCGCCGCGGAACAGGTAGGCGTTCCGTCCGCGGACCTCGATCGAAACCCACTCGGGGTTGTACTCCTTGATGATGTGGCTGTAGATCGGCTCGATCGTCCCGATGTACCAGCCGTCAACCAGGTACACTCGTCGGGACGACATGTACCGGGCTTCCTGGTCCGCGGTCGCGGCGTCGCCGGAAAGCGGAGGGCGGTTGAGTCCGAGCTTGGACCATTCCGGCGTCGTCCAGTTGAAGTTGACTTCGACGTAGGTCAGTTTGGACCGGTCGATGGCTTTGATGTAGACCTCGTACTTGAGATATCCTTCGCGGCTCTCGCTGAACGGCTCGTTGTAGTACCACTGGCGATACCATCCGGTCTGGGGGTAGTGATACCAGGTGCCGTTGTTGTAGCCGTGTCCGTCGCCCTCGACGATCTTGCCGTCGGAACCCAGGAGGATGCGGAACCAGGCGCCGGGATACAAGTCGGGATTCTCGTGGTCGTTGTATTGCGCCCGGACGAAGGGCACAGCGACGGTCGACACGATAAGGAAGATGAACAGGAACAACTTGCGAGCGTTCGAGAGACTCATACACGTATTCCCATCTCAGGCTTTCCAGGGGTTCATGCGTCAAATCGGATGCGGTCGCCTTGGTCGTGCCTGGACGGAGCCTGGCTGCATCCGGTTCCCTATCGAATCGGCGTTCGGAGCGTTCCCCTGGAGCACAATGCCGTCGGGCGGAATCTCGCCTGATCCACGATGGCGAAGAAAGGGCCTCCCCGAAGGCGGCAAGATGCTGTTTGCGACCGAGAAAGAACCGCGAATTGGGCCTCGAAAGGCCGGCGGCGATGCCCGACCCTGCCAGGGACCGGTTGACCCTCACTGTCGCGACCCCTTCGCAGAGGGCCCTGCATGGTCCCAGAGCGTCCGAGAAGATCGGGGCAAGTCGGCGGGATGAACCTCGGGCCGGCCAAGGTGTATACCCTCCAGTTGCATAAGGCACTCCGTCAAGTCTTGCGAATGTGCAGTTTTCATCGGGAAAGAGGCGTGGATTCGTAACCGAGGAGCCGATTCGTAAATCTCACCACAGGTGAGGTTCAGATTCGGCAAGAGAATCG
>DATIKY010000369.1:0-5668 GCA_035476995.1 Sedimentisphaerales bacterium | reverse complement strand
GATGCGGCAAATCCGCACGTCCGGTTCGATGAGCGGGACGTGGAAACGGAGCAGGGTGGAGCTAATGAGGCACCGGCAGCCGAAAGGGCCGGCAACAGATAGGCTCCACCTAAACCACCGCGCCACGTCTCGACTCTACCGGTTCCGGCGGTCAGATCGCCAGAAGCTCCAGCCACTGAACCAGGCGAGGGTGGTACAATTCATGGCCCCAGACGTTGTACCAGGCGGCCCACGTGTAGAGGATGATGGTCGGGATGAAGATGAAGCGAGCCCAGCGGCGGAGGAACACCGTGACGCCGATGAGGGTCAGGAACTGGACGGCCTTGCCCACAATGGGACCCAGGACCGGACCATAGGCCTCGGAGATCAGTCGAACCGCAGGATGGCCCTCCGCCGCCGGACCCCGCGACAGCATGAAGTGGATCGTCGAGGCCATGTCCGCCAGCGAAGCCAGAAGGACCAGAACCAGCAGGAGCCGATACTCGCGCACGTACCCCACCCAGTTCTCGCGGAAGCGAGCCACGACATCCCGAAACGATCTCATCTGCGACAGTTCCATATCTACCTTGGAGCACCGGGTCACATGTCATTCACATCCCGCGCCGTCAGAACGCCTGACAGATCCCGCACGGCCGACTGGCTTGCGTCTTGCCGCCGGCCCAGCAGCACGCGTTCGAGCATAGGGGTAGCACAGGCGAGGCGCCGCAGCCGAATCAACAGACTCCACAGCGGATCGATCTTCTTCCACGCGACCGTGTAGGCCAGGTGCCGAAGAGCGGCTGGAAATGCGCTCTTTTGGAATGCGCCTCGGGCGATGTTGCGGAAACGATAGAACCTCTCGTAGGCCCGCCAGTAGCCGGACTCGATGGTTTCGCGGCTCATCGTCGGGTGACGGAAGACCATGTGCCGCGTATCGACCGCATACGTGTAGAACGATCCGCCCCCTTGGAAGAACGAGGTCTTGTAGCAGAAATCGCACGCGTGGGGACATCCGCGGGACACGACGACCGAATTGGGGACAAGATAGTTGCGGGAGGCTCGTGACATGCAAACCGCCGAGGACCACGTGCACTCCCCTGCTTCGATAGTGATCCGCGATCCGATAGCAGCGTTTCGCCGAGGTGACATAGGTCTCGATGGCGACAAGGTCGGGTCGATCCTCCGCCTCCAGTCGCTCGACATGTTCGTCGACGATCTCGGCGGTGTCCTCGTGCCTCAGATATCCCGCCGGCGTCGCCAAACCCAACGGCGGAAACAACGAGTACTTGATGGGCCTCCACGATTCCCCCCTGGCCTCGACCAGCGCGGGGAGGATGAACTTGACGTGCATGCGATGCAGTACCTCCAAACTATGGTCGTCTTAACCTCAGCCGGCATTGGAGCCGATCCATCCACCGAGCGCTGCAACGCGGCTTCCTGCCAGAGGCGTATTCTCTAGCTGGACACGAGGAAAGGCAAGACAAAGGACGCAAAACATACTTGCTTGGGTGCATGACCGTAGCTGCAAGACCTCAGACAAACCCGTTGCAGGACTGAATGGAAACCGGTCTCGCCCATGAACAGAAATCGCAACTCGTCGCCGTCACGAGACCACCGGCAAACTCCAGGAGAGCACGCCCGAGGCGGTCGTGCGAAGGAGATTTGCCGCTTTGGGCCAGCAGCATGGAGGATGTGCCGGGCACATTCGAACGACACTTGAGGACTCATTATCATGCTGCTGGCCCAACGCGTAAAATCTCCGGCCGAAGGCCGGAATCCGGATCGGTCTGTCCCTTTCTTTGGGCGTCCTGGGCAACCGTCTGAGCCCCGGCGTTCGGCTCGCTGCGGGGCCGCGTAACTGCGGTCATGCACCGTACTTGCTCTTCCCTGCCTGGTCTCTTTCGGTGCAGCCGAAGGCTGTGCCGGGCTCTGACGACTATTTCGCGAGAATCTGGTCAAGTGCATTAACATTGCTGTCATAGATTGGTACTTTCGTGACTTGATTTGCTCGACAGAGTCACAATTGGAGACTTGATGTCATGCTTTCGGTTCGTGAGGCCGCCGAGGTATTGGGTGTCTCGCAGAAGACCGTGTACCGCTGGATCAAGGAAGGCCGGGTGCCTTCCCATCGCTTGGGCGGTCAGCACTTTCTCGAGAGGTCCGAGGTGAACAACCTGGTGATCCGGGACGGCCTGGGCCCCCTGCCGGACGCAAGCCGGGAGACGGAAGACCACCAGGACACCTCGCTCTACGACATGCTCACCCGAGGCGGCGTCTTCTACCGAATCAGCGGCGCGACCAAGAAGGACGTGCTCCAGAACGCCTTGAGCATGGTCAGAGGCGTCGACGAGAGCGTATCGAGCCCCCTGTTTCAGATGTTCCTGGCCCGCGAGGAACTGGCCTCCACCGGAATCGGCGACCATATCGCGATTCCCCACGCGAGGGGCTCTCTCGTCGGGTACATCAGCCAGCCGATCCTGTCGCTGTCGTTCCTGGAGACGCCGATCGACCACGGCGCCCTGGACGGCAAACCGATGTATGCCCTGTTCCTGCTGATCTCTCCCAACGTACGCACGCATCTCCGCGTCTTGGCCCGCCTATCCTTCTGTCTGCACGCGCCCCAGTTCAAGCAGGCGGTCCTGGAACAGGCCTCTCGCGACACGATCTTGAGCACTCTGGCCCAGACGGAGGCCCGCCTGCCTCGGGGTTCATGAAGGACCTTCCATGGAACTGTTCATCTCGGGTTGCATCCTTCTGTTGTGTTCAGGCGCGGCGGCCATCTTGCTGGGCCGCTCCCGGGCGGCCTCGTGGGTAGCCACTCTCGGCGTCTGGGCAGGCTGCGGCCTGGCTCTGATCCCTGTGATCCAGACCTTGGCGGGGCGCTGCCCCGAGCCGCTGCGCATCGCCTGGAGCATGCCCGGCGGATCGTTGATCCTGGGCCTCGACGGGCTCTCGGCGTTCTTCTGCCTGCCCATTCTCCCCCCTGGCGGCCCTGTACGGCTGCGAGTATCTGGCTCACGAGAAGAAATCGCTGGGGTCGGTGCTGTTCTTCTGCAACGTCCTGATCGCCAGCATGCTCCTGCTCATGGCGGCCCGCAACGGCCTGCTGTTCCTGGTCGTCTGGGAGATCATGGCTGTCAACTCGTTTTTTCTCGTGGTTTTCGACGATGAGCATGCCCACGTGCGGGACGCAGGCTGGACCTACCTGATCGCCACCCACATCGGCACAGGCGGACTTCTGGTGTTCTTCGCCCTGCTGGGCAGGCAGGCAGGCTCGCTCGATTTCGAGGCGATGGGAGCTGCAAGACTCGCTCCCGCGATGGCAAGCGTCCTGTTCGCCCTGGCCGTGATCGGTTTCGGCTCCAAGGCGGGCTTCATCCCCATGCACGTCTGGCTTCCCGAAGCTCACCCGGCGGCCCCCAGCCACGTGTCGGCCCTGATGTCCGGCGTCATGATCAAGACCGGCGTCTACGGCCTGCTTCGCACCCTCACGCTGCTGGGCACGCCCCAAAGCGTCTGGGGGTGGGCACTGGTGGTCATCGGCCTGGCATCAGGCCTTTTCGGCATCATCCTGGCCCTGGCCCAGAACGACATCAAGAGGCTCCTGGCCTATTGCAGCGTCGAGAACATCGGCGTCATCACCCTGGGCATCGGCGTCGGCGTCCTGGGACAGGCCTGGAATCAACCCGGCCTGGTTGTGCTCGGCTTCGGCGGCGCGATCGTCCACGCCACCGGCACGCGGGACATGAACCAGCTCGGCGGCTTGTTCAAGTCGATGCGATGGACAGGCATGGCGTTCCTCGTCGCCTACGCCGCCATCTGTGGATTGCCCCCCCTTCAACGGATTCGTCAGCGAGTTTCTCATCTACCTCGCGGGCTTCAGCGGCATCCGAACCGGCGCAACCGAGACCGTCGTCCTGGCGATCGTGATCGCCGGCGGCCTGGCCATGATTGGAGGCCTGGCGGCGGCCTGCTTCACCAAGGCGTTTGGCGTCCTGTTCCTGGGCGAGCCTCGGAGCGATCTGGCGACCGGCGCCCACGAAGCCGGCGCCGCGATGCGATGGCCGATGGCGGTGCTTGCGGTTGCGTGCCTGGGCATCGGTCTATTCGCACCACTGGCTCTCAGACTGGTCACGCCGGCAGTCGAGATCGTGGCCGGAAGCGACGGCGGGTCGCTGGGCAAGTCCTTGTCCATGCCGATTCCTCTTCCAGCGGCCACCGCGTGGATTTCATTCAGCCTGCTTGCGCTGGCGACCGGCCTGTTCTTCATTCGCTGTCGCCTGCCGCGAGGACGCGAAGAAGGCCTGACCGGGACATGGGACTGCGGCTACGCCCGCCCGACGGCCCGGATGCAGTACACCGCCACCTCGTTCGCACAACCTCTGGCCCATTTGTTCCGACTCCTCCTGGGCACGCGAACGCGGGGCAATCTGCCCCAGGGGTTCTTCCCCAGAGACGCGAAGTTCGAAACCCGTACGCCGGACGCGGCCAGAGAGTGGCTCTTCGCCCCATTGTTCCGCGCGATCGACCGCGGCGTGGCCCCCATCCGACGCATGCAGCACGGACGAGTCCACGGCTACCTTCTCTATATCGCGATCGTCCTGATCCTGCTATTGATCTGGAAAGCCGGAGGCCAATCATGAACGTGACACAGTGGATTCTCCCGCTGGCCGCATGGATTTGGGCGCCTCTGATGCTCGGAATCATCAACCGGGTCAAGGCGAAGTTCGCCGGACGGCGCGGGCAGCCGCTCCTGCAACTCTACTTCGACTTGTTCAAATTGTTGCGGAAAGGCTCGGTCTACAGCCGCTCGACCAGTCTGGTGATTCGCGTGGCGCCGTCGGTGTCGCTGGCGTGCGTGATCCTCTGCACGCTGCTGCTGCCCTGGGGCGGCCTGCGGGCGCCGGCGGCCTTCGCCGGAGACATCATTCTGCTGGCCTATCTCCTGGGCCTGGCCCGCTTCGTCACCGTGCTGGCGGCTTTGGACACAGGCTCGGCCTTCGAGGGCATGGGCGCCAGCCGGGAGGTCCAGTTCGGCGCGCTGGCTGAGCCCGCGTTCTTCCTGGGACTGCTGGTCCTGGTGCTCCAATCGGGAACCCTGAGCCTGTCGAGCATCATGTCGGGACTCTCAGCAGCCACATGGCAAACCTCGGCCATCCTGCTGGTCCTGGTGGCCTTCTCCTCGTTCGTCCTGCTGCTGACCGAGAACTCGCGCATCCCAATCGACGACCCGAACACACACCTGGAGCTCACGATGATCCACGAGGTGATGGTGCTCGACTACAGCGGGCCGGACTTTGCGTACATCCTGTACGGTGCTTCCCTCAAGCTCTGGGTGTTCGCGGCCTTGGTGGTGAACCTGCTGGTCCCGATGGCGTCGTTGCCCGTCTGGGCGCAGATTCTGCTGTTTCTGCTGGGAATCGGGCTCGTCGCGGTTCTCGTCGGAGTGGTCGAGTCGATCCTGGCCAGACTGCGGCTCTATCAGGTGCCCAAGATCCTGATCGGTTCGGCGGCTCTGAGCCTCATCGCGTTGATCGTCAAGATGATGGACTAAGAAACTATCTCAAAACAGTGTCTTTGGCCGATAACCATCCGTAGGAGCCAATTGAAAGGAGTCACGGATGGCACGGCAGAAACGCAAGGTCAAGCCCCTTCCGACGATCTGGGAGGTCAACGACGAGTTGTGGAA
>DATIKY010000368.1:0-17764 GCA_035476995.1 Sedimentisphaerales bacterium | reverse complement strand
CTTCCTACACAAACCGCCCGAGGCGGCGTTGCCCCCTCAGGCCGTCTGGATCAATCCGCCCAAGGAGGCCCCAAAAACAACGGATTGATTAGAGCTTAATTGTGAAAAGGAACTGTCTCATTCAACTTGACAACTTCCGTTCTCGACGCCAGGCGACTCCGGCGGGCAGTGTCACATGCGTTTGTTACCGGTTTGTTACAGGCTTGTCCTTTCTTGATGATCGGCGAACTGGAGGCGATTGCGCTTTCTCAGCAAGATACTTGAGATACGTTCTGACTTCCGTTAGACTGATGCTGGACACTGGACGTGAAAGAACAAGCAATATCACGTTAGGATAGGGGATTTGCGATGGCAAATGGATCCATGCGAAGTCAGGGCGTTTCTCTCGATCGTCGTAGTTTTCTGGGTCTTGGGGCCGCGACCGTGGCCGCCACGGTCGGGACGGGGCAGGCCGCCCAGGCGGGCGCGTCGCCTGTCGTCACTCCGCCGGCGGGCAAGAAGATCCTGCTGTCCTGCAAGCTGGGCATGATCGCCAAGGAGGTCGAGGGCAAGAAACTGACGATCACCGAGCGGCTGCGAATGGCCGGCGAGGCCGGCTTCGACGGCGTGGACTTCGACGAAGCCGGAGGGTTCACACCTGAACAGGCGCGTGACGCCGTCCGCGAATCGGGCGTGTTCGTCCACAACGCGATCAATCATGCCCACTGGTCGCAGCGGCTCACGAGCGCCAAGCCGCAGGAGCGGGACCAGGGCCGCAGGAACATCGAGCACTGCATTCGCGTCTCGCACGCCGCCGGCGGCAGCGGCGTGCTGATCGTGGTCGGCCAGGGCGGGGATGGCCCGTCGGACGAGATCGAGGAGCGCGCCGGCCAGGAGATCAAGAAGATGCTCCCGATGGCGGCGTCGCTGGGCCAGATGATCCTCTTCGAGAACGTGTGGAACAAGATGATGTACGATCACGACGCCCCGCCGGAGCAGACGCCCGAGCGGTTCATCCGATTCGTGGACAGTTTCAGCAGCCCCTGGGTCGGCATGTACTACGACGTCGGCAACCACTGGAAGTACGGCCAGCCGGGCGACTGGATCCGCGCGTTCGGACGTCGCTGCGTCAAAATGGACGCCAAGGGCTTCAGCCGGGCCAAGAACAACTGGACGGAACTCACCGGCCCGGACGACGACCTGCCGTGGGCCGATGTCCGCAAGGCCCTGGACGAAATCAATTTCAGCGGCTGGGCGACCGCGGAAGTCGGCGGCGGCGACGTCAAGCGTCTGACCACCGTGCGGGAGCAGATGCAAAAGGCGTTTCTCGGGTGAGAGATCGTGGCGAGGGCGTCCCGCCCTTGCGTCGCGGGGGCATCTTGCCCCTGCTTTTGCTCTTGGCCTTCTGCGAAGAGCCCCAACCGAGGGCGGGACGCCCTCGGGACGCAAGGGCAAGATGCCCTCGCCACGACGGACTTCCGTCCGATGCACCCTGTGAGGATGACTATGGCCGTGCCGGAATCCAGCCCACGCGCCGAGGATTCTCCTCTGCATGAACGTCGGAGCAAGGGCCGCGGAACTCGACGCAACAAGCGTTGGTACCAGCGGACGTCGGTGACCTTGTGCGTGGCGGCAGCCATGGCCGTCGTCGGGCTGGGCTTCGTCCACGTGATCGTGGGCGTCACGAGCTCTTATGGGCTGCCGTTCGACATCGTCGTGCGCGAATCGTTCGGCTATCGAGAGGCGATCGTGGACGCCGGGAGGATCGAGTCGCTCCCCTACGCCGCGGCTTGCTTCAAGTATCCCTTGAGCGTCGCGGCCCTTCACAAGGGAGGCTACACCGACGGCGGTCCCGCATTCGAAGCGAGAATGGCATCCTGGCAGCGCGAGTGCGTCGGCAGATGGCAAGCTCAATTCGAGTCGTCGCTCGGCCGGCCAGCCGTCTGCCGACAGGACCACCTGTTGGGGCAGGAGCAGGTCCCGGGCAGCGACCCTGAGAGTTCGCGGGCCTGCAATCAGCGGGGAATCGCCCTCGCCAGGAGCGGCGAGTACCAGGCGGCCCTCGCGGAGTTCACGCGGGCGATTCGAAGAGACCCCACCTGTGCCGACGCCTTCTACAATCGAGCCCAGGTCTCGATCGAGATCGGCAACCTGGGCCAGGCGGCGTCCGACCTCGGCACGGTCGTCGAGATCCGGCCGGGATTCACGGAAGCCCGCATCCGCCGGGGCCGGCTCTACGTCGCGATGAACGACCGTGACAGGGCCATCGCAGAATTCACCAAGGCCGTCGAGATCGATCCAAAATGCGGCGAGGCGATCTTTCATCGCGGCCTGGTCCACTTCGTCCGGGGCGACTACGAGAGGGCTCTGGCGGACGTGCAGAAAATCGAGAGCCTCGGCCAAGTCGTTCCGACAGAATTCACGCGGGTGCTTCGCGGAGAATAGCGGTAGGCATGGCCCACCCGCCGCCATCGCCCTATCGGCAGATCCTCACCGAACTGCGGTTGCGGAAGAGTCGCTGTGCGGGGCGTCAGCGTAGTCTTCACCTCATCGCGACTCCATGAGCTCGATGAAATCGTTGAAGAGATAGTTCGAGTCGTGCGGACCCGGCGAGGCCTCGGGATGGTACTGGACCGCGAAGGCCTTGAGCTTCTCGCAGCACAGACCTTCGAGCGTATTGTCGTTGAGGTTCATGTGCGTCAGCTCGACATCCTTGCCCGCGAGCGAATCGAGGTCCACACAGAAGCCGTGGTTCTGGCTGGTGATCTCGATCTTGCCGGTGCGGAGGTTCTTGACCGGGTGATTCGCGCCGCGATGTCCGAACTTGAGCTTGTAGGTCGTGCCGCCAAGGGCCAGGCCGAGGATCTGATGGCCCAGGCAGATGCCGAAGATCGGCACCTTGCCCAGCAATGCGCGGACCGTCTCGATCGTGTAGGTGACCGCGGCGGGATCGCCCGGCCCATTGCTGAGGAACACGCCATCGGGCTTGCGGGCCAGGATGTCGTTGGCGGTCGTCTGCGCGGGCACCGCGGTCACGTCGCATCCGTGCGAGACCAGCAGGCGAAGGATGTTCTGCTTGATGCCGCAATCGATGGCGACGACCTTGTACTTGGCCTGGGGCGGCTTGAGGCCGGGGTTCAGGACGTCGACGACGCCCTCCTTCCACGCGTACGGCTTGTCGCTCGTCACGGCCTCGACGATATCGCGGCCGACGAGGCCCGGGTATTCCTGGAGCTTTGCGGCCAGCTTCTTCGGGTCCGTCTCGACGGCCGAGAGAATGCCCCGCATCGCGCCTTTCGTGCGGATGTGCCGCACGAGCTTGCGCGTGTCGATGCCCTCGATGCCGACGATTCCGTTCTTGGCGAGATACTCATCGAGCGTGGAGCCGTTGCGCCAGTTGCTCGGATACGGGCAGTTCTCCTTGACCACAAACCCGCTGACGAAGCTCTTTCGCGACTCCCAGTCCTCGGGGTTCGTGCCGTAGTTGCCGATGAGCGGGTAGGTCATCGTGATGATCTGCTCGTGATACGAGGGGTCCGTAAGGATCTCCTGGTACCCCGCCATGCTCGTGTTGAACACGACCTCGCCGCACTTTTCCGTCTTGGCGCCGAACGCCTTGCCTTCGAACCGGGTGCCGTCTTCCAGAAGTAGAACCGCTTTCACGATGTATCCCTCAACTCAAAAAGAAATCCGAAATTCGAATTTCGAAATCCGAAACAAGCACGAATGCCCAAAACCCAAAATCCCAAACGGCTCCTCCGATGAGCGTCAGCGTTTCTGTCATTTGGGTTTTCCCGGTTTTGAGTTTGTTTCGGATTTCGTGCTTCGTGCTTCGAATTTTCTTGCCTACTTGTAGTACAACTGTATCGGCTTGACGCTGATCTTCTTGCCCTTGAGGGCCTCGATCGCCTTGACGACCGCCTCGGCGCCGCGCATGGTCGTGACGTAGGGGACCTGGCGATCCACCGCGCTGCGGCGGATCTGGAACGAGTCCGAGATCGCCTGCTTGCCGACCGCCGTGTTCACGATCAGGGCGATCTGCTTGTTGATGATGGCGTCGACGATGTGCGGCCGGCCCTCGCTCATCTTCAGTAGTGCGAATTCCGAGGGGATGTTGTTCTTGATGAACTCGATGCAGGTGCCCTTGGTCGCGACGATCTTGAAACCCAGCTCCCGCAGCCGGCGGGCGAGCGCGACCGCCTTGGGCTTGTCGCGGTCGTTGACGCTGAACAGCACGTTGCCGTCCGTGGGCAGATTGTTGCCCGCCGCGATCTGGCTCTTGGCGTACGCGGTGCCGAAGTCGTCGGAGATGCCCATCACTTCGCCCGTCGAGAGCATCTCGGGGCCCAGCAGCACGTCGGTGCCGGGGAACTTCAGGAACGGGAACACCGCTTCTTTCACCGCGTAGTGGGCCGGGACGATTTCCTGGGTGAAGCCCAACTCCTCCAGCGTCATGCCGGCCATGATCTTGGCGGCCAGCTTGGCCAGCGGGACGCCGATCGCCTTGCTCACGAACGGGACCGTTCGCGAGGCCCGCGGGTTCACTTCGAGGATATAGATCTTGTCGTCCTTGATGGCGTACTGGACGTTCATGAGCCCCTTGACGCGCAGGTTCGTCGCCAGGAGCTTGGTCTGTCGGATGACTTCCGCGATCAGCTCTTTCTTGAGATTCACCGGCGGGATCGAGCAGGCGCTGTCGCCGGAATGAACGCCGGCCTCTTCGATGTGCTCCATGATGCCGCCGACGACGACGAGGTTGCCGTCGCTGATCGCATCGACGTCGAGTTCGGTCGCGTCGCCGAGGAACTTGTCGATCAGGATCGGATGCTGTTCGGAAGCCTCGATAGCCTCCAGAAAACAGGCTTTCAACGCACTCTCGTCATGGACCACCCGCATCGCGCGGCCGCCCAGAACGAACGAGGGCCGGATCAGCAGCGGGTATCCGAGTTTGTGGGCGATCTCCAGCGTCTCTTCGTAGCTGGTCGCGGTGCCGCTCTCGGGCTGGAGCAGTCCGAGCCTGGCGACGAGCCGGTTGAACCGCTCGCGGTCCTCGGCCAGGTCGATGCTGTCGGGCGAGGTGCCGACGATCTTGACCCCGGCCTTCTCCAGGGCGACCGCCAGCTTCAGGGGCGTCTGGCCGCCGAACTGGACGATGACGCCGTCGGGCCTTTCCTTCTCGACGACGGACATCACGTCCTCGAAGGTCAAGGGCTCGAAGTACAGCCGGTCGGAGGTGTCGTAATCGGTGCTGACCGTCTCGGGGTTGCAGTTGACCATGATCGATTCGACGCCGATCTCTTTCAGCGCGAAGGCCGCATGGCAGCAGCAGTAATCGAACTCGATGCCCTGCCCGATCCGGTTGGGCCCGCCGCCGAGGATCATGATCTTGCGTCGGGTGGTGGGATTGGCTTCACACTCGCTCTCGTAGGTCGAGTACAGATACGGCGTGGCGGCCTCGAACTCGGCGCCGCACGTGTCGACCGTTTTGTAGACCGGGTTGACGCCTGCCGCCTGGCGGTGTTTGCGGAACTCGGGCTCGGACACGTCGGCGATCGAAGCCATGTACCGGTCGCTGAAGCCGTACTCCTTGGCCTGCTTGAGCACGGAGGCCTCGGGCAGCTTGCCCTTGCTTTCCAGGAGCTTCGTTTCGAGCGACACGACATCCTTGATGTTGTTGAGGAACCACGGATCGACCTTGGTCAGGGAGAAGAGTTCCTCGACGGACATGTCCCGGCGAAGAGCCTCGGCGACGTACCAGAGCTTGTCCCAATAGGTGCGCCGCAGTCGCTCCTTCAACTGGTCCATCGACATCGATTTGTCGATGTGCTTGTCGCCCAGGCCGTAACGGTTGATCTCCAGGGAGCGGATGGCCTTGCCCATCGCCTCCTTGAAAGTCCGACCCATGGCCATGGCTTCGCCGACCGATTTCATCTGGATCGTCAGCTCCGGCGGCGTCTGGGGGAACTTCTCGAACGTGAACCGCGGCCACTTCACGACGCAGTAATCGATCGTCGGCTCGAAACAGGCGGGGGTCTTTTTCGTGATGTCGTTGGGGATCTCATCCAGCGTGTACCCGACCGCCAGCAGCGAGGCGATCTTGGCGATGGGAAAGCCGGTGGCCTTGGAGGCCAGGGCCGAGCTTCGGGACACGCGGGGGTTCATCTCGATCACGTGGAGCTTGCCGTTGGCGGGGTTGACCGCAAACTGGATGTTCGAGCCGCCCGTCTCGACGCCGATGGCGCGGATGATCTTGAGCGAGGCGTCCCGCATGATCTGGTATTCTTTGTCGGTGAGGGTCTGGGCGGGCGCGACGGTGATGCTGTCGCCGGTGTGGATGCCCATGGGGTCGAGGTTCTCAATGGAGCAGACGATGACCACGTTGTCCTTGCGGTCCCGCATGACCTCCAGCTCGTACTCTTTCCACCCGATCACCGATTCCTCGACGAGGACCTGGTGGGTGGGGCTCAGGCTCAGACCCCACTGGACGTACCGCTCGTACTCCTCCGCATTGTAGGCGATGTTGCCGCCGGTGCCGCCGAGCGTGTAGGAGGGCCGGATGATGGCGGGAAAACCGGTTTCGCTGACGACGTCCTTGGCCTCTTCCCAGGACGTCACGTACCCGCTCTTGGGCACATCCAGGCCGATGTCGAGGATCGTCTTTTTGAACAGGTCGCGTTCCTCGGCCTTTTTGATCGACTTGAGATTGGCCCCGAGCATCTTGACGTTGTATTTCTTGAGCACGCCGCGTTCGGCCAGCGCCACCGCGGTATTGAGGCCGGTCTGCCCACCCAGTGTGGGCAGGAGACTGTCGGGCTTCTCCCGCTGGATCACCTTCTCGACGACTCCCGGCGTGATCGGCTCGATGTACGTCCGGTCCGCCAACTCGGGGTCGGTCATGATGGTCGCCGGATTGCTGTTGACCAGAACGACCTTGAAGCCCTCCTTGCGGAGGGCCTTGCAGGCCTGGGTGCCTGAGTAGTCGAATTCGCAGGCCTGCCCGATGATGATGGGGCCCGACCCGATGATCAGAATCTTGTGGATGTCCTTGCGTTTCGGCATAGTTCCCTGCTGTGCGGCCCTTTATCCGCTCTTGTCGTTCGAACCTGTTCGTCCATCTTGCCTTCGCAGCCCCTGGATGCGCGGGGGCGACCCGCGTCTTCGGCGATCTGTCTACAGTCCCCAATCCTTGGAGCGTCGGCCTCCTCGTGCCTATGCACGTTGACCGGTCCCTTTGCGTTTTCACGCATGGCGCCAGACCAAGCCCTGCCCGGCGCCGCTGATCTCCAGTTGTCCTACGGAGCCTACGGGCGAGGGGTTTGTTGCGTCGCTGAGATAGGGCTCCGGTTTGCGATTTATCGCGACTGGGAACCCTGACGCAACCAACGGTCTATAGCCGCCGCTGCCTCTCGCCCGCTGTTGATCGCACGAACCACCAGCGAGGCGCCACTGATTGTATCGCCGGCCGCGAATACCCACGGCTCACTGCTCTGGTAACCGTCGGCTATTACATTCCCTTTTGCGTCAAGTTGCAAGCCTAAATCCTGAACCAGCCCCTGATGGGTAACGTGAACGAAGCCCAGGGCGAGAAAAACGAGGTCCACCTTGAGCGTGAACTCCGTGCCCGGCAGTTCCTTGAGCTTCCAGGCCCCCCTGTCGTTTGTCCACTCGATCTCGCAGGCGTGCAGCTCCTTGACGGCGCCGTTGTCGCCGCCGAACGACTTGGTCATGACACTCCACCGCCGCTCGCAGCCCTCCTCATGCGAGGACGAGGTCCGCATCGTCCGGGGCCACATCGGCCAGGGGGTGTCCTGCGGACGGGACTCCGGCGGCTTGGGCAAGATCTCCAGTTGGTAGATCTTCTTGGCCCGTTGCCGGCGGGCGGTGCCCACGCAGTCGCTGCCGGTGTCGCCGCCGCCGAGCACAACCACCACCTTGTCGCGGGCGTTGACGCGAGGAATGTCGCCCAGCGCCTCGGCGGCGCAGAGCTTGTTCTGAGCCGTCAGGTAGTCCATGGCGAACACGATGTTGCCCTTCTCCCGCCCCGGAACCATGATGTCGCGGGGCTGGCGGGCCCCCATGGTCAGGCAGATGCAGTCGAACATCTTCCGCAGGTACTGGGCGGAGATGTCCTTGCCGACGTCGACGCCGGTCTGGAACTCAACACCCTCGGCCTTGAGTTGTTCGAGCCGACGGTCAATCACAGGCTTGGCCAGCTTGAAGTCGGGAATCCCGTAGCGGAGCATGCCGCCGGCCCGCTCATCCTTCTCAAAGACCACGACGCTGTGCCCTGCCCGGACCAGTTGCTGCGCCGCCGCCAGGCCCGCGGGGCCGGAACCGACGACCGCGACCCGCTTGCCGGTCTTTTTCAACGCAGGCGACGGCTTGATCCAGCCTTGCTGGAACCCCCGCTCGACGATCTGATACTCGATGTGCTTGATCAGAACCGGGCTGTCGCTGACCGCCAGCGTGCAGGCTGTCTCGCACGGTGCGGGGCAAACACGTCCGGTGACTTCCGGGAAATTGTTGGTCTCGTGCAGAATCCGGCAGGCCTGCTCCCACTGGCCCTTGTAGACGAACTCGTTCATGTCCGGAATCGAGTTGCAGACCGGGCAGCCCGCGCCGTGACAGAACGGGATGCCGCAATCCATACAACGGGACGCCTGATTGCGAATCGCCTCCGGCGTCAGCGGCAGATCGATCTCGTCGAAGTCATGCACCCGCTCTTCGACCGAACGATGCCCGACTTCCTGACGGCTATGCTTGAGGAACCCTTTGAGCTCACCCATGGAACACCTCTTCCGTCGCGGGCGTGGTCTCGGTATCGCGATGCTCGACGGCCCGCATCCGCTCCAGCGCCTTGCGATAATCGATTGGGATGACTTTGACGAACCGGCCCACCATGTCCGGCCAAGCCCTCAGGACGTACTTGGCCCGTTCGCTGCCGGTCCATTCGAGATGCCGCTCGATCAGATCGTACAGAGCGACCTTGTCCGACTCCTGCCAGACGGTTTCGAGTTCGACCATGTCGAGATTGCACAGCGTGTCGAAAAGCTGCATCTCGTCGAGCACGTAGGCCAGGCCGCCGCTCATGCCGGCGGCGAAGTTGCAGCCGGTCTGGCCGAGGACGACGACCGTGCCGCCGGTCATGTACTCGCAGCCGTGGTCGCCGACGCCCTCGACGACCGTGGTCACACCGCTGTTGCGGACCGCGAACCGCTCGCCGGCCATGCCGTTGATGAAGACCTCGCCGCGGGTGCCGCCGTAGAGCAGCGTGTTGCCGACGATGATGTTCTCATGGGCCATGAAGGGCGAATCGGGCGGAGTCTGCACGACAATCCGCCCGCCGGAGAGGCTCTTGCCCAGGTAGTCGTTGCTGTCGCCAATCAGACGGAGCGTCACGCCAGGGGCCAGGAACGCGCCGAAGCTCTGCCCTGCCGAACCCTGCAGCACGACTTCGAGCGTGCCGTCGGGCAGGCCCTTGGGGCCATGCTTCTTCACGATCCGGTTGCTCAGAATCGCCCCGACCGTGCGGTTGACGTTGCGGACCCGCATCTGGATCTTGGTCGTTTCCTTGCGTTCAATCGCGCCCTCGGCGTGTTTGAGGATCTCCCAGTCGATATGGTCCGTGAGATGGTCGGCCTGGGGGACCACACAGCGAATCGCCCTGCCGTCGGTGGTGTCCGGCCGATAGAAGACCGCGGAGAAATCCAGGCCCTTGGCCTTCCAGTGGGAAAGAGCCCTCTGCATCCGCAGCCGGTCCGAGCGGCCGACCATCTCGTCGATCTTGCGGAAGCCCAGTTCCGCCATGATCTGGCGGGCCTCCTCGGCCACAAAGTGCATGAATCGTTGAAGATACTCCGGTTTGCCCGCGAATCGTTTGCGGAGCTCGGGGTCCTGGGTCGCGATGCCGAACGCGCACGCGCCTTCGTGGCACTTGCGAAGCAGCGTGCAGCCAAACGTGACCAGCGCCGCGGTGCCGAAGCCATACCGCTCGGCGCCGAGCAGGGCTGCGATCACGATGTCCCGTCCGGTCCGCATCTGACCGTCCGCCTGGACGCGGATGCGATCCCGCAGGCCGTTCATCACGAGTACCTGTTGAGTCTCGGCCAGACCGAGTTCCCAGGGGCAGCCCGCGTGCTTGATCGACGACAGAGGACTGGCGCCGGTGCCGCCGTCGTGGCCGCTGATGAGCACTTCGTCGGCGTTGCCCTTGGCGACGCCGGCCGCGACGGTGCCCACGCCGACCTCGGCCACGAGCTTCACCGAGACCTTGACGCCTGGATTGCTGGCCTTGAGGTCATAGATAAGCTGCGCCAGGTCCTCGATCGAGTAGATGTCGTGGTGCGGCGGAGGCGAGATCAGGGTCACGCCGGGCGTCGAATGCCTCAGTTGGGCAATCTCCGCGGAGACTTTGTGGCCGGGCAACTGGCCGCCTTCGCCGGGCTTGGCGCCCTGGGCGATCTTGATCTGCAATTCCCGCGCCTGCGACAGATAGTGGATCGTCACGCCGAAGCGAGCGCTGGCGACCTGCTTGATCGCGCAATTCCTCGAATCCCCGTTGGGTTCGAGCTGGTACCGTTTCGGGTCCTCGCCGCCTTCGCCGGTGTTGCTCATGCCGCCCAGGCGGTTCATCGCGATCGCGAGGCACTCATGGGCCTCTTTGCTGATCGACCCGTGGCTCATCGCGCCGGTGCAGAACCGCTTGACGATTTCGCTGGCGGGCTCGACCTCCTCGATGGGAATCGGGTTGCCCTTGGCGAATTCGAACAGCCCACGCAGCGTGCAGAGCGACTTGGCCTGGTCGTTGATCGATTTGGCGTAGACCGCGTAGGACGCAGGATCGTCGTTCTGAACCGCGTGCTGGAGCTTCGCGATGGTCGTCGGGTTCCACAGGTGCCGCTCGCCGCTGTGACGGAAGTGGTATTCGCCGCCGAAGTCCAGATCCATGGCCGCCGGGGGGCGGCGTTGGAAGCCCGAGCGATGCCGCTGAAGGCTCTCGTTGGCGATCTCCTCCAGGCCGATGCCGCGGATTCGCGAACTGGTCCCGGAGAAGTAGGCGCCGACCACCTCGCGATCCAGGCCGATGGCCTCGAAGAGCTGGGCGCCGCCGTAGCTGCGCAGGGTCGAGATGCCCATCTTGCTCATCGTCTTGAGGATGCCCTTCTTGACTGCGGCGATGAAGTTGTCCGCGATCTGCACGGGCTCCATCTCAACGGCCAGTTCGCCCTGGCGTTTGAGCTCGTCGAGCGATTCGAACGCCATGTAGGGGTTGATCGCGTTGGCCCCGTAACCGCAGAGCAGGCAGAAGTGCATCACCTCGCGGGGCTCGCCGCTCTCGACGATCAGGCCGGCCTCGTGCCGAAGGCCTTTGTTGAGCATGGCATGATGGACCGCCGAGACAGCCAGCAGCGACGGAATCGCCGCCTTCGTCTCGGATACGTCGCGGTCGCTGATGATGACCAGGGAGGCCCCCTCCCGGATGGCCTTCTCGGCCGAGGCGATCAGCATATCCAAGCCGCGTTGCAGGGCCTCGGCCAAGTTCGTGTCGAGGGCGTCCTGCCCTCGTTGTGTCGAGGGCGTCCCGCCCTCGACTCGCGGGCAGGATGCCCGCGACGCGTCGAACAGAGCCGGGACCGTGGCCACGCGAAAATCGCCCCGCCGGACCGCACGCAGCCGTTCCATGTCCTCGTTGGTCAGGATCGGGTGCGGCAGCTTGAGTTGTCGGCAGTGCTGCGGCGTCTCGTCGAGAAGGTTGCCCTTCTTGCCGGTGAAGGACATCAGGCTCATGACGAGCCCTTCGCGCAGGGGGTCGATGGCCGGGTTGGTCACCTGGGCGAAGAGCTGCTTGAAGTAGCTGAACAGCAGCTTGGGCTTCTCGGAGAGCACCGCCAGCGGCGTGTCGTTGCCCATGGAGCCGACGGGCTCCTGGCCGTTGACCGCCATCGGCAGCAGAATCATGCGAAGGTCCTCGCGGGTGTAACCGAAGACCCGCATCCGGCGGGCGATCGTCAGCGGATCGCTCTTGACCAGCTTGGGCGCGTCGAACAAACCGCGCAGCTCGATGCGGTTCTCGTCGAGCCACCGCCGGTAGGGCTTCTGGCGGACGATCTTGCTCTTGATCTCGTTGTCGGAGATGATCCGGCCCTCGGCGGTATCGACCAGGAACATGCGTCCGGGCCGGAGCCGGCCCTTGACCCGGATCTTCTCCGGCGGGAATTCAACCACGCCCGCCTCGCTGCCGATGATCGCCAGGCCGTCGGTGGTCACCAGGTACCGGCACGGCCGCAGCCCGTTGCGGTCCAGGACGCCGCCGATCATCCGACCGTCGGTGAAGACCATGGCCGCCGGACCGTCCCAGGGTTCCATGATCGAGGAATGATACTCGTAGAACGCCCGCTTGTCGGTGCTGATGTGGTACTTGGCCCCGAACGCCTCGGGGATCATCATCATCATCGAATGCGGCAGGCTGCGCCCGGCTTGCATAAGCAGCTCCATGCCGTTGTCGAAGCAGGCGGAGTCGCTGCCGCCGGGAACCAGGACCGGGAACAGGTCCTGGATGTCGTCGCCGAACAGAGGATTGGCCATCTTGGGCTCGCGGGCCCGCATGTGGTTGCGGTTGCCGCTGAGGGTGTTGATTTCGCCATTGTGCGCGATGCAGCGGAAAGGCTGGGCCAGACGCCAGTTCGGGAAGGTGTTCGTGCTGTACCGCTGGTGCACGATCGCGAGCGCAGATTTCGTCCGTTCATCCGCAAGGTCCGGATAATAGGCGAACAGTTGCCAGGCCATGAACATGCCTTTGTAGCAGACGGTCCGGCACGACAGGCTCGCGACGTAGAAATCCTCGGCCTTCTCGCCGAATTGCCGGCCGACAAGCTGCTCGGCTCGCTTTCGGGCCATGAAGAGCCGCCGTTCGAGCGACTCTTGCTCCAGCCCCCCGCCGTCGACGAAGATCTGCCGAATGACCGGCTCGGCCTCCAGCGCCAGCTTGCCCAGGCAGTCGCTCGACACCGGGACGTCGCGCCAGCCGAGGACCTTCAGCCGGTAGTAGCCCAGGGCCTCTTCCAGAACCCGCTCGCACTTGCCGCGGAGCTCCGCGTCCTTGGGTCCGAAAACCATGCCGACGCCATAGCCCTGAGGCTCAGGCAACGAGAACCCCTTCTCCTCGCACTCGACCGCGAGAAACTCGTGCGGGATCTGGAACAGGATGCCCGCGCCGTCACCGGTCGTTTCGTCGGAGCCCGCAGCCCCGCGGTGCGACAGGTTCACGAGAATCTGCTTGCCGTATTTGAGGATGGAGTGGTCGCGCGTGCCTGTAATATTGACCACGGCGCCGATTCCACACGCATCGTGCTCGTACTTCGTTTCGTACAGACCTTGGTCATGCAATCGTGTCATTGGATTCCCCGGATGGGCCGGCACCCCAGAGACCGCGTACCGATACCCGAATCGACCGTCAGTATGGACCAACCAAGCCACCGAATGAGGGTCTGTCTATCATACGGCATTACGACCCCTTCGGTATGGCATTTCCCTTAATACAGACAATAAGACTGCCTAATGTTACTATCAGAATTCCTTATTCATACAGCTACGGCGAACTCGGGACTTGCCCGTCCACAGAAGCGTAACCGAACGTATGGCTTGCATCTTCCGGTTGTCCCCTGTGATAATACCATCACCCGAATGGAGGTCCAGAGCAATATGGCCAAGGCGAGTGTCCTGCAACAGCTCAAGACGAAAGAAATCGATGTCGCGACCGCCGCCGAGCGGCTCATCGCAAACCCCAGTCAGATCCCGGAGTTGGTCAAAGCTCTTCAAACAGAGAAAGGCAGCGCCAAGTACCGCTATGAGAAGTCGCTGCGGCTGGTCAGCGAGCGCCGGCCGGAGTTGATCTACCCTCATTTCAATGCCTTCGTCGCCCTGCTCGCCCACGAGAACAACTTCCTGAAATGGGGCGCCATCGTGACCATCGCGAACCTGACAACGGCCGATGCGGAAGGCCGATTCGAAGCGATCTTCGAGCGGTACTACGCCCCGATCTGCGGCCCGACGATGGTCACGGCGGCGAACCTCATCGGCAGCTCGCCCAGGATCGTCCGGTGCAAACTCCACCTCGCCCGGCGCATCACGCAGGAGATTCTCAAGATCGAGAAAGCCCAATACGAGTATCACGGAAGCCCCTCGCCGGAATGCCGCAATGTCGCCGTCGGGCACGCCATCGACGCCTTCGACCAGTTCTTCGACCTCATCGACGACAAGACCGCCGTCCTGACGTTCGCAAAACGCCAGCTCAACAACACACGAAAACAAGTCGCCAAGAAGGCCGAGCGATTCCTCCGAGTGCACAATGCAGGTGGAGACTGATAGCATTTCCAGGCAGCCGAAAGCGAGGAGTCACCCGCGGGCGAAGACGTAGACGCCGGGTTTGATGGGCCGCCGGAATTCATTGAGACCGCTGTCGGGGAGTCGAATCATGATTTCGAAGGAATCCGTCATGGAGGGTGGGCCGATCACCAGGCCGTAATCCTCGCCATGCGGCGCATACCAGCGGAACTCGATCGTTATGCCCCGTTCAGAGGCGACATCACCGAACAAGATCTCGCTCGGCCGGAATTCAGTCAGGCATGTGGGAAGTTCCAAAGGGAAATCGGGGCGGTACACTCGGCCGGCGTGCTTCCGTCCTTCTGCGGTCAGCCATTGCTGGACGGCTCCAACATCTACAGCCTTCAACATCCGCTGCTCGAACCCTCGTAGATAGATCGCTGCCGCCGGTTCGGTGACCTTCATGGGAAAGAGAAGAGACGCCAGGCAAACGGCAGGAAACGTGAGCCGCAAGAACCTCTGGGAGAAGGTAGAGCGTCTCGCCAGGAACCACCTCCCCGCGACAACCAGCGTGACGAAAGCGATCAATGGCCGCATGCCCAAGACCAATGGGAAACTGCGCCCGACACCGAGGCCACGCAAGCCCCCCATGTACTCCGCCCACTCGATGAAATGCGATCCGCCAGCCGCCAGCACAACGGCAACTATCGTCAGGACAGCGTCGGGAATGTAGAGTCGCCGAAACATCCGGATGGGCCCGCTCGAGTCTTTCCCACGCTCTGTTTCTCCCACACGCATTTGTCCTCTCCCGTCATCACTGGACCGCAATCTACAGAGTCTGATCTATGAACTCCGAGACGACTTTCAGCGTCTCGCCGGTGTCTTCCATTTCGAAGACGCGGGGGCGGGCCTCTCGGCCGTTGGGCGAGTGCAGAACCATCATCAGTTTGCCATCGAAGGTCGTGAAGAGCATGCCGTGACCGCCGTCGTTGGTATACAGGGGCTTGGCCTGCTGGGTCCAGGGGCCCGCCAGCTTGCCCGAGGCGGAGATCGCGACGCCTTCGGTGTAGACGCCGTTGCGGAAGCTGGCCCAGATCATGTAGAGCTTGCCGGTCTTGCCCTTGTGCAGCCACGGACCGTCGGTGACGTTGTTGCCACGGGCCTTGTCCATCGTGCTCCACAGGGCCTCGGCCGCGTAGAACAGGGTCCTGGGCTCGCCCACCGTCTCCGACAGGTCGTCCTTGAGGCGAATGCACTCCACCGACCCGTTGACGATCTGCACCCACTCGTGGCAATAGACCATGTACGGCACGCCGTCTTCGACCCAGAGCGTGCCGTCGAGCGTCATCATGTCCGGCGGCAGCGTCGAGCGGTTCTGGAACGGCTTGAACGCCCCCATCGGCGAGTCGCCCACCAACACCTGCGAACCCCGATACACCCGGGGCAACCAGTTGCGCCATTGCTCGGAGAACGGGTGACGCGTGTCGAACGTCAGGAACAGATAGTACTTGCCCTTGTACTTGTGCATCTCCGGCGCCCAGATGCCGACGACGCGGATGTCGCCCCAGATGTCCTCAGGGGTCCGGAAGATTGTCTTGGGACCCTGCCAGGTCTTGAGGTCCTTGCTCGTGTACGCGCGGACGCCGTTGAAGCCGGACCCGATCATGTAATAGGTCTGGGTCTCCGCGTCCGGCATGATGCACACGTCCCGCATGCGGATGCTCGACAGGGGCACGATCTCGTTGGAGTCCTGAGGTCCCGTCCGAGGTTGAGCCCCTGCCGACGCGACCACAATCAGAGCGACACCCAGCCACAGAACGCGTCTCATATCTCAACCTCCCACACTTTCGTCGTGCACACCTGTCTGGAGAACGGCATCCGCCCGATGCCTAGCGGCATCGTAGCCGGCCGCGATTCGCTAGACAAGGGAATTCGTTGAGCCCTCCGATCTCGGTGTCTGTGCAGGTTCTCGGGTGAGCAGAGTCCCATGGGCGGGACGCCCGAAACGGTCGTGCAAAGGAGATTTGCCGCTTTTCGCCAGCAGCATGATAGAGGAAGATCTTCCCCTCCATCGGGGCGTGCGCAGCACCCCCCTACGTGCTGCTGGCAAACGGCGAAAAATGCCCGGCGTGCAACGCCGGAATCCGGATCAGTCCGTTGCCTTCTTTCGGCGGACGATTCCGCCGGAGGCGCGAATGACCGGTTGCCGGCGAGGCGGTGGACGCTCGTTTCTTTTCACAGACACCCGCTCTCGCGTACGCCTGGGTTTCGGCGTCCTGGAATTACGTCAGGAATTGTCCTTGCCTTCCCCGGTGCACAAAGTCATAATCCTGACCACAGAGATGACTGAGGCAATCGGACTTCTGCTGAATGCCAACTGCTGGAAGTCCGCCCAAGCAACAACGAGGAGTGAAGCAATGTCAGAGTTTGACACCTTGGAATTTGAAGAGGTGGAGGTTCCGCGTGTCCTGGCGGCGCAGATGCCGGGAGCGGTCGGACCGGACCCGGCCGCCATCGCCGGCGCCATGCGCACCGCTTTCACCGAGCTTGTGGCGTTCGTACGACAACTCAAGCTGTCCCCTTCCGGCCCGCCGCGAGTCATGTACATGGCTCACGGCCCGCAGGGAGTGAGATTCACCGCCGCGATGCCGATCGCAGCGCCGCCGGCATCGACGCGGATGATCGGTCCGGGCTTCGTCAAACCCATCCCGGCGGCCCGAGCCATGCGGTTCACCCATCGCGGCTCGTACTCGGAACTGAGCAAGACCTACGCCCGGATCACCGAGTTCCTCAAGGCCAAGGGCCTGATCAAGACCGACGCCGAATGGGCCAGGTACATGCCCATGTGGGAGGAATACCTCAACGACCCGCAGACCACCCCACCGGAGGAACTCCGCACACACATCTATCTGCCCATGACGTGATTCTTGCGACCTGTTCGACGTGACCAGACACAGCAGCGCCACCGTGCAATCGTCGATCTCGTCGCAGTCGAGGTTTGTCCTGATCGCCTTCCTTTATCCGCCCCGCATCAGGGGAGGCCTCTGATCGGGATCAAGGGTCAGATGCTCGGAACGTACGAGTTCCTGCCGACCCACGATGGTGAAGTCCTTGGCCCCGAGGCTGATCCGCCCATCTAACGGCTCCGAGAAGTCCAGTTCGTAGCGTAGATAGCCCCGTTCGATATAGACCGGGTCCGTATAGGCGAACCGCCGGAAATCATAAATCATCACCTGACCCGAAAAGTTGGAGATGACTCCGTAAGGCTCCTCTCGGCGAAGCGAGGCGCCCCAGTCCAGATGGATCTGAAGGTCAACCACATCTGGCTTATCCCCCGAAAGTAGTGCCATTGACGATGTTAGGATTTCCCTGTAGAGGTATCTGGAATTACAGGAGAAATCATGAAGAAGCAACGGTTCAGTGAAGAGCAGATCGTCCGGATGCTCCGCGAGGCGGAGACGGC
>DATIKY010000367.1:0-7017 GCA_035476995.1 Sedimentisphaerales bacterium | reverse complement strand
TGCAGCATCCGCCGTTCCTCTTCCATCAGGGTGACAGTATACTTCTTCTTCATGATAGGTCTCCTTACCTGGGTACAACTATCCTATCGGCAAAGAGACCGGAAACTCTATATCAAATCACGCGTAACGGAGCACTAGTCGGCGGACGACTCCTGTCTCGGGCGAAAAAGACTTGTCCCGATCCGCCAGATCGCGGATAATAGCGGGTTATGAGCGGTCAGAAGATATTCCGTCGCGATCCGATGGCCAGGATCGCGGACAGACAGCTATCGGCCAAAGCAAATCCAAACGGTGCAGGAGATCACTATGAGTGAAATCATCGGCAAGGGCACGTCGCGTCGCGAATTCCTGAAAGACACGGGGAAACTCGCGGCGGTATCGTCGCTGGCGATGGGACTAGGTACCCGCGCGTACGCCGGCGAAAACAACACCCTCCAGGTGGCCCTCGTCGGCTGCGGCGGGCGCGGAACCGGCGCAGCGGCGAACGCCCTGAACGTCAAGCAGGGCCCGGTCAAGGTGGTCGCCATGGCCGACGCCTTCGAGAACCGTCTCAAGGACAGCTATGCGAACCTCAAAGGACAGTTTGGGGACAAGGTGGACGTGCCAGAAGACCGCAAGTTCCTCGGCTTCGACGGCTACCGCAAAGCGATGGATTGCCTCAAGCCCGGCGACATCGTGATCCTCGCGACGCCGCCGGCCTTCCGCTGGGTCCATTTCGGTTATGCGATCCAGAAGGGTCTCCACGTGTTCATGGAGAAACCGGTCACCGTGGATGGTCCCACCAGCAAGCGGATGTTCGAACTGGGCGAACGGGCCTCGGCCAAGAACCTCAAGGTCGGCGTCGGTCTGATGTCCCGGCACAGCCGGGCCCTGGAGGAGCTGGTCAAACGCGTCCAGGACGGCGAGATCGGCGACGTCATCCTGCAGCGCGGTTACCGCATGCACGGTCCGGCGGGGTTCTTCAATTCTCTGCCCAAGCCCGCCGACGTCAGCGACCTGCGTTATCAGATCCAGCGTTTCCACAGCTTCATCTGGGCCAGCGGCGGCAACTACAGCGACTTCTACATCCACATCATCGACCACCTGGGCTGGATCAAGGGCTCGTGGCCGGTCAAGGCGCAGGGTCTGGGCGGCCGGCACTACCGCCAGAGTCCCGAGGGCATCACGTACGTGGACCAGAACTTCGACATCTACTCCGTCGAGTACACCTACGCCGACGGCAGCAAGTTCTACTTCGACGGTCGCTGCATGAACGGCTGCAACGACATCTACTCGAGCTACCTGCACGGCAGCAAGGGCATGGCAGTGGCCTCCCGCAGCGGCGACTGCGGCGCGCCCTCGAGCATTCACAAGGGCCAGGAACCGACTCGCGAGACCATGGTCTGGCAGTCGAGGATCCCGCGCGACCAGCAGGACCCGTATCAGAACGAGTGGAACGACCTGGTCGACGCGATCCGCGCCGACAAGCCGTACAACGAGGTGAAGTACGGCGTCGAGTGCAGTCTTGTGACGAGCATGGGCCGTATGGCCGCGCACACAGGCCAGGAGATCACCTATGAAGCCATGCTCAATTGTCCGCACGAGATGGCGCCGGGGCTGGACAAGATGACGTGGGATTCGCCCGCGCCGCTGCAGCCGGACGCCAGCGGCCGATACCCCGTCCCGCAGCCGGGCATCGTCAAGGATCGGGAGTATTGATCCGACAGGTCCCAGGCCTGACACACACACACGAATGAACGAACGCCCTGGCCGACGGTGCCGCCGACCAGGGCGTTCCTATTGGCGGCAACCGCCCGGCGGGAGCGGGATTGAACTCTTGCCCGCCGATGGGTATATAGGGGGTGTCGAATACACGGAAGTACGTTTTTTTTGAGAGAGCCACAACATGCGTTACGAGTATTTGCATCCGCGGGATGAGCTGGTGCTCACCATGCAGCGGATCTACCGATACAAGATGACCACGACCTCCGGCGGCAACCTGTCGATCCTCGACGAGAACGGGGACATGTGGATCACCCCGACCGGCGTCGACAAGGGGACGCTGACGCCCAACGACATCGTCTGCGTTCGCGCGGACGGACGGATCGAGGGGCTGCACAAGCCGTCCTCCGAATACCCGTTCCACAAGGCGATCTACGCGGCCCGTCGGGACCTGCGGGCGGTGGTGCACGCCCACCCGATGGCGCTGGTGGCGTTCAGCATTGCGCACAAGGTGCCCGACACGCGTCTGTTTCACCAGGCCTGGCGGTCCAACGGCGCTGTGGCGTTCGCGCCCTACGGCACGCCCGGCAGCGAGGACCTGGGCGACAAGATCGCCAACAAGTTCGAGGAGGGCTTCGACAGCGTGATTCTGGAGAACCACGGCGTCTGCTGCGGCGGCACGACCCTCCAGGAGGCGTTCCAGAAATTCGAGACGCTCGAAGTCTGCTGCAAGATTCTGATCAAGGCCCATAGTCTGGGCGAACCGAAGTTCCTGACGGATCAGCAACTCCAATTGCAGAGCAAGAGCGACGTGCCGATCGACTCGTTCGAGTATGACCCGACCATGATGACCATCCGCGAGAAGGACCTCCGCAACCAGCTCTGCAAGTTCATCGAGCGGGGCTACCGCCAGGGTTTGCTGATCACGACGACCGGCACGTTCTCGGCCCGGATCGACGACGAGAAATTCCTGATCACGCCGTATCCGCTGGACCGCCATTCGGTGCTGCCGGAGGACCTGGTCATGATCCGCAAGGGCAAGAAGGAGTTCGGCAAGCACCCGAGCCGGGCGGTCTTCTCCCACAAGGCCCTCTACGACGCCCATCCGGAGATCGGCGCGATCATCAACGCCTGTCCGGTCAACGCGATGGCGTTCAGCGTCTGCCACCGGTCGATCGACACGTACACGATCCCCGAGAGCTACGTGTTCGTTCGCGAGGTAAGCCTGCTGCCGTTCGAGACTGTGTTCAACGACTTCGCGGCCCTGGCCTCGACGCTGACTCTCCTGAGCCCGGCCGCCGTGCTCTGCAACAATGGCGTGATGGTGGTCGGACGGGACGTTCTGTCGGCCTTCGACAAGCTCGAAGTGCTGGAGCACTCCGCGGAGGCGGTGCTGGACGCCCAGCCGATCGGAGGCCACGTGGCCATGTCGCAGGAGATCATCGACGATCTCATCGAAGCGTTCCACCTGGAGCGTCCGGCGCCCAAACCTGCCGGCCCGCGTCCTCGTACGCGAACCCGCTCGCGATGATCCATCGATTCCCGCGGGTCAGGGGCCGGTCCCGACGGTCGTGAGAGCGGTGGGGATCTCGCTGAAGTTGTATGCGATGATCCGCGAGTCGTTGGCGCCGACGCCGTCCTTGTCCAGGATCATATGGAGGAACCGGATGCCTTTGGCCTGCAATTGGTCGAGGATCTCGGCGGAGATCCCCGGTTCGACTCGGGGCTCGAACAGGAAATGCTCGACGAGATTGTGATGCTCGGGGCGGAACGTCTGCGAGTAGTAGCCCTTCAGAACGATCGGTTGGGCGGTGAGGCCCTCGATTCGGGTATGGTCCCATCGCTTCAGAGGCGCGGTGTTGCCGCCGCCCAGTTCCCACTCGGTCAATCCCGCCGGCAGAGGCGGGTAATAGAAGTACGATTGGATCGTCACGCCGTCGTAGGTCAAGGTCCGCTCCTGGGGCAGATCGCCTTCGCCGGCGGGGGGGGTGGCCCACAGGTACACCCGGTTGGTCGTCGTGTACCGCATGGCCAGCGGATGCCAGGACATGACCGGATTGGCGTAGTCCACGTTGAGGGTCAGGAACCGGTAGGGGACGCGATATCCGGAGCCGCCCAGGTCCACGGAAGCGAAGATCGGTCGTTGGGACGGCGGGATCTCCATCGGCACGTCGGTGGTTCGCAGACGATAGGCCCGCGGATTCGCCAGATCGCGCAACTCCCACGTATCGACGGTGTCGTCGCCATATGCGCTGTGCCTGGCCTCCGGCAGAGAGGCCATCGAGCCCGAGATCGTGCGGATCGTGTCTCCGTCGAGATACTCGATCTGCACATCCGTGTAGAGGCTCTCGCTCAGGGCATTGCTGTCCAGGACCGTGTTGCGGGTCTGGATCGTCCAGCGGGATTTCAGACGATGATCGGCGAACACGTCCACCGCGTCCATCAGTTCGACCTCGCCCGTATAGACCTCGAACTGTGTGGGCTGATTGACGAGGTAGGGTGTCTGCATGCGATCGGACGACGGGACCTGGCGGACCTGCTTGACGACCAGGCCGCCCTCCGGCAGCACCCGCCCGCCCGGCGCGACCTTCTTGTACTCGAGGTCGAGGATGTACTCCTGTCTGCCGGTGATGCGTTCGAATTCACCGCCGACCTTCAGCAGCAGATTCGTCAGATCCATGTAGTCGCTGGCGCCCTGGATGGATTTGCCGCGCAGGGTACCGGCCATGACGGTCTCGCCCAGGCGGACCAGGCTCGACGCCTGTTTGAACTCGGGCCACGCGCTGCTGCCCGACGGGAGGATCGTCACGGAGACCTCTTCGGGAATCGAACCGCCCTCGGGGTTGGTCACGGAGACTGCGCCCAGTTGCGTGACCAACGAGACAGCCGTGTTGGCTGCAGGGCCGTTCCGCTGCATGGTGGCCACGCCGTTGGCCAGCTCGATCTCGTCGGGGAACGAGTGGTGGACCACGACCGCCATGCCGACGTCGGATTCGTTCAGGCCGTGACGCAGACGCTCCAGGTAGGCGTTGTCGTTGTAGAAACTGGCGAAGACCTGTCGGATCGCCTGGAAGATGTCCTTCTCCGACTTGCGGTTCGGATCGCAGGCGCAAGGGCCGTCGTCGTCTCCGTCGAGCGCATCGGCCAGGCAGCCGCTGAAGCTGTCGTACAGCCCGGCACCGATGAAGTCGACGCTGTCCTCGACGTTGGTCGAGCTGCGGAACCGCAACGGAACACTTGGGTCGAATCCATGCACAGGGTCCGTCAGCACGTCGATCACGCCTTCTCGCAGGGCGTCGTCGAATTCGGTAGTCCCGGCGCCCGTGAACAAGCTGCGGATCGAGGCCAGATCGCGCGACAGTCTCTGCATGTCCGCGGGCGGGTAGCTCGTGTAGTCCGACAGCCGTCGGGCGATCTCGTCCCGCAGCGTCGGCGCCGCGATTTCAGAGGGGATCTGCCAGAGGGTCGGTCTGGTGATGTCGTCGGTCAGGTACAGGCCGTTCAGGACGATCGTCTCGTCCGACGCATTGTACAGTTCGATCCAGTCGGGGTAGTCGCCGGGATCGACGGGATCTTCGAGCGTCTGCTCGTTGTCGGCCATGAACTCATTGATGACCAGGCCGCCTGTGTGCGCGCCGGGCAGGGGCGAGTTGGCCCCTCCGGGAGTGGGAGTGGGGGACGCTTCCCAGGTGTCGCCGCCGTCGACGGATCGGGCGTAGGAGACGTCGCTGGTCTGCGGTCCATACTCGATCGAGTCCAGGAGCGTTGCGCCGTCGGCGTCGAACAGGCAGAGGGTTTCGCCGTCTTTGCTCAGTTTGAAACCGGCGTGCGTGGGGCCCTGCTCCGTCTGGTCGTCGGCCCAGAACAGCATGTGTTCGCCATGCATCAGGGCCAGGGCTGCAACCGGGGCCAGCGGCTGATCGAGAAACGCCTTCCACAGGTCGAACGTCAACGCGACCGCGTAGGGGGAGTTCTCAGGCACGACCGCTCGCAGCAGGCTGAAGTTGGCGGCCTTGCCTCCCACATACCGAATATCCTCCGTGAGCAGCCCCTCCGTGGACACGCCGAACGCTCCCAGAGAAGCGGTCGGCGAGATGTTCAGGGGCGCGGGCTTCCTGAGTTCGAGGATTTCGCCGACCGCGACTTCGTCGAGGAGGCCCTCGGTGTCCGCGATCCACACATCGACTCCGAAATCGTTCTCGTAGGCGGTGAACACGATTCGGCTCCCGATGAGCGTCTGGATGCGTTGGGCGTCCGCTGCCAACGCCAGATGGATGAACGGAACCATGTACGTTTTGGCGAGGATCGCCACGTGCGAATTGGGCGTGGACGGAGCCAGCGAAATGATGCCCGCCACGAAGGGGACCTCGGCGGGTACGCCGTCGGTGAGCAGAATGTCCGTCGGCTTCAGCCGGCCGCTATGGTAGGCGGAGGCGATCTCGCCGGCCGGGATGAAGTTGACTCTTCCGAAGGCCCATCCCTGGGAATAGCATGTGTTTCCCTTGGCCCATCGCGAGGTCGAGCTCAGGGGGATGCCCTGCGATTCGAACCAGTCGCGATTGGCCGTCGCGGTCGCCTGCTGCTCGTACGTCGGGAAATAGAACACCTGCACATCGTCCGGGGTGCCGATCCGGGACTTGACCAAATGAAATAGATCGCGGATCTGCTCGCGCGTGAACGCGTCCTGGCGAATGAGCTGAATCCCGTACTCGCGGACCGTCGGCTGCGTCGGCCAGACTACGACCGGAGGCAGGATCACCGCGCCCAGGACGGCCTTCTGATTCTTCTCGAACAGCGTTGCGGCGTTGTACTGCGCCGCGGTCATCCCGCGGAACGGATCGAGCCACTCGTTGGCGAAGGTGTAATGAAACACGTACTTGCTGCTGTCCTGGAAGTAGACCACGCTCGGATCGTACGGCTCCAGGAGGATCGTGAACTTGATCCATTTGGTCTTGCCGTCCGCGAATCGGCTGTTGCAGAATGTGTCATAGGGATAGACGAGCTGGTTTTTCCAATATGGCGACGGGCTGATTATCGGCGGTTGGGCGTGAAGCGTTCGAAGGCTCGCGGCCAGCAGAAGCACGACAGCCCACTTCGACAGAGCGATGTTCTTTCGGTTTTGATTCATAGTCGTACTCTTCTATCGTGATAATGGCAGCCTGGGTTTAATAACGGCTCTTGCTGGCCTCTGCGGTCCCGCCGTAGGCGCCCATGTTGACGATCCCTCCATGGGGCAGCGGCTCCTGTCCGACCGGGCCGGCGGGATCTCCGGCGTCGATCGCGGGACTGGTCACGAGATCTCGCACCCATGACGAC
>DATIKY010000366.1:0-6736 GCA_035476995.1 Sedimentisphaerales bacterium | reverse complement strand
CCCACCGTTGCAGGGTCACACGCTGTTCGTCCGTAATCGTGATCGTCGCAGCTACACGCATTGCGTCCATCCTTTCCTGTTACCAAGGAAGACGCAATATAAATCATATAATTGCAACTATTTATCAAACACTACACTAGGTTGCGGGGCATCAGTGGCAGCGATGGGTCGGCAGCGGGACCGTCAAGGAGATGCGAGGGACCGTATTGACCTTGTTGACCCCATTGTCAATGAGGTCAATCCGGTCAACAAGGTCAATGAGGTCCCACCCCGAGCTCCTTCTTGCACAGCGCCCGACGCCGGTCGGCCATCGCCCGACGGCGCAGCCGACCTCGGGACGCGGAAGCGCGCGTTCTCCGAGACGCTGGTCCCCCTGCTGCCCCCAAGAGCGTCTCGAACCGCACGCTAGCGACGCGGCCCGGCGTCGCTGACGTCGATCGGCTCGATGCCCAGTTTTCGGGCCGGGGAGTCGGGGGCGAATTCGACCTTGCCCCCTTCGTACACGGTCAGCATCGGATCCGTCTGCGGGTTTTCCTCGCTCGGCTCAAGGGCATATGCGCCCTTGCGGCTGTACTGGTCGAGCTTGCGGCATTCGATCGGCCCCTGCCTGCTGAAGAGCACATTGCCGCTGAGTTTCGCGACCGCCTCGAAGTTGTCCAGGGTGATCGGGCCCTGGGCGCAGAGGATGTTGCGTTCGAACGTGTACCCCGAGGAACGGGGGAATGTGATCTGCATCGGGCCGTCGTTGATGAAGACGTTGTTGCGGATCGTGTTGTTTCTGGCCATGTGGTTGTGCGAGGGACGGACGACGCCGATCGAAAGGTTCTTCTCCACGACGCAGCCTTCGCATTGCTCGTCAAGGTAATAGGCGGAGGCGCCGTAGCCGCCGGTGTCGGTGATGTCGTAGATGAAGTTGCCGCTGAGGACGAGGTTTTTGCCGCCGAAGCAGTAGATGCCGGCGCCGTCGTGGAGCTCCTGCATCGCGTGGTGGATGCGGTTGCCCTCGATGCGGTTGTCCTGCCCGCCGCAGGTGAGCGCGGAGTAGGGCGTGCGGTAGATGTGGTTGTGCGCGACCCGGCAGCCTTTGCCGCCTCCGGTGACGGCGATCGCACTGGGATAGGTCAGGCCGACGTCGTGGACCTCGTTGTCCGCGATGAGCAGGCCGTCGCCCTGGAAGCGGATGCCGCAGGCGCCGACGTGGTGCGTGTGGCATCGTTCGACTCGCAGGTTCGAGCCGGAGACTTTGATCGCCTGGCCGCCCACGTTGACGACTTCGAGATCCGCAAACACGCAGTCCCGCGCCGATGTCACGGTGAGGGCCCCCTCGAACGCGCCGGCTCCGAAGCCCCCGGCCCTCAGAGGCGTGGTCGTGGCCGAGAGGGTCAGGCCTCGGATCGTGACATTGCGGATCGGATTGTCTGGGGCGCCTTGGAGCGCGAGGATCGACGTCGCGACCGGCGCGATGACGCGGGCCTTGCCCATATCCTCGCCCGCCAGGGGCCGATAGACGACCTTGCCGCGAGTGCGGTCGAGAAACCACTGTCCCGGCCGGGTCATGCCCTCCCGCACGTTCCAGACGACGTACTTCTTGACCCCAAACGCCCCCGGCGGATGGCCCGACGGCGTCGAGAAGGTGAGCGTGCGCGAGTTCGGATCGTGGGCCGAGACACCCAGCAGCGACTCGTCCCACATGTGGTAGACGGTGACCTCCGCGTTGCGGACGTCCAGCCAGGGGCCGAGATCCTCGGGCTTGTACTTCATCGTGGTCAGTTCTTGGTCCGTGGGCTTTCGCTTCCAGCCGCCGCCTGTGGTGGACATCCAGGGCACGTCGAAAACGCTCAGGTGCTCGAAGAACCCGGTCTCGGGCAGTCTCGCCCTGGGGCAGTAGCGACCGTTGACGATCAGCGCGCGGAAGTCCCACGTGCCTTCCTTCACGCCGGCCAGCGAGGCGGCGTAGAGCCCGTCGCCATCGGCCTGCCAGCCGAGGACCTCCCTGCCGCCATAGAGACAGACCTTCGCGCCGGGGGCCGCTTCGATGGTCAGGCCGCTGTCGGCCTGGGTGAGCGTCACCGGCTCGTCCAGAAAGTAGTCGCCTTCCTCGATGACGACCGTTCTGGGCTTGTCGGTCCCGGCTTTGCGTGCGGCCTGGCACGCGGCCTGGAGCGTCGCGAATTGCCCTTTACTACCTTTCGGAGAGACCACGAATCGCGCCGCGTCACCCGCTTTGGCGACTGCGAACGAAAGGCCTGCCATCATCGACACGAGAAACACGGTTCTGCTGACTGCCTGCATGTTCGAACTCCATCGATCGCGAAACCCATTTCTTCAAAGGACGATCCATGGCCATGGTAAACCGCCGGCCCTCATTGCGAAAGCCCCAAGTCGAACCGATCCTGGGAGTTGACTACGGCCGGATCTCGGGCTACGTTTCTTCTGGGGCGCCGAACCGTAGTTGGAGAATCGTGGCATGCGTGCAAAACTGAATCGACGGGAATTCCTCAGAACGATCGGGTTGGCCGCGGTAGGCGCTGCCGCCTCGGGGTGTGCCGGGGCGTTGCGAGCCTCGACCAACGAGAGCAAGAACCGCCCGCCGAACTTCGTCGTGATCTTCATCGACGACATGGCCTATGCGGACATCGGTCCCTTCGGAGCCAAGGACTATCCGACTCCCCACCTCGACCGGATGGCCGCCGAGGGCGTTCGTTTCACCGACTTCTACGCCGCGGCGGCGTCCTGCACGCCTTCGAGGGCGGCCCTGATGACCGGCTGCTATCCCCAGCGAGTCGGCCTGCCCAACGTGCTCGGACCCAACGCGGGGATCGGCCTCAGCGACCGCGAGACGACCATCGCAGGGATGCTCAAGCCCCTGGGCTACGCGACCGCCTGCTACGGCAAATGGCACCTGGGCGACAAGCTCAAGTTCCTCCCGACCCGTCACGGCTTTGACGAGTATTTCGGGCTTCCCTACTCCAACGACATGTGGCCCCGGCATCCCGAGAATCCGCAGGCGTATCCCGATCTGCCGCTCGTCGAAAACGAACGGGTCGTCGCCTACGACCCCGACCAGACGCAACTGACGACCTGGTACACCGAGCGGGCGGTGCGGTTCATCGAGAAGAACAAGGACCGTCCGTTCTTTCTCTACGTGCCCCACTCGATGGTGCATGTGCCGCTGTTCGTCTCGGACAAGTTCAAGGGCAAGTCCGGCAAGGGCTTGTTCGCCGACGTGGTGATGGAAATCGACTGGTCCGTCGGACAGATCCTCTCGACGCTGACACGACTGGGCATCGACAGCAACACGATGGTCGTCTTCTGCTCGGACAACGGCCCCTGGCTCAGCTATGGCGATCACGCAGGCTCCGCAGCCCCGCTGCGCGAGGGCAAGGGCACCACCTTCGAAGGCGGGCAGCGTGAGCCGACGCTCTTCTGGTGGCCGGGCACGATCCCCGCCGGCAAGACCTGCAACGAATTGGCCTCGACGATGGACCTGCTCCCGACGATGGCGCGCCTGGCCGGGGCGCAACTGCCCGAGCACAAGATCGACGGGAAGGACATCCGACCGCTCCTGACCGGCGCACCCGGCGCCGCAACTCCTCACGAGGCGTTCTTCTATTATCAGGGTTGGGCGCTCGAAGCGGTCCGCAGCGGCCCATGGAAGCTGCACTTCCCCCACGCCTACCGCACGCTGGCAGGCCAGCCTCGCGCCACAGGGGGCATCCCCGCCAAGTACCAGCAGGCCAAGACCGAATTGGCCTTGTACAACCTGGAGACCGACATTGGGGAGCAGCACAACGTCGCGGATCAACATCCGGACGTCGTCGAGCGATTGCAGCGACTGGCGGACGCCATGCGACAAGACCTCGGGGACTCGGCCCAGAAAATGGAAGGCACAGGCCGAAGACCGTCAGGAAGAGCATGATGGCGTGGCGAGGGCGTCCCGCCCTTGCGTCACACGGCCATCTTGGCCGTGTCCGGAAAGAGCGAGGGCAAGATGCCCTCGCCACACACGAATGGACGAAAGGACGAACATGAACAGCCGGATGACGCGACGGGAGTTGATGCGACGGGTAGGGATGGGTGCCGCGGGATTGGCCTTCTCAAAGGCTTCGCGACTGCTCGGCGCAGACAAGGCACAGAGCAAACCCAACTTCATCATCGTCTTCTGCGACGACCTGGGCTATGGCGACCTCGGCTGTTACGGTCATCCGACGATCCGCACGCCCAACCTGGATCGCATGGCCGCCGAGGGACAGCGATGGACCGACTTCTATGTCGGAGCGTCGGTCTGCACGCCCAGCCGGGCCGCGTTGCTGACCGGGCGGCTGCCCATCCGCAGCGGCATGTGCAACGATAGCCGCCGGGTGCTGTTCCCCGATTCCGCGGGAGGTCTGCCGCAAGGCGAGATCACGATCGCAGAGGCCCTCAAAGGACAGGGCTACACATGCGCCTGCATCGGCAAATGGCACCTGGGCCACCTGCCCCAATATCTGCCGACCCACAACGGATTCGATTCCTTCTTCGGCCTGCCCTACAGCAACGACATGGACCGCGTCGGCGGTCCCCAGGGGCGAGCGGCCTTCTGGGAGCCGAAGTCCGAGTACTGGAACGTCCCGCTGATGCGAAACGAACAGATCATCGAGTGGCCCGCGGACCAGAACACGCTGACCAAGCGGTACACCGAAGAGGCGGTCCGCTTCATCGAGCGAAGCAAGGATCGTCCGTTCTTCCTGTATCTGGCGCACACGATGGTGCATGTTCCGCTGTTTGCTTCGGACGAGTTCCGAGGCAAGAGCCCTCGCGGGCTCTACGGCGATACGGTCGAAGAGATCGACTGGTCGGTCGGGCGAATCCTGGAGACGCTGCGTCGAGAGGGGCTGGACCGGAACACCTTCGTCGTATTCACCTCGGACAACGGTCCCTGGCTGCCCTACGATCAGCACGGCGGCTCCGCGGGCCTCCTGCGGGACGGCAAAGGCTGCACCTTCGAAGGCGGCATGCGCGAGCCGTGTCTGATGTGGTGGCCCGGCACGATCCGGCCGGCGGCGGTCCACGACCTGGGCACGACGATGGACCTGTACACAACGATCGTGAAACTGGCCGGCGGTCAGCCGCCGACCGATCGGGTGGTCGACGGCCTGGACCTGCGGCCGGTCCTGTACGGCAAGGGCCCCAGTCCGCGCGACACGGTGTTCTACTATCGAGGCACGAAGCTCTTCGCGGTCCGCAAGGGCCCCTACAAAGCCCATTTCATCACGCAGTCCGGCTACGGCGGCGACAAGCCGGTCGAGCACGATCCCCCACTGCTCTACCACCTGGACCACGACCCCTCGGAGAAACACGACGTCTCAAAAGACCACCCCGCAGCGATCGCGGAGATTCTCAAAGAGGTGCAGCGTCACCGCCAGGAACTGGTCCCAGGCGAAGACCAGCTCGCCGAGCGCATCAAGAAGGATGGTTAGCCATAGCGAGGGCATCCCGCCCTTTCGTATCACGGCCATCCTGGCTGTGTTGGATAGAAGTGGGCAGAACGACGATACATTCCAGGGCCGCCACGAAACCGTTACTCTCGACGTGCGTGCTCCAAAATACGTACTTATACGTATTGACTTGGCGACCACCAGAAACCTATAATATGGCGTTCGGTGGCGATTTCATAGGAGGATAAGGTATGAGCATACACCAACGTTACACTCGGCTCGTCGTCCTGCTTGCCTTGATCTCCAGTACGGCCATCATGTCGGAGCGTATGTGTACCCGTGCGATCGCTGCAAACCTGGCCCCGGTTGCCGATGCGGGTTCATCGCGGTACGCCGGAACAGCCGCAGTACGATTGGATGGGACCAAGTCATACGACCCGGACGGGTCAACAGTCTTGACGTACGCCTGGACCCAGGTTTCTGGCCCTTCTGTCATTATCACAAAGGCGGACACTGCGACTCCTACGATCGGCGGCTTTGCCCAGACCGACCAGATTCAAGAATGCGAGTTTGAGCTGGTGGTTAGCGATGGCGAAGTGAGTAGCCCGCCGAGCACCGTGGAGATCTTCATTGTCCCAGAATTTGGGGCCACCACGCTGCGCCAAGAGAATCCTCCATTTGATCTGAACAAGCCCACCGTGATCTATTTTGGGGGAGGGAACTGCTATAGCGGCTACCTCGATCTCTTGTGGTTGGACTGGTATGACCGCGCCAACGTCCTGAGTTTTCCCAACGGATATATTCAAGACAGCACGATGTTCCATTCGTGGCACACCTACTACCACTATGCTGACATGATAATTGTCTATCTGTCGTCGGTAGCTCCGAAGTATTCTCAGCCCATTCAGACCATCGGCTGGAGTACGGGCGGACAACCCGCTTTGGACGTAGGCATTCGACTGAACCAAACATACAACGATCCGAGGTATTCGGTGAACCATGTGACTGAACTGGATGCACCCTGCCGGTGGCGGTACCAAGGGATCAGCGTATATGCCTCGTCCAATGCTCTGTACCACACCAGCGCCGTAGACGGCGAGCAGTGCTGGCATGATCACTACTGGGGCGACGCCTATCTCTCCGGGGTCATGAGCCAGGGGGTGCCGGAAGATCTGCTCTGTATACCCTAACGTTGCATAAACATGGACGGGTCAGACGTTGGCTGGGATTTGATTGAGGATCTGTAACAGGCGCGTTTTGATCCAAGTGTTGGCACTGATCGTGAGTGTCAGAAGGCCTTGCGGCCGACTGAGGCGGCC
>DATIKY010000365.1:0-12988 GCA_035476995.1 Sedimentisphaerales bacterium | reverse complement strand
GATCAGTTCCGATACAATCATCGTTGGACTCCTTTCACCAAACCGCAAACTGTTTTCAGACAACAACTTGCAGTTCTACGAAAAGGAGTCCACCTCCGTCCAAATCACTCAGATCCTACGTAAACTCAAACCTGCACCCATTGTTTTGAAGTACCTCCAGGGGCTGGAGACGCAGGAAGCCTGCGAGTTGCTCGGCCTGACGGTCAACGCGATGCAGGTCCGGCTCAACCGCGCCAGGGCGAAGCTCAAGGAACAACTGGGCGATTTGTTCGAGGAGATGCTGTGAACGAGGAAAAGATCAAGACGCTGCTGCAGAGGGCGGACAACGCCGTGGGCCGACCCGTCTTCGCCCGCGTCACCGCCAACGGGGTTCGCCTGAGGATTCGGCGTCGGCGGATCCTCAGGATGGTTGTGCCTCTGACGGCGGCAGCGGCGATTGCCATCGCGGCTGGAGTGTTTGCGTTTTGCATGCGAGCGGACGGACCTGAGCCCGAGCTCCAGCGAATCGCCTCACTGGAGGAGCAGGTCAGGCAGTTGCAGGCTCAGACGGGGGCCGCCCTGAAACTGGTCCGGGATGTGGTGGCCCGGGAACGGCAGCAGCAGCGGTTCGAGTCGCTGGAAGCCGAGTTGGCGAGCATCCGCGATCCGAGCGAGAAGTTCCAGGAGCAATACGACAGAGCGGCCTGTTCGCTCCTGTACCAGGGCGACCGCTTCCATCGCGAGTTAAATCAGACTCGGTCGGCGATCGATGCCTACGAGCAGGTAATCCGCGTGTTCCCCCAGAGCCGCTGGGCCGAGCAGGCCAGAGAGAGACTCGCCAGGATCAAAGCCGACGGACCCAAGAACATTTGAAATAAGGAGAAACGAGAATGCGAACCTTGAGAAACAACTTCATCTGCACCGCGGCGGTTCTGACGCTGGTCTGCATGGTAACTCTTGCCGACGAGAAGCTTTCGAATACGCGCACCGCCAGTTGTCTTGTAAGAATCACGCTCGACCCGGCCATCATGCCGCTGAACCCGGAAACGGTCGAGAATCTGATCGCCAGTTCCGCCGTTGTGGGACAGGCTACGCGAAAGGTGTTGGGACGCGATCCGGACGAGACGGGCATTCGTCAGAACATCGAGATGGAATGGCTGGAGGGTGGGCCGTATGGGGGCGCGCAAGCCGGGAGGTTCTCGGGCGAACAAGAAAGGTATTCGGATACCCAGCAGCAGCTTGAGCGACTCTATGGAAAGGACGTGGTAGGAAAGATGCTGGGGCCGCAGAGCACGCCGAGCAACAAGCCGAACTCTGCCGGCGATTCTCAGCCCGACGACCGCAATGCTCCCAAGCCGCAGGGTCGGCAGGAGGGCGCCGGGTATGGTGGCGGCTACGGCGTCATGGGAGGCGGCGGAATGGGTGGAGGGATGGGAGGCATGGGGGGCATGGGTGGAGGAATGATGGGCGGTGGCGGCAGTGGTGGTGGGATGATGGGTGGCATGGGGATGGGCGGCCTAGGAACCAGGTATGGGTATCGCGCGAGGGCGGAGCCGTCGCGAACCGAGAGCGTGCAACAAAGCGCGACCCTAAGACTCTTCGTTCAACTGCCCGATGGTGTCAAGCTCGCGGCTGAAGAGTTCCTCAACGCGATCGTGGCCAACTTGCACGACAGTCTTCGGTACGCTTTCGAGCGATACGAGAGCGATTTGCAGGACGTGGTCATCCGGGCTCAAGCCCAGCGGGATAATGCGGCCGAGGAACTGAGCCGGTTGCTCGGCGATGGAGTCGATCCGACCATGGTCCCGGTGGACATCGCGGACTTGATAGCCAGACGACGCGAGCTGACGAGGATCCTCCAGGACACCGTGATCAACCTGGAAATCATGAATGCCAGACGACGGGCCATCGAGGAACAGATTGCCGTCACGCGAAAGGAGCTGAATGAGAAGCAGGCCGGGGACGAAATCATGGAAACGTTGGACCGGATCGTGCAGAACAACCATGAGTTGCTCGCGAACCTGGAGAAGCAGGTGCAGGCAGGACGCGCGCCGGAATCGGAAGTCATCAAGGCTCAGGAGAACGTGATGAAAGCCCGAATCGAACTGGCCCGCAGACGCGAAGAATTGGCTAAATCCGTAGGAGGCGAGCAATTGAGCCGATTCAGCAACGAGCTGAGCCAGATGGCCATCGACACGGCCGAGAGCAGAGCCAGGACGGAGATGCTCCAACAGCAACTCAGAGGGACCCAGAAGCAACTGGATCAAGTCTCCCAATTCGATCCCAAAGCGGCGGCCATTCGCGTAGCGAAAGAGACTCTGGAAACCGCCGAGCACAGGGCGGGCGAACTGAAGAGACGGCTGGCCGACCTGGACCTGAATCCGCCGATGGTGACCGTGCTCGGAGCCAATTGACCCATGGGAAGTCCCGTCCCCACAATGTGTCCCCGCTGCCCGTCTCCCGGGGGTCTCAGGGGCAGAGCCCATGGGAGCTTTCGAGGTCTGACAGCACACCGACACACAGCATCCCATGCGACTCCTTCTCACACATCCCAGAGAAGAAAGGCATTGAATGGGGGACGGCACGCGGTACAATGCTCTTGCCCCGGCGTTGGGGGGCCGGGGTACATTCGGAGCGTTGTCGAGGAGAAGTGACATGGCCGTTCAGAAGAAAGCGGATTCCCCGGATCCGACTCTCAAGAGCACCAAACAGGAGTTGCTCGATGCCTACGCCGAGATGCGGCAGCAACTGCGGGAGAAGGACAAGACGCAGTTGAAGCCCGAGCAGAAGGTCCAGGAACGCAAAGAGACCGAGGTCCTCACAGCCGTGCAGGCGATGACCGCCGGCGGGGTGCTCCAGAAGATCGGCCAGCTCAAGCAGGAGATGGCTCGGATCCTGGCGGACCTCGGCGACAAGCTCGCGGCGGAGGTGGACAAGTGCAATCAGGTCCAGCAGGCGATCGAGATCAAGGAGAAAGAGCTGGCGGAGGTCTTCGAGATCGACAAGGCCGCCGTCAAGGAGACGGCCGAGCGGATTCAACGCGAGGCCAAGTACCAGCACGACCTTCTGCACAAGGACTTCGAAGGCCAGAAGAACGTCCTGACCGCCCGCATCCAGTCGCTCGAAAAGGCGGTCAAGGAACAGGCCGACCAGCTTGGCAAGCTTTCCCAGCAACAGGAGGCGTCCTATCAGAAGATCCAGGACGTGGCGGTCAAGGCCATCGAAGGCGCCTCGAAGCTCGGCTCCTTCGGCAGCCTGGTCCACACGCTCAAGGAGCAGACGCGCAAACCAGTGAGCGAGGAGTGATCCGTGGTGGACGGTACTTGACTTTCCTCGCCTTTGCCGGGGGACGAGCAGGGAGCCCTATTTCTTGAGTCGCTGACGAACTTTGTCGCCGGCCAGCTCGCGCAGAGCGTCGGAGGCGATCCAGCGGGCGGCTTTCGAATCGAGTTGTCGGATACGTTCACCGGCTTGAATCGCAAGCGTGTTCAAGTGCCGGTTGCGTTTGCCGATCTGACGCAGGGCCCAGTTGACCGCCTTCTTGACGAAGTTGCGGTCGTCCGTCGCATGCGACTCGATCAGAGACAGGAAGGCCTCGAACCTCTCGTTCGGGGCCTTTTTGTCGTGGACCGCCAGGACCGCCATGAGGACGAAGCCCGCCCGCTTGACGTACTCTTCCTGCCGCTCGATCCATTCGGCTGCCTTGTCCCACGCGTAAGGGGTCTTGTCGAACAGGCATCCGCAGGCGGAGTCGCAGACCGCCCAGGTGTCGAAGTCTTTGGCCCAGCGGTCCATCTGCCGCTCGGTGACGAGAGCGGGGTCGTCGATCAGGGCAGCCAGGATGCGGGCGTCGTGGACGCCGGTCCGCCAGAGCCGGTCCGCGAGGTCGTGGTCTTTGCGCAGCTCCTTGGCAAGTTGGCGAAGCTGCGGTGCGGAGACTCCGAACGCCTTCTTCGTGCGAATTCCGTACCGGGCCATGCCTTCGACATTCCTCGGATCGCCCAGCGATCGAAGGCGTTCGAGAACCTCATCGCATCGAGTCTGGGAGGATGCCATCGACGCACCGGGCTCAATGGCGGAAGTGGCGTTTGCCGGTAAAGACCATGGCGATGCCGTACTTGTCCGCGGCGGCGATCACCTCGTCGTCCTTCTTGGACCCGCCCGGCTGGACGATGGCAGCGATGCCTGCCTCGGCCGCGTTGTCCACGTTGTCCGGGAACGGGAAGAAGGCGTCGGAAGCCATCGCGGCGCCCTTGGTTTCGCCGCCGGCGTGTTTGACCGCGATCAGACCCGATTCGAGCCGGTTCATCTGGCCGACGCCGATGCCCAGGATTCGCCTGTTCTTGGCCAGTACGATGGTGTTGCTCTTGGCGTGCTTGGCGACCAGCCAGGCGATCCGCAGGTCTTCGAGCTGTTCCGGCGTGGGGCGCAGCTTCGTCGGGAACGTCAGGACGTTGGGCTCCCAGCCGATCAGGTCGCGCTTTTGCAGGAGCAGGCCGCCCACGATGTGGCGGACATCGAACTCGTTGGCGTCGATCCGGGATCGGTCGATGGGTCCGGTCTCGATCAGCCGCACCCGGCTGCCCCAGACCTTGAGGGTCCGGATGATCTCGACGGCGTCTTCGTTGAACCGCGGCGCCACGATCACCTCGGCGAAGAACCCGCTGGCGCCCAGGGCTTTGCCGAACCGGCCGTAGGATTCCATGATCGTTCGGGCCAGCTCGACGTCCACCGTTCGGTTGACCGCGATGATGCCGCCGAACGCACTGACGACGTCGCCCTCGTAGGCCTTGCGATAGGCGATGTTGATGTCGTCGTCGATGGCGCAGCCGCAGGGATTGAGGTGCTTGACGACCACCGCGGCCGGCTCGTCGAACTCCTTGGCCAGTTCGAAGGCCGCGTTGGCGTCGAGGAGGTTGTTGAAGCTGATCTCGGTGTCGCCGGTCATGAGCTTGCCCGCGCTGACCGAGGGCTCGCCGGTCCGGGGCTGCTTGTACAGGGCCGCGGTCTGGTGAGGGTTCTCGCCGTAGCGGAGGGTCGCTTCCTTGGTCAAAGCGATGGAGATCCGATCGGGGAACTCGACGCCCGCCTGGGCATTGAGGTACCTGGCGATCGCGGCGTCGTAGCCGGCGGTCAGGGCGAATGCGGCACGGGCCAGGTCCTCCCGCAGTTTGCCGCCGACGGCGCCGTTGTTGTTCCGCATTTGCTCAACAACTCTCGCATACTGATCGGGACTGGTGACGATGGCGACGAACTTGTGATTCTTGGCCGCGGAGCGGACCATGCTGGGACCGCCGATATCGATGTTCTCGATGGCCTCTTCGAGCGTACAGCCGGGCTTGGCCACCGTCCGCTCGAACGGATAGAGATTCACGCAGACCAGATCGATCGGCTCAATGCCGTGCTTGCGCATCGCTTGCACGTGCTCGGCCTTGTCGCGCAGGGCCAGCAGGCCGCCGTGGATTTTGGGATGCAGCGTCTTGACCCGGCCGTCCATCATCTCGGGGAATCCGGTGACCGAGTCGATGGCGACGACCTTTATCCCCGCCTCCGTGAGACTCTTGGCGGTGCCGCCGGTGCTGATGATCTTGACGCCCATCTGAGCGAGCGTTTTGGCGAAATCGACCACTCCCGTTTTGTCGGAGACGCTGAGGAGCGCCGTTTTGATCGCGATATCCATCTCTTGATTCTCCCTGTCCTGTCTGAGTTCTCCGGTGGAGCCTGGAAAAGGGAGGATTAGGCCTGCTTTGGGAATGAAGAATCACGGTTCCTGATTCTTCATTCCCAATCCGCGGGTATCTAACGGATGATGGCGCAGAACCGATTCTTCACGGAAATCTCATTCTTCGATTTCCGTGAAGAATACAGGCCTAATGCTCCCTTTTCCAGACTCCACCTCCTTGGTCTTTGTTGTCAGCGGGTCGGTTCGATACACGCCACGCGGCCGTGCTCGTCCACCACGTACATTCGGGCGCCCTGGGTGTTCGAAGCGTGACCGATCACCGGGGCCCAGTTTACCGAGTATAGCCTTTTGCCTGATGCGTTGTCCATGACCGTCAATGTGCGAGTTCTGGTGATGACATAAGCCTTGCCGTCGGCTTCCGCCAGCAGATCGAGCCCTTCGGCCAGCGACCATGCGGCCTGGCCGCTGCTTTTCTCGATGGCGGTCAGCCCCCGGCCCGGAGCGTACTGGTACACGTAGCGGTCCGTCACGCGCGGCGACCGGTCCAGCACGGCCTCCGCCTGGAATCTCCAGCCCAGTCGGGCCGAGGCGGTTTCTCCCATGTCGAGCCGGTAGACGCTCGTGTCCTTGCAGGCGAAATAGAATGAGTTGCCGTCGCGGATGATCGACCCGGCCACCGCCTTGGGGACCTTGAACTCCCAGAGTTTCCTGGGGCCATCGGCTGCGATCGCGATGACGTTCCCCTCGTTGGTCCCGAAGACAGCCATCTCCTCGTCGGCCAGCACGGTGGTGATCAGCGAGTCGTTTTCCGGCGCGACCTGGAACATCCGGACCAGGTCCTTGGTCCGAAGGGCATGGAGCCGACGGTCGGCCGCGGCCAGATAGAAGTACTGGCTGTTGCGAACCGGAGGCGTCACGACGCTGAGCCCCGGATTGGCGATTCGCCGCTCGATCCCGGTGGCGACGCTGTACTCGACGATCTGGTTGCCCACGAGCGAGATGAGGTCGTCTCCATGGACGACGAGGCCCATCATGGGAATGCTCTCGGGCGCCGCCGAGCGGCTGAAGACCATGTCGCCCTTGGCCGCGTCCAGGGACCACAGGTAGTTGCGGTCGGAGCGGAGATAGAGGCGGTCCCCCAGCAGGGCGATCGTGTCGAAGTCCTCGCCCGGCTTCAGGGGCAGCGTCATTTGCCAGACGGTCCTGAGGCGGGCGCGATCGAGCAGTTCCGCAGACAGCAGCCAGTCGGAGACCTTCACGACGGGCGCCGCAGCGACGGTCTTCTTCGCCGCGGCCTTCGGCACATGCGACAAAAAACCACTTCCGACGAGACACACAGCCAGCACGACCATGGCATTCCGGCGCAGCACGATTTGCATATTTCAGTCCTCGCAAAAACTCCGGCGCAAGAAACGCTCCTCCAGCCCTGGTTCTCCAGGTGCCCGGACGTGGCCGGGCACCTGTCAGGGCAATTCCACGTAATCGGCCAGGTCCACCTTGTGCTCGGTTTCGAATTTCCGCATCTCCTCGATGCGTTCGACGTCGTCCTGGATCCGGTGGACCAGTTTGAAAATATACGGCTTGCCGGCCAGACGATTGCGCAGGTCGTCGACCATCGGGTCCCACGAGCCGCCGTACAACTGCGACTTGAGCGCGACGAGCATCTTGTGCTCGTCACTGAGTCGGTTGACATAGTCGGCCACAGCCTTGGCGACATTGCTGTCCGGACCGCTGCTCATCTGGGCTGGCTCAGCCATAAAGGACTCCAATCCCTTCAATCGTACCGGTTTCGCGGCCAGGATTCAACACATTTCACCGAATTGGCGCGACATCCTAGGACCGGAATCCCTTGGCTTGCGGGGCTTCGACGAGCCCCTAGTTGGCGGCCACCGCATAGGTGCAGACCAGATCGCCTGTGACGTTGTTCATCGTCTCGAACATGTCGAGGATCGGGTTGATGCCCAGCGCCAGGGCCACGACCTGCGCGATCTGGTCCGGAGTCAGTCCCAGGTTCTCCAGAATGATGAACAGCAGCATGAGGCTGCCGCCGGGGACGCCGCCGGCGCCGATGGAGGCCAGCACGGTCGTGATGACCAGCACGACCAGAGAGCCCAGCGTCAGTTCGATCCCGAACATGTTGGCCGCCAGGATTGCGAACATGGGCAGGTGGACGCAGACGCCGTCCATGTTGATCGTCGCGCCCAGGGGCAGGGAAAAGCTGGCCAACTCGTTATGGATGCGGAGTCTGCTTTCGGCGGTCTTGATCGAGACCGGCAGCGTCGCGGCGCTGCTTCGCGTGATGAAGGCCATGATCATGGGCTCGCGGATCTGCTTGAGCGTCTGGAGCGGGTTTCGGCGGACGACGATCCACAACAGGGCCGGGTACACGAGGAAGACCATGCCCAGGATGCCCAGAACGATGCCGAGCGTGACGCTGACGTAGGGTCCGACGATCGAGGGTCCATAGAGCCCGAAGTTGACGATCGTCAACGCGAAGACGCCGATCGGCGAGTACTCCAGGATCCAGTCCACGATCTTGAACATGGTCTCCTGGGCGGCTTCGAGCAAATCGCCCAGCATGGCCAGGTGTTTGGCCCGCTCGAGGCTGCCCGACTCGATCAGCACGCGGATCGCCAGTCCGAAGAGGATCGCAAACACGATGATGGGCAGGAAATTGCCCCCGGCCAGGGCTTCGAACGGATTGCGGAACAAGTTCAGCAGGATCTGCGAGAGCGTGCCCTGCGTGGGGACGCCCCCGGCGACGCTGCCCGCCTCGGCCTGCTTGAGCTGGACGAGCTTCTGCCAGGCGCTCAGGTCGGCGCCGGCCCCGGGATTGACCGCCAGCGCCAGACCCGTGCCCAGGACCGCCGCGAACAGCGAGGTCGCAAGGTACCAGGCGATGACCCGCACGCCGATGTGCCCGAACCGTTTGATCGGCAGACTGGAGGCCCCCACGACCAGGGAGAAGAAGATGATCGGTACGACGACCATCTTGAGCATCTGCACGAAGACCTGCCCGAACGGCAGGACGTAGGGGATGATCCTCTCGGCGAGCGTCGAACCAGGCGTCCCGTCCCCGGTCGCCTGCGAGAGGCTCCAGAACGCGATCCCCACCAGCGAACCGGCCGCGAAACCCGCGAGAATCCGCAGGACCAGAGAGGTCTTGAAGTACAGGTGCAGCAGCTTCTTCATGGAGGCTCTTCTCTTTCTTGCCAGGGACGCCCAACCACCGGCAGGCCGTGCCCGCCGCCGGGACACAGAGTAGCACAGCGACCGGCGAAAGACAACCGACGGACGCGGATTGACTGGCCGCACATGCGCTGCCTCGATGATCTCGCTCGGCTGGACAGACGAGGCTGCCGACTGTACGCTGGTGGGTACTGAGACCGAGTCGCTTGATGTGACTGATGGACCCTGAGGCAAGGATCGACCATGAAGCATGTGAGACACCGTGTGAACGGGCCGGGATTGTGGTTGTGCATCAGCCTCCTTCTCTTGTCCGGTGGATGTGGCCGGCCGATGATTTCGCGCGGCCCGCTCATTGGAATCACCAGCGTCTACGAGCCGGCCAAGGACAAGGAACCCGCCAAGACGAGCGTGCCTTTCGCGTATGTTCAGGCCGTGGCGGACAACGGGGGCGTCCCGGTGGTGCTGCCGACGATCGACGATGAGAAAGCCCTGGCCTGGTACGTCGAGCATCTCGACGGCCTCGTCCTGGTCGGCGGGGACGACATCCCGCCGCAGGCCTATGGGGAAGAGCCCCACGAGACGGTCGAGGTCCTTACGCCCCAGCGGTATGAGTTCGAGCGAAAGCTCATCGCCCGTTGGCTCGCGAGCGGCAAGCCCGTTCTCGGCGTCTGCCTGGGCATGCAGTTCACCAATGTCGTCTCCGGCGGGACGATGGTCCAGGACATCCCCTCCGAGATCGGAAAGGCCGTGGATCATCGCAAGGATCATCGGGTCGAAATCGAGCCGGGAAGCTCTCTCGCGAAGTTGCTGGGCGGCACCGAGGCCTCCGTCCTGTCGAACCACCACCAAGCTGTGGATGGCCTGGGCAAGAACCTGCGAGTGATTGCCCGCAGTGAGGACGGGGTCGCCGAGGCGATGGAGCGGACCGAAGGCGGCTTCGGACTGTTCGTGCAGTGGCACCCCGAGGCCATGACCGACCTGGCTCATCGTGACGCGATCTACGGCGCGCTGATTCGAGCCTGCTCGCCTTCGAAGCGATGAGACTGGAGATCCGATGCGGCGGCCGAAACTTCAGCTCTACACGAAGATCCTTATCGCCCTGGCGGCCGGGGCCGCATTCGGCCTGATCGCGAACCGATTCGGGTTCTCCGGGTTCGTGAGCGTCTGGATCAAGCCCGTGGGGACTGCTTTCATCCGGCTCATCAGCATGGTCGTCGTGCCGCTGGTGTTTGCCTCGCTGCTGGTGGGCACCGCGAGCCTCAAGGACATCCGCACGCTCGGCCGGATCGGGGCCAAGACACTCGCCTTCTACATATGCACCACGGCGATCGCTGTCACGATAGGCCTGCTGCTGACCAGTGTGGTGCGTCCGGGTTCGAGCCTTCCTCCGGAGTCCCGTCAGAAACTGATCGGCGACGCCGCCGCACAGAAAGCCCTGCCTGTCCAGGCAGCGGACGAGAAGCCCTCGATTCGGGATCTGCTGCTGGGGATCATTCCGACCAATCCGATCAAGGCCCTGGCCGACGCCCAGATGCTCCAGATCATTTTCTTCGCGATGCTGATGGGCATCTGCCTGACGCTGATCCCGCCGGACCGGGGACGGATTGTCATCGACTTCTTCAAGGCCCTCGACGAGACGATCGTGCAGATGGTGCACGTCATCATGAAGCTGGCGCCTTATGCGGTCTTCGCCTTGATCGTGGCGGTGGTCGCCGACTTCGGCTTCGGCATCCTTGTGATGCTCATTCGCTACTGCATCGTGGTGCTGGTCGGACTGGCGGCGCACATGGTCCTCGTCTACGGCCTGGCCCTGAAGGCGTTCACGAGAATGAGCGTGGCGGGTTTCTTTCGCGGCTTTCGGCCCGCTCAGTTGATGGCATTCTGCTCGTCGTCGAGCAACGCGACGCTGCCGGTGTCGATGGAGTGCGTGGAGAAGAACCTTGGCGTGCCTCTGCACATTTGCAGTTTTACCCTGCCTCTGGGGGCGACGATCAACATGGACGGCACCGCTCTGTTGCAGGGCGTCGCGACCGCGTTCCTGGCGCAGATCTACGGGATCGAGCTGACCCTCGTGCAGAACGTGACGATCGTGCTGACCGCCACGCTGGCCTCGATCGGGACCGCGGGAATCCCCGGCGCGGGCATGGTCATGCTGGCGATCGTGCTCAACAGCGTGGGCATTCCGCTCCAGGGGATCGGGATCATTCTGGGCGTCGATCGTCTTCTGGACATGTGCCGGACGGTCGTCAACATCACCGGAGACGCCGCCTGCGCCGTCGTGGTGGCCTCGACGGAGGGGCAGCTTGTCGTGGAAACCCAACGAGGTTCGCAGGGCGAGCCCTCGCAAAAAACAGCTCCGAAGGACCTTCACGCAAGGTCTTCGGAGCCGTCTTAAGGATGTGCATACTATGAGTACGTGCGTCGCGGCTGCAGGTTCGATTCGAAAGAGACCGGTTGTTCTTGCCATCTGTGTCGCGGTTGCGACTGGGATGCAGGGCGTCCCCACTCGGGCCTGCTTCTCCATCGTGGTGGGCAAGAACGCCTCCGCCGACGGGAGCGTCCTCGTGGGCCATAACGAGGACGATGGGGCCCCCCAGATCGTCAATCATCACAAACTGCCTCGTCAGACGCATCCGGCGGGAGCCCGGCTGTCGCTCCAGACAGGTGGTTCCCTGGAGCAAGCCCCGCACGTCGTTCTACATCCCGTTCCACTTTGGCATTGTGGATTTCCCCTCCGGGTATAGGCTCCAGTCGCAACGGCCTACGACCGAGGCGTACGATCGCAGGGTTCAGGCGAGTTTTACAGCCAACCCGCAGGAGGCGTTCTGGACCTTCTCGAACTTCCGCGACAAGATCGACCGCATGGACGCCTCGGCGATGGAGCGGCTGAGGACTGCACAGAGACAGGTGGAGGGCACGGCTCTCGAAGCCCAGAAGCCGATCGAGGAAGCGGCATGCCGGCTGTATACCAGCGATGCCGCAGGGGCGAAGCGGCTAGTGGAGAACTACTCGAAAGGAGTGTACATGTCCAGCGTGGAAGCGATGGGCGTTTCGCTTACGGAGGCGGACCTTTTCCTGCGTGCGAAGCAGTTGGCGCACGATATTCTGCTGTTCGATACACATCTGGACACGCCGTTTGAGCTTCAAAAGCGGATGCAGGACATCTCCGGCCGGATCGAGGGCGGGCACTTCGACTACGTCCGCGCCCGTCAGGGCGGACTCGACGCGCTGTTCATGGTGGTCTATGTGGCTCCGGAATACGAAACCCAGGGCGGCGCCAAGGCCTATGCCGACCAGACCATCGACATGATCGAGGGATTCGGGCGGCAATGGCCGGAGAAGTTCACCCTCGCGCGTTCGGCGGCGGAGGTCCGGTCTCAGTTCGGCGCCGGTCGAGTTTCTATCTGTCTGGCGATCGAGAACGGCTCGGCCCTCGAAGGCGACCTGAAGAACCTCGATCATTTCTATTCCCGTGGCGTTCGGTACATTACACTGACGCACTCGAAGAACAACCAGATCTGCGATTCATCTCTCGATGACGGTCCGAAATGGCATGGATTGAGCCCGTTCGGCAGGCAGGTGGTGACCCGAATGAATCGTCTCGGGCTGATCGTGGACGTCTCGCACGCATCAGACGAAGCGTTCCACCAGATCCTGGAGTTATCGGAGGCTCCGGTCGTGGCGACGCACTCGGCGTGCCGGCATTTCACGCCGGGATGGCACCGGAACATGAGCGACGACATGATTCGTCTGCTGGCGAAAAAAGGCGGCCTGATTCACGTCAATTTCGGCTCGATATTCGTCAATCAGGCGGTCAATGCCGAATTTGTGAGGATCCAGAACAATATTCGGCGGCAGGTCCAAGAGAGCCGACTGGAGGGGGACGAGGGGAAGCGATACCAGCGACAATTGTGGGAAAAGGCTTCGTTCAGCAAGGCCCATGTCTCCGATGTGGCGGCCCACATCGATCACATCGTCCGGCTGGTGGGCGTGGATTTGGCTCATCCGGTTTTTGCGTACTTGGAGATAGGGCAACGGCCGGCCGCCGTGGACGCTGTCCCCGGACCCCTGGGATTTTCCGCGTTAAGCCAGAAACATGATGGCGGAGGATAGGTCGGGACCCCAAACGCGATTCAT
>DATIKY010000364.1:0-1710 GCA_035476995.1 Sedimentisphaerales bacterium | reverse complement strand
TACTGACGCAAAAGGCCCGACACGTAGATCAGATCCCGGCTGTGCGCGAATCCACTCGTGAGATTGCCCCCGATGATCAGTCGCGTCACGTTCAACTTGCCGAGCCTGCCCATGGGCAGCGCGGCAGTGGCAGGGGCCGACCGAGCCTCAGAGGGTGCGGATGTTCCTCCAACCTGAGCCAGGAGCGCCCGTTCCTCGAAGCTGAGCGTCGCGGCCCCGAGAGCCGAACCAGCCAGTGATCTCTTAAGGAAATCCCGACGATCCAATCGATCCGACATGGGGTGCCTCCATCTAAGTGCCACCACAATTTATTCCAGCCGACGATCCCCATTCTACCCGGATCGAAGATCGATTTGAAGAGGCAACCACGCCAACCCGGATTCCCGTGATGGTCCGCCCGTTTCCGGCCGTGAGACAGGGCGGCTTGTGCTTGAATTCCCGGTGAGATTCGTGGTATATTGATGTATCGGGATTCTCGCGATGCTGGCAGGTGGGGATTCTATGGGAAAGGTCGGATTCCTGAAGAACAGGAGCAGAGTTGTCAAATGGACGGCGGGGGTTCTCGTGCTCATTGGGCTCTCTGTGGTCGTGCTTGCTTTCTCCCCACCCAGCATGAGCGACGGATCTTACATCTGTGCGAGACTCTGGCGAGCAATGCTGGCGGCGTGCCGATCCCTCGACGATGTCCGCGAGCGATTCCGCTGCGCGAAATGGGAGACGACCGGCAAGGGCAGCTATCTTTTCGTCGAAGACCCGAACACCCACAGACGCGGGCGCACGTGGGCCCTGCTGTATGAATTCCCCGATGGCGCTTGGCTTGCCATGGCGTATCGCACCAGCCACAACACCTGGGGCGGAGGCACCGTAGTGACCCGCGACAGCGCCGGCCGCATGCGAGTGTTCTTCGGCCATGTCTGCGGCTCGCCGCAGGCATTTGGCGAGTCACTGGACGAAGTGTACGTCTCCCTTGTCAATCCCTCCTCTCGCCTCAGAGAAGTCACGCCGGCACAGTAGCAGGCAAGAAACATGAGATCCGCACAACCGGCCGTGGAACGTCCCGCAAGAGGGGGATCCCGCATGGGCAGGGCGATGCAGAGTGAAGTGAAGAGAACCCGCAAGCCAATTCCTCCTTTTCCCCGCGTCCCTGCGGCGCTTGGCGAGAATAGTGGCTCATCCGGTTTTCGCGTACTTCCATGGCCTTTGGGGACGCCGTCCCCAACCCCTGGGATTTGTCGCTTTGCGCCAGAAACATGGCATGGGGGAAGGCGACGAACCACAAAGGCAACGTCGCCCATGTCCCTGAACCGTGGCCCTCCCGCAACGCGGGCTCTCGCCGGGGGCGGGTTGTTTTCCAGCAGAGCGGGATCTGCGACAAGAGATCCGCCCGAGCAGACGCCAGGCGGGAGGACAGAAGGCAAGTGGCGTCGGTTTTCCTGGAACACGGATCGGCTCTGCTCTGCTCCTGGTGTTTCTGGCCCAAAGCGGGAAATCCCAGGGGTCCGGGGACAGCGTCCCCGGCGGCCGGTCGTTGCCCTATCTCCAAGTACACAAAAGCCGGATGAGACGATTTCTAGTGCTCCGTTACGCGTGATTTGATATAGAGTTTCCGGTCTCTTTGCCGATAGGATAGTTGTACCCAGGTAAGGAGACCTATCATGAAGAAGAAGTATACTGTCACCCTGATGGAAGAGGAACGGCGGATGCTGCAGG
>DATIKY010000363.1:0-7551 GCA_035476995.1 Sedimentisphaerales bacterium | reverse complement strand
CACTGGGAGCCGCCGCCGGGACCGATGGTGACGACCGGGGCGCCGCCGACGCCTTCGATCGTCGCACAGGGCCCTCCGTCCGGATTGCGGGGATCGAACCCCTTCAGATGGATCTTCTTGCCCAGAAAGTCGATGTTCTCGTGGTAAATGCCGGGCGAAACGATGATGCTCGCCCCTTCGCGCGCGACGTCGATAGCGTCCTGAATGCTTGGAATCGGGCGTTCGGGGGATCCGTCCGCGTTTGGATCGGCAGCCACGCTGTTGTTCACGTGAAGCGTGTCCCGAAGACTCTGAAAGTGCGCTCGGAACTGGTAGTTCCGCTCCGTGAAGATGTCGGCCGAAGCGGTGGCGATGGGGAAGGGGCCCGTCCAGCCGACGAATGCGAATCCCGGATCGGCTGCCGCCTTGAGCCGGACCAGCGTGTCGAACGGATAGAGGAACTCTCCCTCTCCCGGCTCGACCACCGATCCGCCGAACGTCGAGGACAGCGTCAGCAGCCGTCCGCGAAGGGGATCGGTCTCGATCTCCACGCCCGGGTTGTTCGCCTGGATCTTGGGGATATGGACGTCGTAGGCTTCGTCGTCGAGAGGGCAATCCCGAAGATCGACGTATCGCAGCGACTTGAGATTCGTCAGCGGGGAGATGTCGCTGACGTGCGTGTTCAGCAGCGACAGTTCCCCGAGATGGGTCAGGCCGGACAACGCGGAGATATCGCTCAGCGGGTTCTCGCGAAGGGCCAGAAACGTCACGTTGACCAGTCCCGACAGGGCGGAGATATCGCTGATGTCGTTGTCGTGAAGGTCCAGATGACGCAGGTTGACCATGCCGCCGAGCGGGGAGACGTCGTGGATCTCGTTGTCGTTGAGTTGCAGCGAGGTCAGGTTGGTCAGGCCTGCCAGCGGCGTCACGTCGTGAATGTGGTTAAAACGGAGTACGAGACTCTGTACATTGAGGGCGGTTTCCAGTCCGGTCAAAACGCGGATGCTCCTGGCCTGTCCGTCGAGATGGGTCAGCGACAGCATGTCCTCCAACGTCGGATCGGAGACCCACAAGGTGTCCTCGATGGCGGCCTTGAGCCCTGCGTCGGGAATGTGGACCGGCGATTGCCCCCAGGCCCGGGCGCAGAACAGCATCAACAGCGGAATCAGGGCAGATCGTACGCCTTTCATTTCGTCCTCCAGCACCGCGCCGCCCCTTGAGGAGGCGGATTTCCAAAGTTTATCTCGTGACGTGTCATTATACCGTTGGCCCCGTCGAGATCCAAGACAAATCCGGGTCCGGAAATGCGTGGGGTGGGCTGACGCGAGGATTCTGTGAATACGCGGAGGCCCACGACGAGGGAGCCCCTCGGCAGCCTTCATGGCCGGCATCCAAGGGGATCGTGGGAGGCTTGGGCACTCGACCTACAAGATATGGCCGTCCGTGACCGCCGGATCGCTACAAATGGGGGTCTTACGGGCTCTTGCTGGCCTCGGTGGTGCCGCCGTAGGCGCCCATATTGGCGATCTGGCCGTGGGGCATAGGCTCGTGGCCGAGGGGGCTTTCGGGATCGCCGGCGTCGATGCAGGGGCTGGTCACCGCGTCTGAAATCCAGATCCCGGCCACCGGATTCCAACGGCCCGCCAGGGATTTCAGGTGGTAGTCGCCCTCTGTCCAGATGGCCCTCGCGTCCAGCGGATCCAGCGTCTCTTGCGGCTTGTCCCGGTTGACCCAGACTCCGCGGGCGGCGAAGAGAGGGTCCGCATGGAGGTTGCCGAGGTCGGGCCACCAGCCTCGAACCGCGCAGTACCGGATGAGGGGCTTGCTGGCGGTGGTTTTGGCGATTTCCTGGGGGCTGTTGCCCCAGAGGATGGAGTTGGTCATGGTGATGTTGCTGTCGATCAGCGTCAGGGCTGCCCCCTCAAGCCCTGCATCATTGTCGGCGATCGTGCAATGGATCAGCACGGCCTGGCTGTTCTCGAATCGCAAGACGGCTCCGCCGGAATCCAGGCATCGATTGCCCACGATCAGGCAGTGGGCTAGCGTGGGGCTGGCGCCGGCGCAGTCGATCGCGCCGGCGGGGTGACCCGTGCCTTTGGTGATGACGAATCCGGCCAGGCTGCATTTGTCTCCGCTGCCGGGGCGGATTCGCACGACCGGGCCGTTGCCCTGGCCCTCGATCACGGCGCAGGGACCTCCGTGGGGATTATCGACATCGACCGCGGTCAGGTAGACCCTTTTGCCCAGGAGGTCGATGTTCTCGCGGTAGATCCCGGGGAACACGATGATCGAAGCGCCGTCGGCCGCGACGTCCAGGGCCTCCTGGATTCGGTCGAAGGGGCGCGCGAAGGTCCCGTCTTCCAGGGGATTGCTCACGCGGTGGTCGAACGGTTTGGGGTCGCCCGGCGCGTCGTCGTCCACGTAGATCTCGGTCAGCAGGCTGACGAAGGTCGCTCGGACGTAGGCGTCGGAGTTCAGCGTGAAGGACATCGGGTTCTGCGTGCTGGAGAAACTCCCGGACCAGCCCGCGAACTTGAAGCCGGGATTGGCCTTGGCCTCCAGGCGGACGGTGGCGTTGTAGTCGTATCCGAATTCGCCTTCGCCGGGATCGATCACGGACCCGCCGGCGGTGGAGGCGACTCGAAGAACGTGTCCGGCGTGCGAGTCTCGTTCGATGTAGATGCCGGGGTTGTTGGCCTGGATCTGCGGGAGGTGCTCGTCGTAGGCGCTCTGATTCAGCGGGTTGTTGCGCAGGTCCAGCCGGCGGAGGGACGTCAAGGCGGTCAGGCAAGAGATGTCGCGCACCTGGTTGTTGTGGACGTCCAGATACGACAGATTTGTCAGGCTGCACACGGGGCTCAGATCGCTGATTCGATTGAATCCCGCCTGCAATTCGCGGAGGTTCTCCAGCCCGCTGACCGCCGAGAGGCTGGAAATCTGATTGTCCTCGACGTGCAGCGTCCTGAGGCTGGGCAGGCTGCTCAGCGACGAGAGGTCGCTGATCTGGTTGACCCGCAGGATCAGCGTCTGGAGATTGGGCAGTCCCGCCAGAGGCGAAACGTCGCTGATTCGATTGGCGTGCAGATCCACGCTGGTCAGACTCGTCAATCCGCTCAAGGGGCTCAGGTCGCTGATCTGATTGGTGTTGAAGACAATCACCGACAAGTTGGGCAGTCCCGCCAAAGGGCTCAGGCTGCCCACGCGATTGTGGGTCATCTCCAGGACGGTCAGGTTCTTGGCGTGCTCCAGGCCCGTCAGGCTCGTGATATCCTGGGAATTGGCGGTCAGACCGATCAGGCCCAGCATGTCCGAGGGCGTCGGGTCGTGGACCCACAGCTCCTCCTCCACGAGTTCCTTCAGACGCGCGTCGCCGAACGTGACGGGCGTTTCCGCATGCCCAAGTCCGGACAACCCCAACAGCAGAATCGACGACAGCAGCAATCGTGTCATGGAAAGACTCCCGGCAACCATGGTTCCAAAGACGGTCCGCCGGGCGCGTGGAAACGGGTCTCATCGAAGGGTGCGCGCCGTCCAGATCGAGGGTTCACAGGGGCGCACCGAACGCGGAATGATCCCCACACGCCTCCCGGCACGGTGATGCCTGACCGAACTGACATGTATGACCACAGACGTGGGCTTCGGGAGCCCCCCCGAGGTCCCCAGTCCTTCCTCTCCAGGCAAATCCTCCGACCCTATCTGTGATCTTTGCCCGAAGAGACAGTCGTCGTCGAAGCACGGCTCACGTTCTGTGTCGTTCCAATCCGGAACTATCTAAGTAGTATACTAATGTGCGGCCGCTGCGCCAAGAGGGAAAGTGCCTAGCAAGGACCTCGTCGACAGACGGTTGGCGTCCCGGTTCGGCCGCCAGTCCCTGCCTGGACCTGGAAAAACCGCCTCCGGAAACCGCAGCTTGCACTCGAATGCAGGGGCATCGTGGTTCCGTTCGCGACAGGCGTGGAAATGGGGCCGGGGTTCTGCTATGATCGGTCCCGATGACCGACGGCAGATCGCAAACACGGGTCGTTCTTTCCTTCGATCGCGGCACGCTCCTGTTGAACGGACCGCAGGCGCGGGAGTTCTGTGCTTTGCCCGAGGGGTCGATGTGGAAATGGGACGCCCGCGTCGGGGCCTGGCGGTCCGACGCGATTCACTATGCGACCGTGCGGGCGGCGCTGAGCCGCCGGTTCGGGGCGGGTTTTCACGATGAATTGCCGGCGCCGGTCCGGGTCTTGTGGCCGAAGAGGGACCTGCCCGAGCCCCGGGCCGAGCAGGCCGAGGCGCTGGCCGCCTGGATTCGGGCGGGCCGACGAGGGCAGATCGTCATGCCCACCGGGACCGGCAAGACCGAGGTGGCCTTCGCCGCGATGGCCGAGACGCAGGCGGCGACGCTGGTCGTGGCGCCCGTGCGGGACCTGATGTACCAGTGGCACCGCCGCATCCTCAAGACGTTCGGCTACGACGCCGGGATCGTCGGCGACGCCACGTTCGACATCCGCCCGGTGACGGTGACGACGTACGACAGCGCGTACATCCACATGGACAAGATGGGCGCCGGCTTCACCCTGCTGATCTTCGACGAGGAGCACCATCTGCCCGGCCGGTGCCGGCGGGAGGCCGCGATCCTCAGCGCCGCGCCGATGCGCCTGGGACTGACCGCGACGCCCCAGCGGTCCGACGGCCTGCACGCGGACCTCGACTGGCTCGTCGGCCCAGTGGCGTATCATTTGCCGTTCCACCAGGTGCGGGGCTCCACGCTGGCGGACTTCGACGTGGTCCGCATCCCGGTGGCGCTGACCGACGTCGAGCAGGCGACGTACGACCAGTGCAGCCGGCTCGTGCGGCACTTCATCACCTCGCGGCGAAAGGAGCAGCCGGGCTACTCCTGGCAGGACCTGTGCAAGGAGATGGGCAAGGACCCGCAGGCCCGACACGCGCAGAAGGCCTACTACCTCAAGCAATCCATCGAGGACCGTGCCGCCGAGAAGCTCCGCGTCCTGGAGGACCTGTTCCGCCTCCACGTCGGCCAGCAGACGATCGTCTTCGCAGGCTCCAACGCCATGGCGGTCGAGGTCTCCAGGCGGTTCCTGGTGCCCACCATTCTCTCGCACACGCCCAAGCGGGAGCGGCTGGCCGTGCTCGACGGGTTCGCGAAAGGGCAGTTCACCGTCCTGGTGGCCAATCGCGTGCTCGATGAAGGCGTGGACGTCCCGGAGGCCAAGGTCGCCATCGTGATCGGAGGGCAGGCCTCGACGCGCCAGGCCACGCAGAGACTCGGCCGGGTCCTGCGCCGCACAGGCGATGCGAGAGCGACTCTGTACGAAGTGGTCTGCGAAGACACCAAGGACGTCCAGCGATCCCGCAAGAGGCGAAGAACCGATGCTTACGAGCGAACAGTCCATCGTCGAGTATAGGGACGGCCGGGCGATCCCCGACCGGCTCACGCAGGCGGCGCATCGGCACTATCGCGACTACGCCGGGCGGATGCTGGCGGTCTATCGCGACGGCGCGGGCCGCCGGCGACGCGACTTGCACAAGGAGATCGAAGCGATCTTCGCGGACGAGCCGGATTGCCCGGTCCGACGGATACAGGCCTTCTGCAAGCTGCTCGACGATGCCGCCGTCTACCGGGCCGACCCCGCGGGCAAGGCCTCCAAGCTCCGGCTGGAGGTCTTCTCCCGGGCCGCACGACTGCATCCGCTCGTCCAGGAGCCCGACCGCCTGTTCGAGCACCAGGAGGCCCAGGCCAAGGCGAAACTCGCCCGGGAATTGGGGACGCCGTGGGACCAGATCGAAACCGCCCTCTATGGCGACGTCATCGCGTTTCAGGAGCTCGAATCCTTCCCCGGCTATCCCGACCCGGCGGCGTTTCTCTCCCGCTACAACGTCGCGCAGCTCCAGGCGGCGCTCTACCGCGCCGAGCGAGTCGTCATCACGGCGACACGCGACCTCAAGACCATCGTCCGCTACGCCAAGCTGGCCCGCCTGCTGCACGAGATCGAACGGCTGGAGCCCTCTCGCTATCGGATCGTGTTCTCCGGCCCGGCCTCGGTGCTTCGCGAGACCCGCCGTTACGGCGTGAACTTCGCCCGCTTCCTCCCGGCGCTGCTGGCCTGCAAAGGCTGGGAACTGGCGGCGACCGTGCAGACTCCCTGGAAGGCGATGGCCAAGCTCCTGATCTGCGGTGCCGATCGGTTCACGAGCCATTTGCCCGCGCCGCAGGACTTCGATTCCGGTCTTGAGGAGTCTTTCGCGAGCAAGTTCGGTCCGGCCCGCGACGGCTGGCGTCTGATCCGCGAGGGCGACATTCTCCACGAGCATCAGGCGACCTTCATCCCGGATTTCACCTTCCGCCACGACGACGGCACGGAGGTCTTCCTCGAGATCGTCGGCTTCTGGACGCCCGAGTACCTGGACCAGAAGCGAGAAACCCTCCGCCGCTTCCGCCGCCACAGGATTCTCCTGGCCGTGCCGCAAAGCTCCCTCCGCGAGAACGCCGTCGTCTCGGACACCGTCATCGTCTACAAGACCGTCCTGAAGGTCGAGCCGGTTCTGGCCGCCCTCGAAACGGCCCGAAGCCGGTGATCGTCTCCCTCGCGCTCCACGGCCGCTTAAGCATTCGCGGCGTGGCGTTTGAGGATTCCCCCGATACCCCAGCACGGGGCGTCGGGTCATCACGACACGGCGCCCCGATTGCATTTCCAGGGTTGTGTGCGTCCGTGTTTCCGGCGCAGGCGGTTTCGTAGGGGCAACCCCCCGTGGTTGCCCTCTTCGGTTCGGCATGATTACGCGGGGATTGGAGGGGACATAAGAGGGCAGGCACGGGGGCCTGCCCCTACAGGAGATTCCGGCCGTAGGCTACCGCGCCCGATCCGCCCGCGGCACGCAGTTTCACCAATGCCCTGGCCCAATTCGCCGAATTCGACCGACGCCGCCTCGAATCGGAGGCCGCCCGACCCACGAATGACTTCGACCGGGCGGTCGAGGACGTCAAACGCCTCGCCGATCGCGGTCCGACCACCGGTTTGCCGCCCGATCCACCCGCTCCCTCGAATCGTGACAAACGACGGCGACACCCTTGACGGGGTTCTGTCTCGCTCCCCGAAGACGGCCCGCGTATCTCTGATTCCCCCGACACGGCACCCCGTCTGCATTTGTGGCGGGCCGGACATGGAGGCCCGTCCCACCCGGAGACATCTCAACTACTCTCCGAGCATCATGATCCAGAGATGGTGGATTTCTATCTCTCCGGTTGCGGGGCTGCCCGTTCGTCTATGCAAAGACCGGTAGCTGAAGAGATCTCTCGAACTACTCTCTCCGATCTTCTCAAGGATTTCGGTTGTGTCCCAAACGCATCCATCTCCCAATGGATTGTTCACAAGTTCGAGAATCCATCTGTTGATTTGGTCGTGCCAATGGTTGGCTGTATCTGCTTGTACCCTCCAGTTGCATAAGGCACTCCGTCAAGTCTTGCGAATGTGCAGTTTTCATCGGGAAAGAGGCGTGGATTCGTAACCGAGGAGCCGATTCGTAAATCTCACCACAGGTGAGGTTCAGATTCGGCAAGAGAATCGG
>DATIKY010000362.1:0-24322 GCA_035476995.1 Sedimentisphaerales bacterium | reverse complement strand
GAGCCTCATGCACCCCCGGCCATCTTTTTGTTTTGGAGGTCACCATGAAGTCGAACACACACACCGTTTCTAACCCCACGTCGCCGGCCAGTCTGCCCAGCACGGGCAGCAGGTTCTTGGACAAGGAGCTTGACCACCTGGACCCCGTGTCCAAGCTGGTCGTCCTCGCCTTGCTGGAGCGGCACGGCCGAGACCATGCCGTTGACCTTGCACGCGAGCGGCTGTCCAGCCAGGTCGAATGGCTCGACGACCCCGACGTCGTCAACCGCGTCTGCGTCGCCGAAGACGACTCGGAGACCGAGGAGAGAATCGCCTTCTGGCAGGCGTACCGCGCCGGATGGCATTCGATCCAGGACCAGAACTGAGCATTCCACAGGCCGGGGGCCGGCCAGCATGGCGGCCCCCATCTGCGAAGGGGAAAGACGATGAACAAACGAATCAACGATATCATCGCGACCGCGATCACGGCCATGCTTGCCGTCTACGTGACCGAGAAGGACAACCTGGACGAACTCAAAGAACGCCGTCGCCGGGAAGCTGAACGCCGGCAGGCTGTCTTGGAGGCACTGCGCCGTGCAAGCAGACCGCCGGAGAAGCCAGGCCACAGCCCGCAGGAGGGCCGAACGCCCTCCGACCCGACCCACGGCAGGGGTCGCACAGAGAAAATGGCTTGTAGGGCCTTATAGTGACATTCTTGAACAAGGAGACGACCATGAAGACCGCGACACGACAGCGACAAACACCCGAACAGCGAAAGATCGACCGCGAACTCCAGGATCGCATACGGCAGATGGGCCCTGAGGCCCGCGGCATGATGCTTGTCATCGCCCGAGAAGCCGTCCAGCCGGGGACGATGCACCAGATGTTGTTCGGCGCCCGAGCGATCTGACCGCGATGGGCCGGACGTTCCGGCCCTGTCCGTACAACCACGATTCAAGGAGAAGAGCCATGAGAGTTTTCCGACCGACGTACACAATCCCACGGCCCCCCGGATGCAAGATCCTGGAGCGCCGCGACGGCAAGTACGCCAAGTTCACGAACAAGCGGGGTGAAGAGATCATCGCCCCACTGACGAAGAGCGGCAAGCGTGTCACCCTGGAGGTCGAGTGCTACCACGTCGAGTTCAGGGACCACCAGAGCATCCAGAGACGGCTGAAGGGCTTCACTGATGAAGGGGCGACCCAGCGAATCGCGGCGACGATAGATGATCTGCTGGCCGCCAAGTGCAGCGGGCAATCCCTCAGTCACGACCTGCGCCGCCGGCTGGAGGGATTGCCGAAGGCCATGCGTGAAGATCTAGTTGCGTGGGGCATGCTGGACGTCAAGGCGACCGCCGCGACCATGCCCATATTGGATCTGGTGGACCGGTTCAAGGCACACTTGGCCGCGAAAGAGCGAACCGCACAGTATCAGTTTCGAAACGAGCATGACCTCAAGGCAATCTGCGCCGCGTGCAAGTTCACCTTCGTGAGCGACATCAACCCCGCTAAGATCGAAACGTTCTTGAAACAGCGGCGGGAAGCCGGGGTCAGCTTCCGGCGGTCGAACTCGTTGCTCATGGCGGTCAAGATGTTCTCCGCATGGCTGTTCCGCGAACACCTGACATCGGAGAACCCACTGGCCCACATGAAGTTCTTGAACACCAAGCAGGACCGGCGACATGTCCGTCGGGCCCTGGAGGTCGAAGAACTCCGTCGGCTGCTGGCGACGACGGCGGCGGCAAAGGAGCGATGGGGCCTGACCGGCTACGAGAGATCATTGCTGTACCGCCTGGCAGCCGAGACCGGCTTACGTGCCGGCGAACTGCGGACCCTGACGGTCGGGGCCTTCCACTGGGATACGTACACGGTCGAACTGGACGCCAAGAACGAGAAGGCCCGACGGGGTGCGACCTTGCCCTTGCGACAGGATACGGCTGCGGAACTCAAGGCCCACTTCGCCGACAGGTTGCCGAACGCCCTGGCGTTCAAGGGCATGACCGACCACTACGCAGCCATGCTCAAGGACGACCTTGCGGAAGCCAAGATTCCGTACATCGATGAACAAGGCCGGGTGTTCGATTTCCATGCCCTGCGTCACCAATGCGGCACACTGCTGGCCCAGGCGGGTGTACACCCGCGTGTCGCACAAACGATCATGCGACACGCCGACATCAACCTCACGATGTCCTTGTACTCGCACACGCTTCGAGGGCAGGAGTCTGCGGCGGTTGCCGCCCTGCCGAGCTTGTCCGTCGAGTCGTCTCAGAAGATGGCCAAGACGGGCACGGACGACCGAGAAGATTTCTTGCGTTCTTCTTGTGTTTCAGACGACCAATCCCGTACACGGACGAACGGGGACGTACGCTTGGCGACCCCGAAAACGCATTTTTCTTCGAAAAACGCAGATTCCTTTTCGTCTGGTTATCCCCAGCAGCTATAATGGTTTACAATGTCCGGGCATCCTGGCGGTCGGCGCTGCCCTCTGGAGCGGATCTCGCTTCAGGGTGGTTTCCCGGACTCAATCGGTGGGAAGTGAATCGAGAGAACGCGGCGTGGAAACAAAGTTCAACGTCTTTGAGATTCTTCAGATCGCCGAGCAGGTGGAGCACAAAGGGGCCAAGTTCTACCTCAAGACCGCCGAATTGTTCGACGACGCGAGCCTCCGCGACATCTACTACCGTCTGGCCACGTGGAAGGCCAAGCACGAGAAGATCTGGGCTCGCATGCGGAGGCGGTTTTCCGAAAAGACCGGCGAATTCGGCACCTTCGATCCGGACAACTACGTGCTCTCCAACCCCCAGGTGATGTCAGGTCTGGCCGGGTCCAGCACCAAGGTGGAAGCGCCGCTTCGGCTGACCGGCCGGGAGAACAGACGTCAGATACTCAAGGACGCCATCCGCCGGGCCAACGAAGTGATCATCTTCTACCACGGCCTCAAAGACTTCGCCCGCGATCCAGCCTGCCAACAGATGCTCGACCGGATCATTCGGGAGGAGGATCGTCAGATCGGGTTTCTTCACGAGGAGTTGAAGGCGGCGACTCCGTGAAATCGCCGGCCATGAGTCCGGCGATCGGCCGGAACATGTCGAATTGCATCAACATGATGCGGATGGCCGCGGTGATGGGCGCCGCCAGGAACATTCCCACGATGCCCCAGAGGAGCCCCCAGAACGACAGAGCCAGAAGAATCGTGACCGGGTGCAGGTTCAACCCTTCGCCCTGAAGCTTGGGCTCGATGATGTTCCCCAGGATGTTCTGAATCGCACCGGGAATGGCCACCACCAGCACGATCAGCCATGGCGACGACTGGAACTGCGCCACCGCGATCGGCAGGGGCAGGAATGTCACGATGATCGAACCGATGGACGGGATGAAATTGAGCAGGAACGCCAAGATTCCGAAGACCGCGGCCAGCTTGAGTCCGATGAGCGTCAGGGTCACCCAGACCAGAATGCCGGTGATGGCGGAAATCACGATCTTGATGCCCACGTATTTGCGGATTTTGCCGACCACCTCCGAATAGACCTGGGAATGGGTCGTGTAGGGATTGCGTCCCATGAGCAGAAAGAGCACGAAGATGATCACGAAGAGCATGCTCGATATCAGTCCCAGGATCGTTCCGAATCCATTCGTGACAATATTGAAGATGTAATTCTTGAGGTCTTTGACGATCTGCTGGGTGTCGATCCGCGGCGTCTTCTTGGGGAGTCTTTGTTCGATGGCCGCCGGCGTGTTGGGCTCGTTGACCTCGTCCACGACGGAAGCCGTCGACGATTCCGCTTCCAGAGTGGCCACTCGATAGGCCTCGTCGACCATCGGATAGAGCACGAGCGGCCCCGGCTTCACCGGGACCGGTTCGACCGTGTTGGGCGCCGCCGGCGTCGGCACCGGTCCCGTGTCGTTCGGCGCCGCGACAGGCGGCGGCTCTTCCTTCGGATAGATGTACTCGATGGTCTCGATGAACTTGTTGGCCATGTTCTCGAAGCTGGCGCTGTACTCGCCGGCCGTCAAGACGATGGTCGTAATCGCCTGCGCAATCAGAAGAAAGACCAGCGCCAGCACCGCCATGACCACCAGGAGGGTGACCACAATGGCGATGAAACGCGGAAGTCGCAGCCACTTGACCTGAAAATCCTCGATCGGAGACACCAGCGCCACGATGAACAGCGCCACGACGAACGGAATCATCACGACCCGAGTGTAGATCAGCGCCGCCGCCAGAGCCACCACGGCGATGATCGACAACGCGACCGTGTTCAGCCAGTTCTGTTCTTTGTGGTCGTGCGCCATAGACCCCTGGATTCTGTTGATTATGGAAAGTTGTCGTTTCATCGGCATCGGATCAATCGCTCGTCGTCGATCTCCACATGAGGCAATCTCGTCCGCAGTTCGTGCACAAACCGCCGGCCATCCTGCCAGTACCCCGCCGTGGGCTTCAGACCGGCGTCGAGTCTCAAGAAATACAGGTTCATCCGGTCCATGAGCAGCTCGCGGAGGTACTTGCTGATCATCGAGGCCAGCGAGACCGGCAGGTAGCGGTCGTCGGCTTTGACTTCGAACGTCAAACGCACGATCCGGGTCCCGCCTCGCAACTCATAGGCGCTGCGTTCCTCGCCTTCCTCCAGAACCGCAAGCTCCAGATCGGGGAAGCTTCGCAGCAGATTCTCGCGGTAATGGGTCCGCCCGCCCTGCCGGTCGATTTGGATGTGGATGTTCTCGCGGGGGAACGCCGTCAGCAGATCCTGGATCAACTGCGTCGCCACGATGAACAGGACCTGAGCCTTGTTTCGCACGCGGTTGACCATTCGATTGAAATGAGCGACATCCAGACAGCAGGTCCGCATGTGCGACAGCGACGCTCCATGAGCCTTCAAATCCTCCGAAAAGACCCTCGCCGCGATCCGCTGATCGCTCGAACCGGCCGCCAGTCGGCATTCGTGCAGGTCCTGATACCATGCGTATTCCGCCAGCCGGGGCAGACAATCCGGGCACAGCGCCGTCAACAGGCCCGTCAGGTCCGACGGTCTCTTGCCCATGCAGTCCAATGCGACCAGGGACGTCCGCTCCAGATGGCCCATGCCCTCTTCCCGGTCGAAGGCCTTCTTGCTGTCGGCGATCAGCAGCCGGCCGGCCAGACGCTTGCGGCACTTGCCTACGCTCTTGGCGAGCGTCTGCCAGAGGTCCGCATCAAGCAGGGCCGGCTCGACCGCGAACGCCGCGGACGACACCACCAGCGGTCCGAGAAGCGGCCCGAAGCCCGCCTCGTCTATCCCAGCCAGAATCGCCATCCGTGCTTCTGCCTTTCGGTTGCCAACCATTCCGTCGTTCGGACGCGCGCACAAGCGCCGCCATCGGCCACATTTCTCATAGCCGAAATACTCGCGTTTGTCAATGACGTACGCGATGGGGCTTCGCAATCCGAAAAGGCATATTCCCCCCCCCAAGACTGGGTTGCGTTCCAGCGCCGGTCGTGCTAGACTGCCGACCAAAAGAGTGCCGCCGCTAAGGAGAGAGCTATGTTGGTGGTCCATGTGTTCGTCCATGTCAAGCCCGACCAGGTTGAGGCGTTTCGCGCCGCGAGCGTCGAGAACGCCCAGGAGAGCGTCCGCGAAATGGGGATCGCCCGGTTCGACGTGATCCAGCAGCAGGACGATCCGGCGCGATTCGTCCTCGTGGAAGTCTACCGCACGCCGAACGACCCGGCCCGGCACAAGGAAACGACGCACTATCAGAAATGGCGGGACACGGTGGAACGCATGATGGCCGAGCCCCGCACGAGCGTGAAATACGACAGTGTCTTCCCCGGCCAGGACGGCTGGGACTATTTGACCGTATAGGGTGCCATGAAGTTCGAATTCTCCACCGCCCGCAGGATCGTGTTCGGACCCGGAGCCGCCGAACAGACTCCCCGTCTCGTCGCCGGATACGGAAAACGCGCCTTCGTCGTGATCGGCAGCAAAGCGGACCGTCCGGCCGCGGTGCTCGATGCCATCGCCGGCCGGGGCGTTGCCGTCACGATCTTCAACGTGGCCGGCGAACCCACAACGGAAATGGCCCAGGCGGCCGTCGTCGCGGCCCGTGAGGCAAAGGCCGATGTGGTGCTGGCCATTGGGGGCGGCAGCGTTCTGGACATCGGCAAGGTCGCCTCCGCGATGCTCAAGAACGAGGGCGAGCTGCCCGAGTACCTGGAGGTGGTCGGCAAGGGCGAGCCCCTGAGGGAGCCGGCCGCCCCCCTGCTGGCGGTCCCCACGACCGCGGGCACTGGAGCGGAAGTCACCTACAACGCCGTGCTCGGCGTGCCGGAGCAGCAGGTGAAGGTGAGCATCCGCAGCCCCCTGATGCTCCCTCGCCAAGCGATCGTCGATCCGCTCCTGACGCACTCGATGTCGCCGGGATTGACGGCCAGCACCGGCCTGGATGCCCTGACCCAGTTGATTGAAGCCTTCGTCTCCAACAAAGCCAACCCTCTCACGGACGGGTTCTGCCGCGAAGGCATGCGGCGGGCAGCCCGATCGCTGCGACAGGCATTCGAGGACGGCTCCAACGCCCAGGCCCGCGAGGATATGTCGCTGGCGAGCCTTTTGGGCGGCCTGGCCCTGGCCAACGCCAAGCTCGGGGCGGTGCACGGGTTCGCCGGGCCTTTGGGAGGCATGACCAGCGCCCCGCATGGCGTGATCTGCGGCAGGCTGCTGCCCTTCGTCATGCAGGCCAACGTGCAGGCCCTTCGAAACCGCGGCGAGAATCCGGACGAGGAAACAGCCTCCACGCTGGCTCGTTTCGACGAGATCGGCCGTATCGTCACCGGCAAGGACACCGCCGACGCATCGGATGGCGTGACGTGGGTGGGCGAGTTGTGCCTGGCTCTTGGCCTGCCGGGACTGCGCAAGCACGGTCTCTCGACGGTGGATTTTCCGATCGTGGTGGAACGGGCCCGCAAGGCCAGCAGCATGCAGGGCAACCCCGTCGCTCTCAACGACGAGGAGCTTGCCGCGATCCTCACGCAGGCGATCGGCTGAGTGCCAAGGAGGTCAGCACGAGTTCTTTGACAGCAGGAGCGGAGCCAAAGCTCGAAGCACGGAATCCGAATTCCGAAACAAATCCAAATGACTGAAATCCAAATGCCCGAAACGCTGGCGCCGCTTCGGAACTCCGTTTTGAATTTTGGGCTTTGGTCATTCGTGCTTGTTTCGGATTTCGATATTCGGATTTTGGATTTGGGCGACACCTACGCCCCGAGTTGTCAAAAGACTCCTGCGGACTTACCTACGCGACGTCGGGCTTGACGACCTCTCGGAACGGGATTTCGACCTCCTTGCTGTCCACGAGGACCACGATCGTCCCACGGCTCTTGCGAATCCGCTCGACCATGCCCTCCCGACGGAACGGGACGACGAAGACGCTGTCGCCTCTTCGCAGGCCCGCGATGAATTCCGCGTGTCGCTGGGCCATGGCGGTGCGCGACGCCAGCGCAGTCACCTTTTCCGCGAGCGTTTTCGCCTTCTCGCACCAGACAGTCGGAGCGTTGTGCATCCCCGCTGCGAACTCATCGACCACCCGCCGGATCGTCTGCATGGAATCGTCGATCTCGCGGTCGACCTGCTTGCGAAGCTGCCGGCCCTCCTCTTCGATTCGCTGGAGCCTCTCGGCCGCTTCCACTTTCGCGGCGTCGGCCTCGTCGAGGATCGACTGAGCCTCGGATCGCTTCTGCTCGGCGTCATCTCGCGTCGCCTGGATCTGGTTGATCAGTTCGGAAGTCCCGTCGGACTCGGTCGCCAGAAGCGCCGTCGCCTGGCCGATCACCTCTTTGGGCATTCCCAGGCGTTTGGCGATCACGATCGCATTGCTGCTTCCCGGCGTGCCGATCATCAGTCGGTACGTCGGCTGGAGGGTCTCCGTGTCGAACTGGACGGAGGCGTTCTGGGCCCGAGGCTGGCTGTACGCAAACGATTTGAGCTGGCCCAGGTGCGTCGTCGCGACGACCTTGCCGCCCTGCTGCATCAACTTGTCCAGAATGGAGGTCGCCAGCACCGCTCCCTCGATGGGATCGGTTCCCGCGCCGAGTTCGTCGAGCAGGACCAGCGTGCCGCTGTGGGTCCGCTCGAGGATCTTGACCACCTGACGCATGTGAGCGGAGAACGTGCTGAGACTCTGCTGGATGCTCTGCTCGTCGCCGATGTCCGCGAAGATCTGACGGTAGACCGACACCCTTGACCCTGCGCGGGCCGGGATGTGCAGACCGCTCTGGGCCATCGCGACCAGCAGGCCGATCGTCTTGAGGACGACGGTTTTGCCGCCGGTGTTGGGACCGGTGATCAGCAGCAGGTCGAAATCGTCGCCCAGCCGCACGTCGATGGGGACCACCTCGTTCGCCAGTTGCGAGACGCTGCACCCCTTCTGCCGACTGACCAACTGGAGCAGCAGCGGATGGCGGGCGTCTCGAAGCTGCAGCGAGGCGCCCGGCGTCAGATCGGGCGGACTCATGTTGTAGGCGATGCTGAACCGGGCCTTGGCGTAGGTCAGGTCCACCAGGGCCAGCGTCTTGACGCTGTCGAGAATGGCGTCCTGCTGGTCCAGCACCATCTTGGTGAGCACCCACAGGATGCGGTCGACCTCCTTCTTCTCCTCGAAGACCGCGTCCTCCAGCTCGTTGCTGAGCTCGACCAGTTCGTCGGGCTCGACGTAAAGCGTCGCCCCGGTGTTCGAACGGTCCAGGACGGTGCCGCGGATCACGTGACGATGGGTGGACTTGACCGCGATGACCGGTCGCCCGTGGCGCATCATGTAGTTGTCGTTCTCGATGGCCTTTCGCAGGGCCGGCGACGCGACCAGGTTCATGAATCGCTGATGGAGGTTCTCGCTCACCTGCGCGATTCTGCGGCGGATGTCCCGAAGCTTCTCGGAGGCCTCGTCCCGCACCCGTTTATCGCCCCCGATGCAGCGCCGGACCTCCTCGACGATGGTCTCGAAGTCGCCGAGCTTCTCGCCCATGGCCCGCAGATGCACGCTCTCGGCGGGCTCCAGATTCGTCAGGAACAGGCGCAGCCTGCCGCTGGCGGCCAGCGTGTCGGCGATCTCCAGCAGTTCGACCGGCTCGAAGACCGTCTGTTTCTTGCCGAACTCTTTCAGGAGAAGGCGAATGTCTCTGAGTCCCGCCATGGGCACCCGTTCGCCACGGTCCAGGACCTTCGTCAGCTCCGTCGTTTCCGCCATGCGGGCGGCCGCCCAACGAAAGTCCACCGAAGGATACAAGCCGCGGGCGGCGTCTTTGCCCAAATCGCTGGCCGCGTAGGACGCGAGCGTCCGCCGGATCTCCTCGAATTCGAGCACTTCCAGGGTGTGTTCGTCTATTCTCTTGCCGGCCATGCGCTGTTCTCGACGAATCGGATGAGGTTGTAGACAGCCCGATTGTACGGGACTTCGATGCCGTGCCGTTCGGCCAGCTTGAGAATCGCGCCGTTGAGGGCCTCGATCTCGGTGCGTTTGCCCGCGGAAACGTCCTGGAGCATCGACGATTTGTGCTCGGCGGTATCGGGCACCAGTTTCTCGTAGAAGACCTGAAGGAAATCCTCCGGACGCCTCCAATGCGTTCGATATCCGGCGGCCGACATGACCGCGAACACCTCCCCCACGATCTGGCCCATCAGCAGGCGGGTCGAGCCCTCGTCGGCCAGCGCCCCATAGGGCACGTGCAGGATCGCCCCCAGCGGGTTCAACGCACAATTGTAGAGCATCTTCGCCCACAAGTCCCTCTCGACCGCATCGGTCACCTCGCAGGGGATTCCGCCCTCACGAATGGCCTGGGCCAGCGGTTGGACAGCCGAGGGATCGGGTGCAAAGAGGCTGCCCATGCGAATCGCATCCGCGTGGACCGTGACCTCCACCTCGTTGGGCTTGGGCCGGCGAAAACCGGTGATCACGCGGGCATTGTAGATGCGGTCTCTGTCGAAGTGCTCGCAGAACGTTTCGGCGTTGCCCCAGCCGTTCTGAAAGAGGACCAGTTGGGCTCTCGATCCGATGCGGTCGCCATGCTCGGCCAGGTCGTGGGCGGCGGCTGCCGAGTCGAACGATTTCGTGCAGATGAGCACAAAATCGAATTCCGATCGAGCCCCATCTGCGAGCGATTCCTTGCAGAAGAACTCGTCGGGCGGAGTCTGAACACAACCGAAGATGCCTGTCCGAATCAAGCCGCCTTGCTTCAGCGCAGCGACCGTCTGGCTCCGAGCGATGATTTCAACACGATGCGGCGGTCGGATCAGGCAACTGGCGATCCCCAGGCCCACCGCACCTCCGCCATAGATCAGTACATGCATGTTCGTCGGCTTCCTATGCTTGTTGAAGTGGCTCATGCCACGCCCAGTTTCTCTCGGAGGACGTGAAGATTCATCACATCCTCTCTGTTGTACTCCAGAAGCACTCGAAGCGCCTCCAAATCGTTGTCATTGACGTAGTTCCACCAGAGCTTGACGGCCATGTATCCGTTCATGTCGACAAGGCCGCGGGCGATGCCGAGCCGGACTTCGACGACTTTCAGACCGCCTTTGAGATCCCTACGCCAGCAGTCGTACATCAGATCGGTGTGGGCGAAATGCCTCCGCAGATCGAGCCCCAACCTTTGCCTGATGAAGGGCAGATCGAAGCGACGGCCGTTGTACGTGTAGATTTCGTCGACGCCGTCCAGCATGGCCAGAACCCCGTCGGCGGTGATCTGGCTGCCGTAGAGTTGCTCGCACCGCTGCTGCTCTCCTTGCACCCGGCCCACGCCCACCACCGTCAGGTCCGAATATCGACTGCATCCGGTCGTTTCGATATCGACATACCCATAACATTTCGCCTTGCTGTCAGTGGCCCGGGCGGTGCTTAGCTTTCCGGTCGGACAGAATCCCTGCATGCTCATCACAGAACTCCTTTCTGTCGCATTCCGGACAGTGTGAGCCCCGCCAGATCGCGTCGAACTGCTCCATGATCCGGCCGATGATCGCCGGGTCGGTAGTCACGATGCCCGATTCGAAGTTGCGCCGGTTCACGCTCTTGGCCCCGACGCCGGCGCCGGTCAGATTGGCGCTGCCCGAGTAGGCGTATTCGCCATCCACGACCGCGCACTTGAGATGAACCCTGGGACAAAGCATGCGTTCCAGGCCTTTTGATAGATTCGGGTACCGGTCGAAATCGGCCCGAAACGCCGGTCCCGGCTCCTTCGCATGGAGCAGTCGAACCTCGACGTTCCTGCGAACCAGGTCCGACAAGACCTCCAGGAACGGCGTCATCCTGCCCCGCTTGTGCACGTACAGATCCTTCAGGTCCGCGGTGGCCAGCCAGAGCAGGCGGGTGGCCTTGGGGACAGCCCCGCAGATGACTTCGTCGTATATCTCTCGATCGGTCACGAATCTCAACATGGCATCCGCTGGACAACAGTACGCCGCCCCACCGTTCCATTTCAGGTTCACAGTCTACCCGCGGACCGGGTCTTTTTCAACCCTGCAAAGGCCGTCAGGCATCCCTCATAGGCCGATGCTTCGAAAAGCAGGGATTTTCCTGGGAGGCCGCATTTGGATTTTCCCGAAAGCGCTGTACATTCTATATAGCAGCAATCTTCGATGTATGCGTTCTTCCGATAATATGCGGGAGCATAAGAGGAATTCGGCATTACGGATGGGAGAAATCTATCATGGCAATCCAGAATCTGTCCGAACAGGTGCTTCTGATCACCCTGCCGGCAGAGCCGCAGTCGAGCAAGGAACTGGAGGTGATGGTGCGATCCGCCGGGGCGGGTCTCGACCGCGATGTGATTGTCGATTTCTCCCTCGTGGAGATCCTGTCCTCCGCGATGATCTGCAACCTGATGCTGCTCGAACGCCTGGTCAGCGCAAACGACCGGCAGCTCATCCTGTGCTCGGTTCCCAACAGCATCAACGGGATCTTCATTCGCGTGGGCTTGCACAAGCTGTTTCGGTTCGCGGAGGATGAATTCACGGCGCTGCAATCGCTCGACCGAAATCCGTACCTGGAGCCATGACGAGCCGGGTAATCGAGAGACGTCTTATGAACCGCACAGCCACTGGTCCACGATGTCGTCCAGGGCCGCCGGCAGGACTCCCGTCAACCAGGCCAGATCGATGATCGTCGGACGTTTGCGGATCTCGTGCATGTGCAGGACAGCCGAGCGAATCCGCGGACGCGAGCAGCCGATGTCGGCCGCGCACGTCGCGCCGCCGGCCCGCGTCAACCAGTTGCGGATCGTCTGCGGGCTCTTGACCTGTGCGGCGGCCCTCGCCCTGGCCCGGTCCCAGAGATCTCTCTGTCTGATCCTCTCTCGCAGGAACTCCAGCCGGGGTCGCTTGGCCTGATCCTGCTCCCGCACCGCGACCACGACGGATGGATCGATCGATCCAGAACGCTTCGTCCACAGGGGGAGGCAGGCAGCCGACGTCGGGACTCTCGACCGCCAGTACCCGTTCGAAGAGGGCCGCGGAGAGCACCGTTCCAACGCCGACCTGGCGGCCGTGCAGGTCGTGGGTCTCGCCTCGCACCTCCGCCATCATGTCCAGGGTATGACTCAGGAGGTGTTCGCCTCCGCTGGCCGGGATGCTGGTGCCCATGAGCGTCATGGCGGCGCCCGTCCAGAACAGGGCCTCGAAAAGCCCCTCAACCGCCTGCGGCCTGTGATCGCGAATGTGTTCAGGGTGATCCAGATACAGCGGCTCGATGTCGCGGGCGATCCCGGCGCAGAAGCCACAGTGGTGCTCGTCCAGCAGAAGGCTGTTCATCGCCCAGTCGCCGTTGCTCTGGTGCTTGGCGATCGTGTCCCCGAAGCCCGCGGCGGTCATCTCGTGCGGGGCTCCCTCGATCACAACCGGATCGGCGACCACCGCCAAGGGCGGCTTCGCCTCGATCAGCATCTTCACACCGGCGATCGTCGGCGCCACATTCGCGCTGGAGTAACCGTTCATGGACTCGGCCGTCGCGACGACGACATAGGGGATGCCCAGCTCGAAACTCGCCCACTTGCTCAGGTCGTTGATGACTCCGCTGCCCACCGCGACCACCGCGTCAACGTGCAGAGGACGAAGCTGCTCGACCAATGCGCGACACGTCACGTCGTCGCACATCGGGCTTCGGAGGCCCCGATCGGCAACGAGAACCCGACTGGCCGTCAGGCCGGCGCCCTGCAGGGCCGCTCGGGCCCTGTCGCCCGAGATCTCCCAGGTCCGCGCATCGGCAACGACCGCCACCCGCTGCGGCCGGACCTCGCCCAGGCAACGTCGCAGAATGTCCCCCAGCGAATCCACGACGTCACGTGCATAGACCAGTTCGCGGATTGGCATGCGATGGGTTCTGCCGCATGGGCATGCGAAACTCGTCCTGAACAATTCCGACAAAGACATAGGCTTTACCATTCCCGACTCGCGGTTCATTGTTGACTGCACGACGCACGGTTTTTGAGAGCCGTGATTTTAGTTTACGAATGGGGAGCCGTAAAGCCCCGACGGAGGTCCGGACATGCAGAAAGCCTTCAACAGACGAGAGTTGCTCAAAGCCGGCGCGGCCTCAACGGCCCCTGGCTGCTCTTCGACAACCAGAGCGACCCGTACCAGCTCAAGAACCTGTGCAACGACCCTGAACACGCGACCTTGCAGACCCGCCTCGATGCCCTTCTCTCTGCACGATTGAAGGAAACCAAGGACGAATCCCGCCCAGGGGGCGACTACATCGCGAAGTGGACCTACGATGCGGATGACTCCGGCACAGTTCGCTACACGAACTGAGTCGCCTATCGGGGGCCGCCCGGCAGATCGGTGATCGCGTCGCCGACCTGCTCGATGAAGTTCGAGTACACCTCGTCGGAGATCTTGCGTTGGCCCTCGTCAAGTCCCAGGCGGACGATCACCATGTTCCATTCGGGGATGACGAACATGTCGTTGTTGTTGTAGCCGCTGGCCGCGTACGTCCCGGCCGGGGCGCCCGGCCACTTGCGTCGGCCGTCGGGTTTGAGCCCGTTGGCCCACCAGTTGAACCCGTAGGTGCCCCGTCCGTCCGCGCCGCTGTCCTGCCAGAGGCCAACGGATGTCGAGACCTGAGGCTTCGTCGCCTGGTCCACCCAGGCAGCGCTGATGAGCTACCGTCCGTTCCAGTTGCCGCGATTGAGGAACAGATAGCCCAGGCGGGCGATCTGACGGGCCGGGATGAAGATGTGTTTGTTCGAGTTGCCCGAACCACCGTTGATCGTCATCCCGTCGATCTTGCCGAAATCGCCCCAATTCCATTCGCTCGGATCCATGCCGATCGGGTCGGCGATTCTGCGTTTGAAAAGGTCCTTCATGGGCTCGTCCGCGATGCGGGTCAGGATGTGCCCAAACTGATTCATCGCCGAATCCCAGTAGGCGTACTGCGAGCCCGGCGCAAACAGCGGCGCGCTGCACGGGTCGAACGGGGCGGGACTGGGCCCATGCCGATAACTGCCGCGAGGCTCATCGCGTATGGCCCGATAGCCGCTGGTCATCGTGGTCAAGTGCCGCAGCGTCACATCGGGATAGGCGGCGGCCATCGCAGGCAGGTGGTCCCGGGCGAGCGTGTCGAGCGTGGCTTTGCCGTCATCGATGAGCAGGCCGAGCACCGTACTGGTGAAGGACTTCGTCATCGACCAGACGCCATGCACCTTGTCGATCTCCGCCCCTTTCCAGACCATGCGTCCGTTTCGGACGATCACAAGCTGGTTGACGCCATCCGAACCGGAGTTCTGCCGGAGATAATCCGCAGCCGCTTCAAGTTGGCTCGAATCGAGTCCTTGAGACTCCGGCGAAGACCTCCGCCAATCGGCCGCCGGAAACACGATGCGGTCCAGGAACAGCACGGCATCGCCCTGGACAGGGCACGGGAACCGAGCCTCCTTCTCGCCGACGCAGCTCGTTCCGCACGAAACTTGGCTGCCGCCGACCGGGTCAAACCATTCGTATCGATAAGTCCCCGGCTCCGCTTTCACCTCGACCGAATCGCCTGCGTCGGCCGGCTTGAAGACCAGATACTGACTGCCCGGATCGGCCAGGCAATACTTGCTCGACGCCACATCGGGGCTCGGCAAAGACTTCGTCAAATCGAACTTCAGCTTGCCGTCCAGGGCCATCCCCGGTCCGGTCCTCACGTAGGGGTGCGGAGCGGACGTATGGCGTTTGCCCTCCCCGTTGGCCTTGGTGTCCCAACAGACCAACTCCCATGTCCAGAGCCTCATGAAGTTGTGCCCAAGCCCGCCCATCCAATGGATGTAGGCCTGGGAATCGAATGGAGCCGGCGGGTCCGACGGCCCGAAGTTCGCGAGATTCGCCCACGTGTGCGAGCCGGTCAGGTAAACGACGTCGCCGGTGGCGCTGTTCTGGAAGTACCGGGGGTTCTGTGGACAAACGACCAACGGCCCCATCGGCGGACGTTGCTTGTCCTGTGCCGCGGTCGGCAGCGAAACCAGTAGGAGAATACCCGCCATGATCGCGCAATTGGATCTGTGAATTCCCATGGATATGCCTTTCTGCAGCCTGCGCAACGTTAGTTACAGTTTTCCTCCGCGGATGATCGAAATGAGCAGCCACACGCCGAAGACAGCGGCAATGAAGTAGCCGAACACGCCCACCTCCTGCAGGTTCGCCTGGGCGACCAGCATGCTCGATCCGATCAGCAGCGCCGCGATGATCAGAGCGAAACTGATGCGGTTGGAGCTCTTGTCGAGCGTCTTGTTCAGAGTCTCCAGGTGCTCGTGCTGCACGCGAACCTGGAACTTGCCCTGGCGGAACTTGCTCAGAATAACGTTGACGTCCTCCGGCAGCCTCGATGCGAGGTCGCCCGCGTCGAGGATCGCCTGACGCGCGTGATGGAGCAGCCGTTTGGGCTCGACATCCCGAAGGGCCGCCCGTCGGGCATAGGGCGTCAGAACCTCGATCAGATTGAAATCGGGGTCCAGGGACTTGGCGAACGTCTCGATCGTGGCCATGGTCTTGAGCATGAGCGTGAACTGAGCCGGCGGGCGGACGAAATGAGAACGAAACAGATCGAACGTCTGCGTCACCGCCGCAGCGAAAGGAATGCTTCGCACGGGCAGGTCGCGATAGGTCTCGATGAGTTGCTCCATGCTGGCGGACAGTCTGGCCATGTCCGTCATCTCATGGATCATGTCCTGGCGGTCCAGGGCCCGCACAACCCGCGCCGGCTCGTTCTCGACGATCGCCAGGACGATCTCGTTGAACAGCTTTCGGTCCTGGGTGGACAGCCTGGCGACCTGTCCGAAATCGATCGGGGCCAGCACGTCGCCGGGCAGGAGGAAGAAGTTCCCCGGATGCGGGTCCGCGTGGAAGAAGCCCAATTCGAAGATCTGCCGGAGGACGAAATCCGCGCCGCGACGGGCGATGCGTTTGGGATCGAGTCCGTGCTCTCGAAGAACCTCCGGGGTGCCCGGTCGGATTCCGTCGATGTATTCCATGGTCAGGACTGCGGCCGTGCAGTACTTCTCGAAGACCCGCGGCACATGGACCGTCGGATCCCCGGCGAAGCTCCGGATGAACCGCAACTGGTTGCGACGCTCGTTGTCGAGATCGGTCTCACGGGAGACTGCCTGGGCGAATTCACGCACCATCTGTCGGGGATCGATCGTTTCATGCTGAAACAACGTCACCTTGAGGATGCCCGCCAGATCCTCGAGCATCTCACATTCGGTCTGGATGACCTCGACGATCCCGGGCCGACGGACCTTCACGACCACCGAATCGCCTTCCCGCGTCGTGGCGCGATGCACTTGAGCGATGCTCCCGGCCGCCAACGGCGCGGGATCGAAGGACACGAAGATCTCGTCCAGGTTGCCCCCCAACTGCCGCTGGACCTCCGCCCTGATCCGGTCGGGGGACTCGGGCTTGACCTGATCCTGGAGACGTTCGAGTTCCTGGACGTACTCGATTGGAATGGTGTCGGGACGGGTGCTGAGCAGTTGCCCGAACTTGATGAACGTAGGACCCATCTCCTCGAGCGCGAAACGGAACCGCTCCGCCCGGCTGCGGCCCTCGGCCATCCGCTTGATTCGCACCGGCGCGACCTTCTCCCCCAGGCGGACGAGCACGCGGGACCTCAGCGAGTCCGCCACCTCTTCCAGGCCGTACTTCATGAGCACAGCGACGATGTGCCGGTATCGGCGCAATCGGTGCAGCCGGCTCGTGAACCGCAAACCCCAGAGCCCCAAATGCGATCACTCCCCGTTGTTCTTGGCCAACAACTGATCGATCTTCCGCTCGATACGTTCGATGTCCTCCCTGCTCGCCAGGTGCATGTTGGCGATGGTCTGGCGGACCTGATCGGCGACCAGCCTCTGGAGTTCGGCTCGCGTCCGCTCGGCGCTGTCCATGACCTCCTTGACGAAACCGGTGCGGGTCTCTCTCACGGCCTGTCCCTTGTTGACGTACTCGTCGAACATCGCCTCGGCCCGTTCCCGGGTCATGGTCAGGGCCCCCAGTCCGGCCATCATCAGTCGATCCAGCGTCTCGAACATGGTGTTTCCTCCACTGAATTGTCTGCTCCCATCCCTTCCAATCTGAAGGGGAATGCACGGATCGCGGCAACGAAACCGCCACGCCGCGCGGCCTTTTCCATCTAAGCGGATTCTCTCTCCGCTGACAAGGGGAAAGTCAGACTGCGATCGTGATTTTGAACCGTGGGTACGGTTCGCCAGTAGAGTAGAACAGAGAGTCCAAACGGACAATCATTGTTGCGACGAGGTGGATAGATGGCGCGACGTGAACGAAAAGTCGTGGTGATCGGCGCTGGCGCCGTCGGCGCGACCTACATTTACGCGTTTCTCCAGACGGGGACGGCCGAGGAGATCGCGTTGATCGATCTCGACAAAGGGCGGGTCGAAGGCGAAATCATGGATCTCTCGCACGGCCTGCCGTTCATTCCGCCGGTACAGATCAAGGCCGGCGAGTACGAGGATTGCGCCGACGCGAGCATGATCGTAATCACCGCCGGGGCCAAACAGTCCCCCGGGCAATCTCGCGCCGATCTGATCCGCAAGAACGCCAGGATCGTCGGGGCCATCTGTGACCAGATTTCGCGATCCGCGAGCGAAGCGGTCGTTGTGATGGTGACCAACCCGGTGGACGCCTTGACGCAGGTCGCCCTCGAACGCCTGGGCTGGCCGCGACAGCGTGTGATCGGATCGGGCACCGTGCTGGACACCGCCCGTTTCAAGTTCATGCTCAGCCGGCATTGCGGCATCGACGCCCGCAACATTCACGCCTACATCATCGGCGAGCATGGCGACAGCGAGGTCGCCGCCTGGAGCCTTTCGCACATCGCAGGTGTGTCCGTCGAGAACTACTGTCGGATCTGCGGGGTCTGCGACTACGAAGAGCACCACAAGCACATCGCCGAACAGGTCCGCGATTCGGCCTACCACATCATCGACTATAAAGGTTCGACATACTACGGCATCGGGCTCTCGCTGGTCCGGATTTCCGGGGCGATCCTCAGAAACGAGAACAGCGTGCTGACCATCTCGACCCTGCTCCAGGGCGAGTACGGCATCCGCGACGTCTGTCTTAGCGTTCCCTGCGTCGTCGGGGAGCACGGCGTGGTGCGAATCATCGACGCACAGCTCTCGCCCGACGAGCAGGAGGCTCTGAATCGATCCGCCCAGGCGATCGCCCGGACTCTTGCTCTGGCCAAGGAACAGCCGTTGTCGGATGCCTGAGACGAAATCCTGCCGCCGCAGGGATTCCGACCGGTCCAGCGTCAATAACCACCAATCCGGATTGCGTCCTATGCGATGGTGACGTCCTTGTCCAGATACACGTCCTGGACCGCGTGGAACAGTTCCACGCCTTCCTGCATGGGCCTCTGGAAGGCCTTTCGCCCGGTGATCAGACCGGCGCCGCCGGCCCGTTTGTTGATCACGGCCGTCAGGATCGCCTCCCGCATGTCGTTCTTGCCCGCGGCGCCGCCGGAGTTGATCAGCGGCGCCCGGCCCATATAGCAGTTCACCACCTGGTATCGCGTCAGATCGATCGGATGGTCGGACGTGAGCTTGTTGTAGACATCCGAGTGCGTCTTGCCGAATCCGACGGTCTTGTAGCCGCCGTTGTTGGTCGGCTGTTTCTGTTTGACGATGTCCGCTTCGACCGTCACCGCCAGGTGATTGGCCTGGCCGGTCAGGTCGGCGGACGTCTCATAGTTGACGCCGTCCTTGACGAACCCCTCGTTCCGCAGGTACGCCCAGAGCACGGTCGCCATTCCCAGTTCGTGCGCCCGCTCGAACGAGGCGGAGATCTCTTCGATCTGTCGCCGGGACTCGTCCGAGCCGAAGTAGATGGTCGCCCCGACGGCGGCGGCCCCCATATCGAACGCCTGGTCCACCGAGCCGAAGAGCCGCTGATCGTGCGTGTTCGGATAGCTCAGCAGTTCGTTGTGGTTGATCTTGACAATGAACGGGATCTTGTGCGCGTACTTCCGCGAGACCGCGCCCAGAACGCCCAGCGTGGAGGCTACGGCGTTGCAGCCGCCCTCGACCGCGAGTTTCACGATGTTTTCCGGGTCGAAGTAGATCGGGTTCGGAGCAAAGGAAGCGCCTCCGGAGTGCTCGATGCCCTGGTCGACCGGCAGAATCGACATATACCCGGTGCCGGCCAGCCGGCCATGACCGAGAATCGATTGCAGATTCCGCAGGACGCGGGGGGACCTGTCCGTGGCGGCGAACACATCGTCAACGAAGGTCGGCCCCGGCAGATGCAGCATCTCCCTGGGGATGGTCTTGCACTCGTGATTCAACATCTTGTCCGCATCGCTTCCGAGAATCTCCCGTATCCTGGCGATCATCTTTCTGTCTCCTTCATCGCTGTCCAATCCATTCCACGGCGTACGCATCCACGCCGTACGACTTCCGTCGGTATCTTATCGGCACATTGGAGCGATACAAACCACATATTCCAGGCCCCAGGTCTTCCTCACCCGGTTCCTCGGGGGCCAGGACGTTCGAAAGGCGTCCCCCCCTGGCGGATCACACGGTCATTGCCTTTCTCGTGCCGTTTTGTTATCCTATTGGCAGGAGGCATTGGGGTGCCTATGGATCGAAGATCGTTTCTGAAGATGACCGTGCTTGCGGTCGCCACGAGCCGACGGGCGAGGGCCCGAGGTCTCGTCTTGTTGCGCGTTCCCGATTCGATCACGATCTCCGGGATCGAGTGGTTTGTGTACCAGACGGGTCTACGCAGTCCCTCCAACGGACCCGACCTGCGTTGCGCGATCCGAATCACCGCCAAGCCGGGGATTCACGGATGGGCCGATGTCGAGGGGTGGGCGGTGCCGGATGCCGAGACGGCCGGTGATCTCCGTGGGCGACTCTTGGGACGGCAGATCCATTTGCCCAGCGACCTCTGGCGGGAACTCTATGAAAGCGGTCTGCCCCTCGGCGCCCTCGGGGCGGTCGATATTGCCCTCTGGGATCTCTTGGGGAGGGTGGAGAACAAGCCGGTGCATGCGCTGCTGGGTACGCAGCGCCAGACGGTCAAAGCCTATGCGACGACGGACTTCAATCTCGGCGATCCTTCGGAATATGCCCAATACGCACGGTCCTGCCAGGAGGCGGGCGTCCACGGGTGCAAGATTCGTCCTCACTTCACTCCCGGCGTAAGGGCTGAGGGTGAGTCGGGCGGAGGGCTTCCCGACCGCGACATGGCTGTCTATCAAGCGGTTCGCGATGCGGTCGGTCCTGACTTCGCCTGCATGGCCGACAACGGAGGAACGTATACGTTCGACGAAGCGTTGCGCGTCGGCAGGCTCCTGGACAGTCTTCGGTACGAGTGGTATGAATCTCCTATGCCGGAAACCGAAGCCTGGCGGGAACGTTACATCGCGCTGACCTCCCAAATCAAGACGCCGGTCTGCGCTGCGAAAAACACGGGTGATTCCTATCTGGGTCGAGTCGCCTGGCTCGCCTCCAAGGCCTGCGACATCGGCCAGATCGATGTCCATTGCGGCGGTTTCACCCCCTGCCTCGAAATGGCTCACGCCTGCGAATCCCTCGGCGCGCCGCTGGAACTCCACGACGTCGGTCCTGACGCCTATCCGCATCACCAACTGATCGCGGCCACCTCCGAATCCCTTATCCGGTACGTGGAGCTCTCCTCGCTCTCACGGACGACTCGCATCCACCCCAGCCGAACGACGCCGGAACCCATCCTCGACGAACAGGGCTATATCCCAATCCCCCAGACCCCGGGAATGGGCGTTGAACTCGATTGGCAACACATCTTCGCCCACCGGGTGAACTGAGTCGCATTTCACCCACCACAGTAGGGCAGTCTATTGCTCGGAATCGACGGCAGGCAGGAAGTACAGCACGAAACGCGAGTTCTTCGGCAGCGGCGCCAGAATCTGGTCGTCACTGGTCTTCACGCCGCCGAACATGCCGTTAAGCATCTCGGCATTGGAGTTGGTTGTGGGCTCGAACTCGAATACGCCTCCCTCGTTTACGGACTCGGTTCGGACGATCTTGCCGGAGACCGCCTCCGCCAGAATCACGGTTCCGTTTGCCGGCGCAGTCCAATCCACCATGAGCCCACCGCCCACGATCTGCGTCCCCATGGGCATGTGTGAACTGGCGCATCCCACAAGGAGAATCCCCGCCGCCACAACGCCAATCATTCCAATCTTCATGTTCTCTTGCCCCTCACGGCTTACTCCGGCACATCGTCACTCCGACAGGACCGAATGGATTGTGAGACACCCACCCTTACGCAATCCTGTCGATTTGATAGCGCGATCTCGTGAACAAAATAGGACAAACCTGCCGCCCTGTCAAGCCACCGTACCTTACTCAGATAGCGGGTTACTCTCGATGGACAACCGCTTCATCGGAGGCAAACCCGATGGACCAGCGGATATCCCGGCCCGTACCCGAGTCGATGCGGACCCTGACTCGCCAGGCGTCCTGACTGACAAGCTCGATTGCAGCGCCGGCATCGGAGTCCTCTTTGGATACGACCACCGCCGTCACCCGCCAGGGACTCTCATGTCCCATCGTCGCAATCCGCAGCTCGTACGGGTCGTCCGCAACTATACGACTGATTCCACGGAGCGTCCGCGTACCACTGTCCCAGTTCTCTTCGAGGAGATCGAGGATGCCCTGAGTGATGTGCCGGGAGGTGCCGATCACCTGGGGCTGCGCGGAAACCGGGCGGACCGCGAGAATCCGGCAGCTTGCGGGCGGAAGGTCGCTCTCCAACCGGTTGTCAAATGGGCCGATGAACTCGTCGGCCCAGTAGTCGAATCCCACGTAGCGGTCGGCGCGAGGCAGGCCGATTCTCTCGGCTGAACAGGAGATGTGAGTCTGCTCTTTTTCCTCCCAGTTGAACAGGCCGATCACATCCCGCCTGGGCTCTCGCCGGTCGTCGATCAGGAGCCATATCCTCGCGGTCTTCTCTTCGAACAGGTCCACCGGACGCGGCTTGAGGCCGTGGGCTGGCATCGACCGCTGCAGCAGGTGTATCCGTTCGGGCGACAGGGCCTTGTAGTCCTCGCTGCTGGCGTTCAATTGTCCCGTCAGGGCGACCCACGAGACCAGGGCCCGGGCGTGCTCGATCGGCACGCTGTCGGTGACGTAGACCGGGTCCGGGTCGTTGTACCAGACGCGACCGTGGAGAAAGTACAGGTTGCTGCCGCTGAAGGGCCCGCGGCGCATGTCCGCCCACTTGCGGCCGTTGTCCGGCCCGATCCGCATCGCGTCGAGCAGGCCGAACGAGGCTCCCAGCGTTCGCATGTTCTGCGCCACGTTGCAGCCCAGGAGGAACACCTCGTTTCCGACCGCTGTGCGAACCAATTCCAGGCCATCGCGATACGCTTCGACATGTGTTTTCTCGGGATCGTGCAGCGTGGTCTCGCCGAACCGATCGTCTTTGAAACCGGTGTTGACGTAAAGAATGTCGACGGCCATGCCCGTCCAGAGTCCGTCCAGTTTCAAGTACTTATAACCCCAGTCGCGAGCGATGCGACCGGTAGTGGATTGCACGTACTCCTGTGTCCTGGGGTTCGTGACATCAAGGCAGGTTCCGCCCCAGTGGACCTCGAACGGTTTGCCGTCTTGGGTCGCGAACAGATCCTGCTTGTCGGCGAACGCCGGATCGTTCGACGTGCCGGCAAAGGGCATGAACCAGATCCCCGGCGTCAGGCCCAACTCGCTGATTTTTGCCGCCGTCTGCGCCATGCCGGAGCGATAGGGACCATCGGCCCGATGCGTGGTGAAGTCCCGTCGGGGGCCGTTGCCTTTCACCCCGGCCTGCCAGCCATCGTCGATCTGGATCACGGAGAATCCGAACGGCATGAAGTGCTTCTTCGCAAACTCCGCGCCGACCACCAGCTCCCGCTCGTTCGATGCCCCAGCGTGGTACCACGTACAATAGACCGTCGGTTGCGGCGGCAGCTTGATGCGATGGTGTCGGGCGACCGCCTTGGCGTAGGCCTCCAGGCCCAGGCGGGCGTCGGCGAAGTAGCCGACGATCAGCGTCTCGGAGTCCACCACTTTGCCGGCTTTGAGCAAGAATCTTCCGTAGTCGAGTCGCGTTTCGACGACGACCTTGCCGTTCTTAACGTCGGAGAACAGAAGGCCGCTGCCATAGTTGTGTGTGACCCAACCGCCGACGAAACCGGCGCGGCTCTGAGGATCGGTCACGGCCAGGAACGAGTAGCTCCCAAGGTTCGATTGGCGGGCGACGCCGGTCAGTCCTGCGGTGCCCAGGGCACGCAGTTCATCGGCCTCTGTCTTCAGGTCCAGGACGATGCTCAGAGGATCGATGCGGGTCACTGTGGCGTCGGAGTCCCCGGCAAGTTGGCCGTCCAGGACCAGGAAAGGCAGCCCGGGAAAAAGCATCAGGCGATCGAGGCTGCCGCCCCTGTAGTCGATCTGAATCGTCTCGCCAGCGCCCCACGTCGGATGCAGGACGGAAAGAAAACCGACGTTCCCCTCCGTGTTCGCCAGAGTCCCTCGCTCCACGAACGTCAGGCCGGAATCGCGCGCCGTCAGCGAGAATGACAGGGTCTGCGTGTCGAACTCGACCGTCAGGAATTCGTTCTTCATCGTCAGCAAGTTCGCTGAAGAAGCGACCACGCGATCCTCCAGACTCCACGCCCCTAGCATCGTCGCGATCTCGATCAGCAGCAATCTCCTGATCCGCATGGGCTTGCCTCCCTAGTGCTCCATTACCCATCCATTGATGGATAGAGACGTTTCAGCTTTGTCCTGGCGTCTGCCGTGGTGAACTGCCAGTTCACTTTCACCTCGGCCCCGTCACGGCTCTTCTCCCATGCGGCGGTTTCCTCACGCAGTT
>DATIKY010000361.1:0-2163 GCA_035476995.1 Sedimentisphaerales bacterium | reverse complement strand
CCCACCGTTGCAGGGTCACACGCTGTTCGTCCGTAATCGTGATCGTCGCAGCTACACGCATTGCGTCCATCCTTTCCTGTTACCAAGGAAGACGCAATATAAATCATATAATTGCAACTATTTATCAAACACTACACTAGTCGATATGCAGGACGTTCCTCTTCTTGTCGGCCTTGAGACTGAGTTCCTTGAGTATGTCGTACAGGTGCCGGCACCGGCGGACGTTGACGAACTCGAACTCGGGGTCGGTCTTGTCGTTGGTGATCAGGACGACCGTTCCGATCCCGAGCAGACACTCGATGAGCGAGCGGCGGAGCTTCAGGTCGACCACGCGGAACATGTCGATGTTGTCCACCTGGCGGTCGAAGATGCCGCGGGACCACTCCACCCGATCGGCCGTCACTTCGTAATGAGTGCTTTTGAGCGAGGCGATCTTCCAGGCCAGGACCATCAGGGCAACGACCGCCAGTCCCAGGGCCGCGAGATCCACCCAGCCTTCGACCGTCGCCCACTGCGCCGCCGGCACATTCGGCTTGGGGATGCGCATCACGAACAAGGCCAGCGGGTAGTGATACGCTGCGCCGCACAGGGCCACCAGGAACGTGGTTCGGACCGCCGCGCCCGCCAGAGTGAATATGCTGGGCCGGCCGGACCAGAGCAGATCGCTCTCATCCTCCTCTGCCGGCGTGTCTTGCGTTTGCGAATCGCCTGCGGATTCGCCCGGGCCGGCGCGAAGCTTCCCAAGGGCCTGGCGCCGGTCCCCGGCGAGGAACTCGCCGCAGTAGCGGCATTTGATCGCCGCGAAGCGGATCGTCTCGGCGCAGAACGGGCACGGCTTGGTTCGCTGGCGAGTGCCCGGCGATCTGGGCACAGGCACGGAGGTCGTCTCCTGCGTTGCATCATCCGATTGCATATGCGTGAACCGAGTACCCATACGGTGTATCTATCGGCCGGAAAGGCCCGAAAACACCAGTGTTGCGGCCGGGCGGACCGCAGTTTGGGTTATGGGACGTGGGTTTCGAATTTCTGCGTTCTCCGCCCTGAAGTTGCCTGTTGGCAACGAGATCCTGCCCGATTACACTATGTCCCTATGACACTTGCGATTGAGACGAGAGGATTGAGTCGGCGTTTCGGCGAGGTGGTCGCCGTGGATGATCTTGATCTGCGCGTCGAGAAAGGGACATTTTACGGGTTCCTCGGTCCCAACGGAGCGGGCAAATCGACGACGATCAAAATGCTGACAGGCCTCCTGGCCCCCAGCGGCGGCGTGATGCGAATCCTCGATCAGGACCTGTCCGACGGCAACGGGGCCCGCGAGATCAAGAGGCGAGTCGGAGTCGTGCCCGAGCAGCTTGGTCTGTTCGACAACCTGACCGGCCGGGAGTACCTGACCTTCGTCGGGCGGATGTACCGGCTGCCGTTGCCGACCGTCCGCGACCGCTGCGGGGAACTCCTGGCGATGATGGGCCTGGCCGGCGAGGAACGCAAGCTCACCATGGAGTATTCGCACGGCATGAAGAAGAAGCTCGCCCTGGCGGCGGCATTGATCGCCAATCCCGACGTCCTGTTTCTCGACGAGCCGTTCGAGGGCGTCGACGCGGTGGCGTCGCGCGTGCTGCGGGACATGCTCAGTCGTTGTGTGCAGCGGGGGGCCACGGTGTTCCTGACTTCCCACGTCCTGGAGATCGTGGAGAGGCTCTGCTCGGCCGTCGGGATCATCGCCCAGGGCAAGCTCGTCTACCAGGGCACGATGGAGGAGATCCGCCAGAGCGGCTCGCTGGAGGATCGGTTCATCCAGACTGTCGGGCTCGGCCAGGTCGAGCGGCAGACCCTGAGCTGGCTGGAGGGGTGAATGCACTGGAGCCAGATCCGAACGATTCTGTGGCTGCGGTGGCGGCTGACGCGAAACCAGTGGGCCCGCGGCGGGCGGCTCAGCGTCGGAATCAGCATCGCGATCATGGTGATCCTGCTCGTGATCGGCATCGGCGGCGGGATCGGGGGACTTTGCCTGGGCGTCTTCAAATTGACCCTCCAGTTGCATAAGGCACTCCGTCAAGTCTTGCGAATGTGCAGTTTTCATCGGGAAAGAGGCGTGGATTCGTAACCGAGGAGCCGATTCGTAAATCTCACCACAGGTGAGGTTCAGATTCGGCAAGAGAATCG
>DATIKY010000360.1:0-8831 GCA_035476995.1 Sedimentisphaerales bacterium | reverse complement strand
AACGACAACATCCGTCCTCACCGACAATGTTCACCAACACCACCGTCCTCTTCTTCATCGCGACAGCCTCCTGCTCAGCCGCCACGGACTCACTCCTCCAACAGTCCTCATTCCCGCAGAATCCACCCACCACAACGCCCGCAGGGCGGGGGGACCACAAGGGGATTCTTCCCCACAACACGTCCAACACGTCGAACCCGACAACCAACAGCTCGCCCGTCGATACACCGAGCACATCATCCTCCATGCCACCGACAACATCCTGCCATAGCACCCAGTCAAGTCCCCACAAACCGCCTTCAGGGCGGGGGGACCACAAGGGGTTTCTCCCCACAACCCTTCCAACACGCCGAACGTGCAACACCCGAGATCCACTCGATCACGCCGACGCATCGTCCTCCATGACAACAACAAGATCCCGTCCTCACCGGCCATCTTCACCCACGCGACCGGCCCCGTCTCGATCGCCATAACCTCGCTGGCCAATCTACCGGTCATCAACACCGCCGGCCCATCCTCGACCACGATAGCCTTCTTCCCAGCATCCACGAACTCACCTCGCCACCGGCTTCACTCCCGCACAATCTATCCGTCCCACAATCCAGGGCAACTCCCCCCACCACCGCCACAACACCCCCAGGGCGGGGGGTGTCACAAGGGGATTCCCTCACAACCCTTCCAACACGCCGAACCCGATCACTGAAGGCCGCCGCTCATTGACTCCGCGCCGAAGTAGTATCTCGGCGGCCTTTTTACGCATACCCGGCCGCACATGAATCAGAAGACAGCCGCCGCAGCGGCCAAATACCAATCAGCGGCCGGCATTCATCAGAAGCCGCGGCCCCATCATTCCGTGCCGCAAATTACTCCGTGTCGAAGTACTATCCCCGCGGCCTTATACTCCCAACCGCAGTGCCGAAATTGGGATACCTTGTATTACCATTCCCATCCTCCGCGTCAGAACTCCGTGCCTCAACAGCCGTTCTCCGTCCGCCATTCTCCCTCATGAATCGCTCATCGCCGCCATCGAATCGCCATCCTTCTTCATCCGGCATCTTCTCCCTGGGTTCCCGTCGTCACGGGTGTCCCAGTAGTCCCCTCCTCGCCGGGATTCTCGCACATCCCTGCCCCGCAATCTCATCGCCGATTCGCCCCGCTCTCACGCCCTTCCAGACAGGCCGGACCGGCCACATACGTACCGCGAATCCGACGCGATCAAAGCCCTGGACAGCCCCCCTGCCCATCCCATCCTCGGGGGATCTATAACGACCATCAACCTCGCATCCGGCACCAAGGACGCATGCCCCCAGGCACGCCGATACGTCATCATTGCGACCCGCAACAACGCCCCACTCTCTCGCCCATCTGTCCGTCAACGCCCCCATCAGACGTGCCTCTCACGACCGATTCGCCTGCTCTCCAGGGCATCACCACACCGCTACCGCCGCTGGTTCTTCGCAAACCAGCCCAACAGCAATTCCATCCGCCTGGTCGGCGTCCTCGCCACACTGTGGTCATCTCGATCCGGTCCGTGCTCCACGCTCCAGCCATCCCACTCCCGAAACGCATGATAGGACCAGTCCCATCCGTACCCCTCGAACAGATCGATCACATCCTGCAGGTAGTTGTATCCGCTGTCTCCGGGCGCCCACCGAGCCACACTGAACTCGCCGACATAGATCTGCACATTGAACGCCTTCTGGAACTCAATCGCCGGCAGCATCGCCTCCCGCAGCCGCTCCTTGTCCCAGAACTCGCCATCGATCCGGCCAGGATACTCAATACCCGCCTTGCTGTCGTACACGCCCTGATGCGTGAAGCTGTGCGGCTGGTACATGTGAAAACTGTAAACCACCCGCTCGGCATCCAGCGGCTCCAATGCGTCGAAACCGGCGGCACCTCCCCATGGACTCGGCTCAAACACCACCGGCTTACCCGGATCCACCGCCCGTATCGCCCTGGCTGCCTTTGTCGCCAAATCCCGCCAATTCAGTAGCCCTTCCCCGACAGTCCCTTCGACCGCCTCATTGAGCAGGTCGTACGCATAGACCACCTCGCGGCCTTTGTATCGCCGTGCGATCCTGTCCCAGACCTCGATCAACTTGTCCTGATAACGCTTCTCCTGAAACATCCGACACACGCCGCCGTTCGTCCTTCCGCCCGGCGGGGTATGCAGATCCACCAGCACCTTGATCCCGTACCTCTCGCACGCGGCCAGAGCCTTGTCGCACTCTACCAACGCTCCATCCAGCCAACGATCATACGCATCGAGGTCCTTCGCCCAGTCCTCCGCCTCTTTCATCGGCGTCCAGTTCAACTGCCAGCGGATTTGGTTCGCGTTCCACTTCAAAGCGAGATCCTGAATATCGCTCTCTTTGAACCTCGGCCCATACATCACGCCCCGCAGTCGCTCCAAGTCATGCCCCTTGAACAGGGTCTCGCTGCGATTCCCCTTCCGCTGCGATCGGCCTACAACAACCTCCAGGTTGTCAAACCACACCCGGCCACTTACTTCCTCCAGACCAACCACAAGCGACGCCCTCTTGATCTCCCTCGGCAGCCGTATCGCCTGCGACTTCTGCGTCCAATCGAACGTCCCGGCAGGCACCTGGATCTGCGGATACTGCTTCGAGCCATCCGCCATTTCCAGAACCAGCATCACCTTGATCCCGTTCCACGACTGTGGCGGCTCTGACACATTCTCTGCCTTCACCACGGCTCGCAGCGTGGCAATCCGATCACCCAACCGCCCGGCCGCGATCGGGAACCGCCGACTGTATGAACCTCGATCAGTCCGCTCGATGAGCAAGGATTGGCTCCCTCGATAGCCGACAACCAGCCGGCCTTCGTCGCTGCTGGCGGCAGGCTTATCCCCATCGAAGTCGCACTGAAAAACCACCTTCTCCTCAGCCCACGCAGAACATGACAATAGCACACATAACAACATCGCGTGCGGATTCATCGTTCTTCTCCTTCGTATCCTCTGCACGCCGCGGTCCTCACGGTCAATCGAACTCCGCCTCCCGCAGAATCCAGCAGATTCATGAGCCCCCCTTTCAAAGCAGCCCCTCCTGCATCAGGTGTTCATACAGCTTCTGCTCCAATGTCCGGACAAGCTCCGGCTCACCCCGAAGGTAGATGTCCGGGATCTCCATGCAGACAACCTTGGCAGGATTCTGGCCATACTCCTCCACCATCTCCCCTACCATGTCCGGCTCCATCACAAAGATCCTGTCCGCCAGGTCGGCTATCTCCTTCGTCACCGGCCGGTAGGCTCCACGCGACATTCCCGGCCGAGCTGGCCTCAATCTCCAGCCCGTTCTCCGCCGCAATCCTCCTGCACACGGCCTCCGCCGTCGGACTTCGATCGACATTGGCATAGCAGACGAACAGATAGTGCAGTCTTTCCAGCATCATTGTCCCCTGACGCCCACATCCTCGCGCCCGCAGCACTTCTTGTACTTCCTCCCACTTCCGCAGGGGCAGGGGGCATTGCGAGCCACTTTGGCTTTCGGCGGGACCGACTCTATCGGGATGGGAGCCTGCTCTATCCGCCGACCCGCTCGTGGCGATGTCGGGCTTTCTGTTGCCAGCCCCAGTTCCCGCATCATGGCCTCCCGAGGGACCCGAACAGAGCCTGGTCCCATCGGGTCCGGCATCGTTCGAATCAGCATCAGAACCTGCCCGCGCCCCGCTTCTGTCTGGCACGCCTGGCGGGGAGTCTTGCCACCCAGGGCCGGCAACGACATGTCCGTCCAGGCCATGTAGTGCTTGTTCATCATCTCCTGCACCGCCGCATTCAGCTCCGGCGTCATCTCCACAGGCGCAGGCGGCGAGATCCTCTCATCCAGCGGACGATCCTTCTGGGCTTCATCCCAGCGCCGAGTCCGGACGCTCTTGAATGCCACCCCCGGCAACTTCTCGAGCCACTTGCGGGCACGGGCAAATCGCTCGGTGGAATTGACTGTCAGCACCAGCTCATCCCCCACAAACTCAATCCTGCCCAGCGTCACGGTTTCACCCATCATCCCCCTGCTTGGCTCAGTCGGCTTGTTCCAGACCAGTTCATCCGCCTGCTCGTCGTACTCGATATCGGGACGCTTCATCATCGCCCTACGCGTCTCGTCCGGACTCGCCACGGAAAACGACGCCGTATGCCACAGCAACTCCTCGCCATCGGTATTGCCAATTCTTCTTGGCTTTCGGGTCGCCTCCCACTCCTCTATCCACTGCCAGAGCCACCCGAAGAGATGGGCATCCCGCCGCAGGCCCTCACGCGTGAACTCCATTCCCGACCGGCGCAGGAAGTCCACTGCCTCCAACCCCATCATCGGCCCCAGCGGCGGCCCCGCCAGCTCGACGAAGTGGAACCGACCTGCCGGAAACGCCCGGGCTGCAAAGAAGATGCCGTCCTCGATGTTCTCCGACATCATCCGATCATGCGCTGTCACCGAACCACCCAGCAGGATATCCTCCAGATCAATCGTCCCGGCCTTGGGATCATGGCCGGCCACACGGAACAGCGTGGGGCATGCCTCCATGCGGGCGCGAAGGAGGATCGCTTCTGCCCCCGGCAGCCCCTTTGCCAGCATCTTCTCTGCCTGGGTCTGGCTGGTCTTGTTGGGACGGTAGTCCAGGATCGCCCAAGCCATATAGGCGCCCAGACCCCCCTGCTGCTCGTGCTCCTGAACATAGTATTCGAGGTCATCATCACCGAAATAACGTTTCACCGCGCGCGATGACTGAAGCTGTCTGCTCGACTGGAACTGCCCGACAAGACACCGGTACAGCTTCTGATCTGCTTCCTTCCAGCCTTTGAGATCATCGGGTGCCGGAACCCCGCCCTTCAAAGCCTCTGGAGCCTCCCTCCTTGCGGCAAACGACGAAGAACCCTGCCCCAGATACGCAGCCAAGCCAGCCATGACGGCCTGAAGCGCGGGGATCTCAGGCTCAAAGACGCACTCCACGCCTGCTGGCACAAGCATCGGCGTCATTGCATCGTAGAGCTTGCGACTGGAGAACAAGATCTTGCGAGGCAAGCCCTCTTGGCCGCGTTGGCCCCCGCCGTGGAACACATCAACGACGATTTCGACGGCCTCCCTGAGATCGCCGCCCATCACCGGTTTGCCCTGAAAGACATACTCGCTCGCTTCATCGACAACCAGCACCATCTGCGTAATCCGGTCATCCCCTGCAATGCCTACCGGAGCTGTCGGCATGCCTACCAGCCAGGTCGCGTCCAGATGCGGAAGGCCCTTGAGATCGAGTCTCTCCGCCACGAAAGGAATTGTCCTGGCACCCCCTCTTTTTGGTAATCGTTCCTGCGTCACAGTCACCTGCGGCGCTGCCGCCTCCCCGCTGATGTTCAGGACACAGACTTCGCCCCTGTCATCGAGCCTTGTCGGCCGCAGCAGCTTCTTTTTGTCAGCCTCTACGACTGCTCGTAACACCAGCAACAGAAGCCTGAGATCCGACTCACCGGGAAACCCTGCCCGGCGCCTCGCCGCCTTGGCCAGGAAATGCGGCACCTGCTCGTCATAACGAGGACGCTGCCCAGCTTCTCTGAGGGCCCGCTGAGTCTCCGGCAACAGGTTTCCGAATGCCTCCATGCTGAAGCCCAGCATGTCCAGGTCCTCCATGGCGTCATCGCCCAGGCTCTCAGAATCCATGATGGTTGCAAGGCAGGCGGCCGCCCCGGGCCCTCGAAAGAGCGATAGGCCATATTCCTCGCCGGCATCGCCCAGCACGACGCCCAGCATCAATTCATCCTCGCCTTCTATTCGCACGCCGAAGCAGTCGTAGTTGGTGAACCGCTTCCAGAGCTTGCGGCTATTGAACTCCCCGGCGGCCTGAAGCAGCTGGCGTATGATATCGGTGCGTTCCATCGATTCACCCCTGAGTCTTCTGTTCTTCTCTGTCGGCATCCCCGAAGGATCTTTGCGAACCTGACCGGATACCGCGCAGCCATGTGCCAATCGGGGCACGAAGCCCAAGACGCACAGTGCTCCGCCGCGATTGTAAGCCGACCGTGACGGTTCCACAAGGATGACCCGTTCGTCATCCCACGGGCGGCGACAGTGCACCCCCGACCGACAGCCCTAAAAGGGGGACGCTGAGCCTTGGAGCGACCGCGTGGCGAAGCACCTTTTACGGCTGTCGTGTCGTACGCACAATCCGCGAAGCCCTGGCTCCTGAACCGTGTTCAGGTGAAGAACGTGAAAAGCCCCTCCTCAAGCACCTGGGGCTTTTGACGTTCTTAGGGGCTTCGCACTCCCGTGAGGCCGCCTGACTCGCAGGCGGCTCCCAAAGTACAGGATGTTTGCGAAGTCCGCCGCAGCGGCGAAGCAAGCATCATGTATTTTGGCATCGTATCCCGAACCCCCAGGGCCTTGGCCGATAGCCCTATAAGGTTAGGTGAACCTCCGGCGACATCTGTGAACCGCCTTATACGGCTATCCGGGGGTGAGACTATTTCGCCCCCCAAGAAAGCAGGGGGGCGGGGCCCCTCCCCGCCACTACTTCCTCGTAGTCACTCGACTACTTGTCCTCCGGTTTGCCGCCTACCATGAGGACAAACGCCCGCACGGGCGGAAGACCGCTGCCTCCTGATGGAGAGCGCCTTCGCTGTTCCTCCATGTCCTGCACCAGTTGATCCAGGAACTCCTTCAGGTTGGCGGCCTGCTCCTCGCGTGAGACAGGTATCGCCTTGTCCAGGGGCACAGGTTCCCCAATCACCTCAACCTGGCTCTTGTCCGGTTCGATGACCACGCGGCCGTTTTCCTCGGAGTACCACTCTATGTACGGCCGACTTGAAAAGTCGAATGGCGGTAGTCCTGCGGTGATATCGCCCACCTTGCCATTCTGCTCCAGGCAGAAGCCTCCGACATACGCCTCGGCCTGCGGGTCATCTTCCTTCACGCCGCCCTTGAACCGTATCTTGGCCCCCTGGATGTCGCGATGGAAATTCCCCCGCAGGTTCAAGACGATCCTGCCTTTCAACCCGGCCAGTTGTACCCACCCGGTGACAACACCCAGCTTCGTGTTGTCCAACTCGCCCTCCATCAAATACTTGGTTGGTCGAAATGCCATCTTCTCATGTTACCTCCTTATACATACATATAAGACATACATATATATAAATACTGTGGCGGCCGAATGTATATATTGCAGTATACATATTCCATCGCACAGGCATCCAAGCCGCCATGCCCTTTCTTCGGCGATTTTCACCACCCGGACGATGTGAAGAAGACAGACACGCACGGAGCCAAATCCATGCTCCCCCGCCGTGCACGCTTTTGAACATGAAGGCGATGGGCGAGAGCCCTGCCCCTCGCCCTTCCTCTCCCCCCGCCCTTCCCCTACCCATCGCCCTCGCAACGAATGATGGTGGGCCCTGCCCCCTCTTCTGTAACGTCCACACACGGACAGCGCCACCACGCCTCCTGCGGGACGCGCCACACGCACTGGCCTGTGTCCTGCAGCACCTCCTCGGGAAGATGCGAAAACTCCGCCAGCACCGCGGCCTTCAGGCACCGCACGTAACCAGAAACGAATCCCTGCCCCTGTCTCTGAGTTCTCTGGGTGATATACCAGCACCTTCCATTCTCCGATTCATAGATGTCCACAATCCGCTGCCCCGCGACAGCGACAATCACCTGCCTGCGGTTCTGTACGCCTGTGTTTTCTTCCTGTTCCCTGTCCGGGGCTCCAGGGCAGGTTGCAGCAGGCTCCTTGCCCTGCTCCTGCCCCAGCCCCAACGCCTCATCAATAGCCGCCTTCATCGGTATCTCATAGTAGAGCCCACGCTCGCTGACAAGGTACGCAAACCCGTTTTTGAACCGGCCCATGATATCCTCCTTGTGCCTGTCGAAGAACCCCTCGGGGTCATGTACCTCGGGATGGTTGTCGGCGATAACCTGGACGAATTCCGCTCTCGTCAGCTCCCACCGGAATACCACCTCATCCTCGACAGCCTTGCCGCCGCTTTTTCGGTTGACCGCCTCATCCTTCCGGACAGCCTCCTCGAATTCTTCACATTCCATGTTCCACCCCCTTGTCGCCGCTGACCCAGGTGGCCGCCAGGGGCACCGCCACCCTGGCCGCATCGGCTGTTCTCTGCCCTGGTTCCGTTTCCGCCTTGCCCACAAGCAACTTGTTCGCCCGCTCCCTGATCTCTTCCACCATTTTGGCCACGTAACGAGGCACCACGCCCATGGACACATCATCTGCCATCATCAGGATGGTTGTGGCCAGGCCTCGGATCCTTTTCACTTCCTGTTTCTTCTGATTTGTCCGCAGGCTCCCCTGTCTTTGGGGCGCCGCCACCAGGCTCGGGTCAACTCCCTTGCCCAGGCACGCCGCACAGCACCACGCTCTACTGCCTGTCTCCAGACTCAGCGCTCGCCCTACGTTTTCCCTGCTCTTGCAGACACAGCAGGCCACTTGAGCCCTCTGCTGATGGCGATTGAAACACCTCTGGAAACGCACTTTCGCATAGCAGTACTCCAGGAACACCGAGGCTTCCCGCCGTGTGCTGACGCCATGAGCCAAGACCTCTTTGAGCTTGCGGCATTCCGCCAGACTGAATTCCTTGCTCTGGATAATCCCCTCCATCGCCTCCTTCTGCCTGGTGGATATCCCCTTCATCCTCTCCATTTCCGTCTGTTCCATCTTATCAAGTACCTCCTTATACGAATGGCACTGCCTTGATCGTGGTTGGCGCGGAGCTTGGGCGGCGGTGCCAGAGGCTGTGGTGCCATTTCATCGTGGATGAAGATCTTGCTCTGCGCCGTCAGATCGGTATCATGGTTTTGGCCTTCCTTGGCCGA
>DATIKY010000359.1:0-2677 GCA_035476995.1 Sedimentisphaerales bacterium | reverse complement strand
ATTGTGTTGCGGCCTGCTCTGGTATCGCCGTCTCCATCGCCTGAGCCTTTTGAGATAGTTACTAAGTCCTTGCAAAACCTTTGGATAAGCCGGCATGTCCACTCTTCTCAACTCAAAAGTACGCAAAAACCGGATGAGCCTGATATACGTGAATTGGTCCGACACCGTCGAACCAGAGCCGACAGGGGAACGTTTCGTCGAGAGCCCGGTGTTCTACGAACGCGAGTCCGGAGGCTGCAGCTTCCCGGCAGCGGGTCAGCTCCCGGTCCGCCTCCTGGACCGGATCGGGGGCATAGACCTCCGTCAGTTGCCCGGCAGTGAACTGACGGAGAGCTTCTTGGCGTCCCGCCGAACAATCTTCATAGCGGCGAGAGCCGGTCGTTCCATATCTTCTACGGACAGGCGGCCCTGTATCGGCCACCTTCTCACGGCCGGAGCGGACCTCACCGGTCGATCTCGCGGTCGTGGAAGGACAGCGGGTCTTCGAGCGGCTCCAGGTGGGTCATCACGTTGACGCCGGGCAGCGCCTCGCGGATCTCGCCTTCGATGTCTTCGACCAGATGATGGCCCTTGTGCGTGGTCCACTTGCCCGGCACCAGGACGTGGACGGACACGAACCGCACGCCGGCCGCCTGGCGGGTCCGCAGCACGTGGAACTCGATGCCCTGCTCCTTGTACTTGTCCAGAACGTTCTGCACCTTGTCGCGATCCTCGGGGGACAAGGCCGCGTCCATCAGACCCGCGACCGAACGCTGCATCAGAAGAACGCCCGTACGGACGATGTTGACCGCCACGCCGATGGCGACGATCGGGTCCAGGATATGCCAGCCCGTCAGCGAGACGAGCCCGACGCCAACGATGACGCCTGCGGAGGTCCAGACGTCCGTCATCAGGTGACGCGCGTCGGCTTCGAGCGTGATCGAGTTGTGCTCCCTGCCGACTCGCAGCAGGATCCTCGCGACGACCAGATTGATCGCCGAGGCGACGGCCGCGACGATCAGGCCGATCCCGGTCTGCTCGATCGCCTGGGGGTGGATGATCCGGCGCACGGCGGCATAGCCGATCGCGATTGCCGCGAGGAGAACAAGAGCGCCCTCGACGATGCTGGCGAAGTACTCGGCCTTGCTGTGCCCGTACTGATGTTCTTCGTCGGCCGGACGGGCCGCGACGATCAGCATGGCCAGAGCCATCGACGCGGCGACCAGATTGACCAGCGACTCCACCGCATCGGAGAGCAGACCGACGGAACCCGTCAAGAGGTAGGCGAGACTCTTGAGCCCGATTGTGGCCAGCGCGGCAGCGATCGACAGCCACGCATATCGTGTCAACGACGAACGTTCCATGGTGCGAGCCGGTTTCCCAAACGATCCAATGGTGGAAGATAGCACGCCCGACACGCTGGAGCAAGAGGGCCTTCCCGGTCGCCCAGGGAGAATCGGTACGGGACTTTGCCCAGGTGCAACTAGTCATTTGCTGGGCACACTCCTATTTCCTATGCTTTTGGTAACGGGGAACCTCAAACGTTCTTCATTCCCACCTGAACAATCGACATCTATGCGCAGGAGAGAATATGGACGGGATCGGAAGCGTTGGAAGCGGAGATTTCAACTATCGTGCGACGAATGGGACAAACGATTCGAAAGAGCAATCGCCGAATTTGCCCTGGAAACGGGTCGGAATGGAGGACGCGATGACCTTGTCGAGCCGGCACCTCGCCAAGGCCCTGACCGAGGCCGGCTTCGTCGATCTTCACGCCAATGCTCCTGAGAGGATCCAGGCGTTCGTCAGACGGCAGACCTCGCAGGAAGAATCGCCTCAGGCCCGCATGGATCCGGTCATCGCGGCGCAGTTGGCCACGTACGTGGGCGGACAAATCGCACATGACATGAGCTGGGCTCTCCAGGTCGCAGGCCAGATCGACCCTGCCCGCGCGGCGGCGCTGCTGAAATGATCGACGCCCGGAGAGGAGCGGGCCGCCTGAGACTACAGCGACTTCTCGACGAGATCGATGATCTCCTGAACCAACTCGGCATACCGATGCTCGTCGTCCGCCAGCCGGGCGAAGGCTTTGCGGATCTTGGGCTCGGCGAGCTGCGGATCGCCGGCGATCTCCCGATACAGATCCCGGGCCGACAGTTCGTACGACTTCATCGTCGTCAGTTCGCTGACGATCTTGACCTTCTTGGAGTTATTTGCGTTTGCCATGTTCTCGGATCAGGGCCTGAAGGATCTTGGCGTGCGCCTTGGTGTCTTCGACCAGCGTGGTCAGTCGCAACTTGATCTGCGCGAAAGCCTCGTCGTCGAGCCCGGCCGGCCAGTTGGCCCGGGTCATGTAGTCCTCATACACTCCCCTGCTGATCTGGTCTTCCATGTTCAGGGCGGTGGTCAGAAACGCTGTCACACCTGGCCTTTCGCCCGGATTCATCTGGTCACCACGATGGTCCTTCGACTCAGTCATACCGCCAGCATATCGAAACGCCCCGAGGGTGTCAAGCCGGGCATTTGCTTTGTGATGCAGATGGCTATTTGGCAAAAGTTGTGAAGGGCGGAGCAAAAGTGCGGCGGGTGGCGGGGCGGAGTAAAAGTGCGGCACTCCCAGAAGCTTTCTGTGAGAATGGGTGGTCATTGACGGCGTTGGAGGCCGTGTTGATCACGCGGGTCTCAGCAGAAAGGACAA
>DATIKY010000358.1:0-3219 GCA_035476995.1 Sedimentisphaerales bacterium | reverse complement strand
CTATAGGCAGTCAAGGCCTTAGCGGACGGTTTTTGAAAGATCTTTGACAAGTGAAGATTCCTCAGGGTTTGGTGGCCGGTCGTTGGATCAGGTAAGGCCGACGGTCGGTCATGATTCGCCAGACGACGGGACACAGCTTGATTGCGACCGCGGTCACAGACTCCAGGTGGGAGAGGCCCTGGCCTTTCCGGCGGAGCCAGTAATCGCGGAGGTCGCCTTCCTGGTAGCAGGCACGATGGGCCATGGCCCAGAGGGTATGCCGTAGGAAGGGTGAGCCGCGTTTGCTGATGTGTCGGCGTGGGGCCTGGTAATCACCGCTCTGGGAGACCACCAAGTCCAGGCCGGCAAAGGCAATCAGTTTCGACGGTGAGGCGAAGGCCTCAATGGGGTCGGTTTCGCCGAAGAGGCTGACGACGCTGAGCGGGCTGGCCCCGGGCAGGGTCATCAGATAGTCCGGCAACCGGACTGCCAGCGTCTCGATCTCGCCCTCAAGCTGCTCGCGGGTGGGCTTGAGGACATCAAGTTGGGCCAGGAGCAACCGGATACTCACCCGAGTCGCCGCGATTCCGCGGTGAGTGCCGACGGAGTTCTCGGCGGCTCGACGTACCTTTTCCGCCTGGACAATGCCGTACTTGCCGCGCGAGGTCTTGCGAATGAGATCGAGCAGGTGCTCTCGCGGCAGAGCAAGTACGTCTTGCGGGGTGGGCGCTGTGTTCAGCAGCGTTCTGCCGGTCTTGCAGAAGGGTGTGGCGAACAAGTCCTCGTACTCCGGCCACACCGGGTGGAGCCTTGACCAAAGCACTCGCTTGATGCGGCTCTGCTGGTTGACCATGGCCTGGTGCAACCGAGTCAGTTGCCGGCAGGTCATGCCCAGTTCGCCGGGGATCAGGGCGGGCCGCTGCTCGCCGTTCTTGAGTAGGATGGCGATGTGGTGGGCGTCGATGCGGTCGGTCTGGGTCTTGCGGATTCCCTTGGTGACCTGCTTGGCCGTCTGGATAGGATTGAGGACGGCCACGTCATAGTGGTGGCGGATCAGGAAGTCGTGCAGGCTGTACCAGTAGTGGCCGGTGGCTTCCATGGCGATCGACACCTTGGATGGTCCTCCGACCTCCTTCAGGCGATCGAGAATCCGCTGATAACCCTCGGCGTCGTTGGTGAATGACTGCGAACGGACGATCAACTTGCCGTCGCGGTCGACGACGCAGGCCACGTGTTTGTTCTTGGCGATGTCGATGCCACAGAAGCAGGCGTACTTCCGCGGCTTGGTGGGCAGGGATGCAATCATGATGGTCCTTTCCTGACGATTGGATCGGGTGTCCCGGCACTCGCTCAGACCGCAACCTCATCCGTGATACGAAGCGTCTCCGCCACGGCGGATCTTCAACCAGCTCATACGCGGCCACCTGAACAAGGCCAGGGCGCAGCGGTCTTGTTTACGAGGCCTGTGCCTCAAGGAGGGAAACGCTGCCCGTGCCCTGATCGAAGGTCTCTTTACCGCGTTGCGACGCGGTTCATGATGGCTTCGGCGAAATTGGGGGCCTGGCCATCCACGGGAAGTACCTGGTAATAGCCGTTGGGCGTGCAAGCGCTGTAAGACACGAAGGCGATCAGCTTCAGGTCGATGAGCCGATCACGAGCCACCTCGAACTGAACCCAGTCCAGGCCGAGGGCGTCGCAGATCTTCTCCTTGCGGTAGAAGCTGACGCCGTGACGATCGGCGGCCAGGACCAGGAACAGGTACAAGGCATGGTCCTGATGGGTCATGACCTGCAGATAGCCGTTTCGCAGGAGTCGGTGGTCGATCCAGGCGAAGGACTTTTCGATCCTTCGCACCCGCTGGGGTTGCGGAATGCAGTACTTTCGCATAAACGTAAGTCTCCAATGTGGGCAGGCGATGCGGGTGTTCGGCCAAGAACAATGAGCCCGCACCGTCTGCCGACACCCGCCCCCCGTCGGCCCGCCCTCGCGACGCACTGTAAAGAAAAACAACACTTTCGCGGATTTCCGCGACGTCGTCACGGGCCGGGGGGCCTTTGCGCCGGTCAATCCTGAGGAATCTTCGGGGTGAATCGAAGTAGATATGGATAAAGATCCATCGGTGGCACCCCCTTCGGGGGGAAGCAGATGTAGGTCAAGATCCAGAATCAAGAACTGTGCAGCCATGCACTGCACTATATGAGGAGGTCACAGATGTCCAGGTCTCGAACTCCCTCCAGCAACGAGCACGAATTGGCCCGCAAGCGGCAGCGCACGCTGCTGGCGGATTTCGTCAAGCGATGCCTCAGCAGCGAGGAAAGGCTGATCGTGACGCTGCACTACTGCGAGGCGCTCACGCTGAACGAGATCGCGGCCGTGCTGACGAAGTCGTTCGAGCATGTCAACCAGGTTCATACCCGCATTCAGGAACAGGTTAGCCGGCAGTTGACCCCGGCGACGCGGGAACAGATCTGCGTGGCCTGAGCCCATCCAGGGGTCGGGGCGTCATACCCCGGGCACTGCCGCGCGGCTGATACGCGGGATTGCCGGCACCGGCAGCGCGTGCCGCAGGATTCCCCCGACCGAAGGAATCCTGGAGCAACCGGTCAGGGAAAACGATTTAACCTGTTGTAAAATAAGGGCTTAAGATTCAACCGGGCGGGCGGCCAGAACCCTCTGAGTCGCAAAAGGCATCAGGGCTTCCGGGAGACGAATCGTTTTGACAAACCACTGTACATCTTGTCCGCCGGTCTCTATAATACCGGCGATTTGGCGCATTGGATGAGTTCAAGTACGTGACGCGCGGTTTATCCAGTCTGGATCGTCATCTCCCATCACAATCGCCTTTTTTCGTGAGTTCTGGGCCGATTCGGCGGCCCCTTTCGTACCAGACCCGGAAAGAAGAAAGCGGGTCGATAGACGCCCATGCAACAGGAGACCTACGATGGGCAAGAAGTTGTATGTTGGGAACCTGCCTTACGACGTGAGCAGCTCCGACCTGGAGCACATGTTCTCATCGCATGGCACGGTGCAAAGTGCGGAAGTCATCAGTGACCGGGTCACCGGCCGAAGCAAGGGCTTCGGATTCGTTGAGATGGGCACTGATGACGAAGCAAAGGCAGCCATCAGCGCCCTCAACGGCGTCGACCAGGGCGGTCGCGCTCTGACGGTGAACGAGGCCCGGCCTCGTGAGAACCGCGGCGGCGGCGGCGGCGGCTACGGTGGTGGCGGCGGCGGTCGCGG
>DATIKY010000357.1:0-13227 GCA_035476995.1 Sedimentisphaerales bacterium | reverse complement strand
ACTGTTCGTTGACCGGCTTCTGCAAGAAATGGAACGCCCCCTGGCGTATCGCGTCGACCGCCGTCGTGACATCGGCGTGCTCCGTCAGGAAAATCACCGGGGTGCGGCTCCCGTCTCGGCGCAGTCTGCGGTGGAGTTCCACGCCGCTGAGGTCCCGCAGACGAACCTCCAGGATCAGGCACCCGGGCGTTCGGGAATTGTAGCGATCGAGAAACGCACGTGCCGTCGCAAAGGCCTCTACACGCAACCGAACCGATTCCAGAAGCCGCCTTAATGACGTCCGGACTTCCGCGTTGCCGTCGACGATGATAATCGTCGGCTCCAATTCGCTCATCATGGACTCCTTGATGCCCGAAGCAACCGTCGTGGGGACTCGATCCGTGTAAAGAGAACAGATGCTTCTCCTCGTGTGCCTGGTGAACCCGCCACTGAGTTCCATCCTTGCTGCCTCAATTCGTCAACTCGCCAACGGCACTTGACTTGAAACTACCCGGTATAAACTAGGGTTTACCCAAGACCGCAGGCCGACGCCGTTTGGAGACGGTCAGATCGCAGCGGGTTCCGCATCGACCGAATCCTGGCGGATTCTGAACGTTCTCCGGTCACGCGGAGGGTCTCGTCCGCAATCTACGCACGCACAGAGTGCGCACAAGGAGGAATCGGAAAGGATGGAACTCAAAGGCTGGAGCTTCTCGTCCGGATGATTGCAGTGCGCATGTACCCCCGATAACATCTACGATCTGCACTTCGGCGAGAACCACGCGCGATCGTTGTCGATCCTGGCGATGCCGCTGTCGTCCTGGATGTCCTCGCCCGACACACACTTCGTCCGACGAGGATTCTGCCGACAGAGGGCACACCACCTTTTCGAAAGTTCCTGGGATGAGTCTGTTGGACGCAAGTCTCGCCGAAAAAACCAGCCTAATCAGTGAGAGTGCTGGGACTCGAACCCAGGACCTACGCATTAAAAGTGCGTTGCTCTACCGACTGAGCTACACTCCCAAGTTGTTGCCGAAACAGAACTTACGACACAGCGACGACCGGTCGTCCGCCTGCGGCCTCAACGGGCTCGACTCACCTTACCTGCAACCGAGCGAGATTGCAAGAAAAACCGGCAAAGATGAGAACCTCAGCCTCGGCACGAGCGCATCCCACCAGTCGACGGGCCAGAGGCGATCCCATGACAGTCGAGGCAGACTCATGCATTTGTCGAAACCGCTTTTTGGCTCGGAGTTGAAACGATCCGGCCCTGCGCCCCGCCATCATGGGTCGCGGGACGCAGGGCCGATTCATGCGTCGTCAGAAGTTCATGCCGATGCCCAGCAGGTACTTGACGTCCGTGCTGCCTCGACCGTCGGCCGGGCTCTCATCGTAGTTGAAGATCACTTTGAAGTTCGCGAACATCGACTTGGTCAGACTGGCCCGCAGTTCGCCCGTGGTGGTCAGGTAGTAGTCGGAGAACTGCTCCAGGCTGGGATAGTAGGTCAAGTCGTGCACGAACCGCAGACCGTCGCGGATGCGGTGATCCACGTTGTAACCGGCCTGCAGGGAGATCTGGCTGTTGCTGTCCGTGGCGTTGTCGAACTTCTCATACAGCGACGCAAGACCGAGATTCGTGGAGAAGCTGGTCTTGGCGTTTTCGATCCACTGATAACCGCCGCCGCCGCCGACCACGACGCGACGATCGAGATCCGCGACCGCGTCCCGCTCGTAACGGATGTTGCCGAAGCCGAAAAACTTCTTCGAGAAGAAGTAGTCGTACTGGGCGCGGGCCCGCCACCAGTCTTCAGTCGTGTCGTCCTCTTTGGTGGTGCGGTTCCTCTGCTCGCTCCTGCCGTAATCCGCGGCAGCCGTCGTACGGTCTTTTTCCGATCGCCGGACGACGTTGACACTGGCGGTGACGGCTTCGGCCTTCGTGTTGCCGTGCGTGGAATTTACGGCGCCCGAAACGCTGCCGGTCCACTTGGGCTCGGGCTTCGGCGGCGGGTTGATCGACGTCACATCGGCCAGCGAAAACGTCTGCGGACGCAGCGCGGGGCCCTCTGCGATCGCGAACCGGTCCGCGTCCGCCGCCACGACCGGCTGGTTGAGGACCGTCCCGTCCTTGAGATGGATTTCCAGGGGCGAGTCGCTCGCGAAGGTGGCGACGTCCTTCATGGCGATCGTGACCTGTCCGACCTGGTCGCCTTTGAGCGTGAGGACGCCATCGCCGACGGCGACGATCTTGCCCGTGACACGGTCGCCGTTCTTCAACACCACCTGGTCCGCGGCCAGAGGGGAGGACAGGACGGTCAGGCACCCCAACAAAAACGCCAGTTTCACTCGCATCGTTGATTCCTTTCGATATGTACAACTACAAGAAACCCTCGCCGGCGGCACGATCGAATGCGCCGCCAAGCTGCCAGGGCCGGCCATCGCAACGCTGCGACGCCGAGTCACGCCTTCGGGGCGTCCGCCGCGCTGCGGGAGCCCGGCAGGCCTCGCAACTGAGAGAGCCGATTGATCGTACGAATCACCATGAAGATCGTGAAAGCGACGATGAGAAAGTCGATCACGGTGTTGATGAACAACCCATAGCGCACCCCCACGGCGTCGATGGCCTTGCCGGCCGCGTCGACCGTCGCTTCTTTGAGAACGATTTGGAGATTCTTGAAGTCCGAGCCGCCCAGAAGCATTCCGATCGGCGGCATGATGATGTCGTTGACGAGGGAGTTGACGATCTTACCGAAGGCAGCTCCGATAATGATGCCGACCGCCATGTCCAACGCGTTGCCCTTGACAGCGAACTCTTTGAACTCCTTCAGTAATCCCATTGTCTTGCCTCCCAAGAAATCCAGGTTCCAGCCGCGGCGCGTTACCCCGACCAGGATGACCACGCAGCACAATACGAGAAGGAGACTCGATGGTTCGATCCATTGCGTCCATCGAGTCTATCATGCGACGAAAGACACACTCACCCCAGGGTCACGTCCTCCGAACGGCTCTTTGCCAGTCACAGCTCCTACTGTAAGGGTTCCGAGGCGCCGCGACAAGCGTCTTGAGCAGATCGATTGTGAAACAGCCGCTGTCACCCGCGCATCGGTGGGGCGACGTACGGCGCCGTCGAACGGTCTGCAAGCGGGTGTGCCGCGAGACCTCAAAGGGCCAGGCCGGCAACGTCGCCGCCTTTTTGCTTCAACGCATCGTAGTAGACCTCGAAGCGATCCTTCAGGGCCTTGAAACCCGTCTCCAGACTGGCCAGATCGCCTTTGAGAGTCTTGGCCTGTTCTCCGAGCGCTTCGGTAATCGGAATCTCTTTGATCCTGGCGACCAGTTTTTCGACCTCAGCCTGCTTGGCGAGGATCGCCTCCTTGTACGACTGCGCGGTAGCCTTGAGACTCTCGATGTTCATCGCCTGCGCCTGGGTTTGGACCTCGGCGATGGGCTTGTCCGTGTCCACAGCCACGGCTTGCGTTCCGCCTGCGGCCGCTGCGGATGGAGACGCCTGTTTCTCCTCGCCCCCGTCCTTGCCACACCCGAGAGCGAGCAACAGGAGAGCCAACGACACACACGACAACGACGTGCGACTTTGAAGTTTCACGGCACATTCCTTTCCAAGAGAGGATTCTCGTTCATACTGAGGATCAGGCTATGCACAGGACCGGGGATTGTCAACGGGGAAAACTCTCACCTCCAGCCACCATTTTCACTTCGAATCCGTTGTCGCTACGACACAAGAGCCAACAGACGGTGTCGCCTGCGTCGATACAATTGATGATACGACACAGATCAGAACCGTACTGTCGGGGCGACAGAGAGACCATTTCTCTTTCCAGATAGGTCTGGTGTCTTTTCTCTCGGGACGATCTATGCTACAGTTCTGAGAATTGAGCTGTGAATTGAAAGAGTCCGAGATCAGGAGTTGCGTATGAAGGGTCGTATCATCGCTTGTCTGTCCGCCATCATGGTTCTTTCGCAGATGACGCGATCGCAAGAATCGGTCGATCCGTATCTGTGGCTCGAGGACGTCCGTAGCGAGAAGGCTCTCGGATGGGTCCAGTCTCGAAACGAGGCCACTGTGGAGGTCCTCAAGGCCCAGCCGGGATTCGAGGAAACATACGACAAGGCCCTGGAGATCCTGAATTCGAACGTTCGCATCCCGTATCCCCAGATCCGCGGCAAGTACCTGTACAACTTCTGGCAGGATGAGAAGAACGAACGCGGCCTGTGGCGACGAACGACACTGGCCCAGTACAATCGCAGGTCGCCCGCCTGGGAAGTGCTGTTGGACGTGGACAAGCTCTGCCAAGAGGAAGGCGAACAATGGGTCTTCAAAGGGGCCAGCGGCTTGTACCCCGACTACAATCGGTTCCTGGTGCGCCTGTCGCGGGGAGGAGGCGACGCGGTCGTCGTCCGCGAGTTCGACGCCGACGCCAGGCAGTTCATCAAGGACGGTTTCTACCTTCCCGAAGCCAAGAGCGACGTCTCCTGGCGCGATCGCAACGCGATCTACGTGGGGACGGATTTCGGCGTCGGCAGCCTCACCGAGTCGGGCTATCCTCGGATCGCCAGGCTGTGGAAACGAGGGACGCCGCTGAGCAGCGCCGAAATCGTGTTCGAGGGCGATGTGAAGGACGTCCGAACCGGCTGCGCGACGATCCACACGCCCGAACGGCGATACGATGTGATCCATCGGGGCATGACGTTCTACACATCGAACACGTTCGTCATCGAGGAAGGCCGACCCTTGAGGATCGAGATTCCGGACGACGCGGACTTCGGCGGTTTCTTCAAAAACCAGATGCTCGTCCGTCTCAAATCGGACTGGACGCTCGACCAGAGCACGTACAAGCAGGGTTCGCTGATCAGCATCGACTACGACAGGTATCTCAAAGGCGATCGCGTTTTCAACGTGATCGTCGAGCCGAACGATCGCTCGAACGTCGTCTCTTATGCAGGGACTCGGGACATCCTGCTCGTTCTGCTGCTGAACAACGTGCGCAGCGAACTGCACGCGTTCCGCGTCAAGGACGGCCGCTGGGCCGGCGAACGAGTCGATGCCCCCAAGCTCGGCACTCTGGGCATCGTATCCACAGACGAATGGTCGAACCAGTATTTCCTGAGCTACCAGGGCTTTCTGACGCCGACGAGTCTCTACCATGTGTCGGACAAGGGCAAGATGAACAGACTCAAGACCCTGCCGCACTTCTTCAACGCCAAAGGGCTCGTGGCAGAGCAGTTCGAAGCAACCTCCAAAGACGGCACGAAGATCCCGTATTTCGTCGTGCGGTCCAAGAAGATGAAGGCCGACGGGACGAACCCGACGCTGCTGTACGGTTACGGCGGCTTTGAGATCGAGCTGCTGCCTGGGTACTCCGCCACCACAGGCGCCGCCTGGCTGGCCAAGGGAGGCGTCTACGTCCTGGCCAACATCCGCGGCGGCGGCGAATTCGGTCCTGCCTGGCACCAGGCGGCCCTCAAGGAGAACCGCCAGCGGGCGTACGATGATTTCGCGGCGGTCGCGGAAGACTTGATCGCACGAGGGATCACCTCCCCCCGCCACCTGGGCATCATGGGCGGCTCCAACGGCGGACTGCTCGTGGGCGTCCAGTTCACCCAGAGGCCCGACCTGTACAACGGCGTCGTGTGTCTCGTTCCGCTGCTGGACATGAAACGCTACAACAAGCTCCTGGCCGGGGCCAGTTGGATGGCCGAATACGGCGACCCCGATGTCCCGGAGGAGTGGGCCTACATCAGCCAGTACTCGCCTTATCACAACCTCAGGGCCGACGGCAAGTATCCGCACGTCTTCTTCTACACCTCGACGGCCGACGACCGCGTCCATCCAGGCCACGCCAGGAAAATGGCGGCTCGGATGGAAGAACTGGGGCACAAGGTGTATTACTACGAAAATCTGGAGGGCGGTCACGCTGCCGCGGCCACCAATAAGCACCAGGCCCTGCGAACGGCCCTGACGTACAGCTATCTCCGGATGCAGCTCAAATAGCGCAAGCTGCGATGCCATATAGGGGCGTCGCCTGCTTTTCTACGGGCTGTCGCGTGCATCAGTCGTCGGCGTTTCGTATGCGCCCATGTCTACCGATGCCCCGACGATCCGACTTCTGCCGTCCCGGTCATGCGGCAGGGGCTCCGCCGTGTCTCCGTCGTCGTCCATGTCGGCGCTGTCTCTTGGCAGCACTGCGGTATCCCCCGCGTCAATGCAGGGAGAACCAGGCCCAAGCCTCAAATCATCGTCCTCCGAGCCAACCAGTCCGTCCGGTCCGGCGGGATCAACGAACAAGGGAGCAACCGCGATATTGCCGACGCCTTCCCAACCACCCCAGATGTCGCTACAAGCAACCGTAACCAGGAGATCCCGGGTGCTTGCGATCTCTCGTCCACCATTCCACACAATGCAGTTCAAGATACGCAACTCGTCCCCTGTACGACCGTCTGATGATTCGGCAACGATTGCGCCTGGACCGATGTCCTGACGATTGTCCGCGAGAGTGCAATTCACCAGAACCACTCGACAATCCACTGCATGGATCGCGCCGGCCTGCACACCGGCATGATTGGCATGGAGACAACAGTTGACGCCGGACAAGGCGCCGCCGGAATCAGCGGCAATCGCGCCGCCGCTGCCACTGGCCTGATTGCCGTTGAGCGTACAACTGATCAGAGCCACATCGCCGCCGGCTATGAAGATGGCGCCGCCCGCCCCTCGATAGTCCTGAGCGTCGGAGCCCGCGGAATTACTCCACAACGTGCAGTCGAACATCTCGACATGACCGTCCGCTGCATACATGGCTCCCCCCTCTCGGGATGCCCAGTTCTCCGAAAACACACACCTTCGCAGACGAGGACCGCCTCGCACAACGTACATCCCGGCCCCCCGGGAATCCTCCGGCGTCGCCATGGCATCAAACCTCCCATCCGCGTGGCCGCCGGTGATGCGGATTCCGTCCAGGACCGTCGTGCGATCGATGTCGATCGCGGTCACCACATGGAGGCTGTTGTCCAGTCGAGAGGGTTCCAGCCACAACGCGTAGCGATCGGCAATCGGGCGATCGTCTCCATTCAGATCCCCGCTGAGGATGGTCCGCCAGATCGCGGTGTCCCTGGCGTCGGGATTCGACGCCCCTGCGCCGGCGTACCCACCGACGATCACCAAGCCGTTTTTCAATTTGAACGTAGCCTGGCGATCTCCTCGCTTTACAAGGGCCCCACGATCCGGCGTGTAGACTCCGTCGGCCATACGGATCTCGTATCCACCGACGGCGGCAGCCAGAGCATCCTGAAGCGCGTGAAATGCATTCTCCCAGCTCGATCCGTCTCCGCTGCCTCGGGCATCGAGGTCGACATAGAGAACCGAACCGGGCGTTCTCGCCACGGTCAACAAGGACGAATCGTTGAATGCGACGTTGTTGAGCTCATTGGTCTCGTCGTTGATATTGTCGGGATCGATGATCCATCCAACGTAGTACGTCCCCGGCGGAATGTTCTCAGGGAGCTGGCAATGCAGGGTGACAACCGTCCAGGAGTTCATCGAAAGCCCGACGCTGATCTGCCCGAGATAGTAATCTGATTTGCCGATCAGCGTGTCCGCAGACGCGTAGAAATTGACATAAACCGCATCCGGGTCCCGTTCGCCCACCACTTCGATCGCAGCGTGAATAGTAAGCGGCTGGCCCGGCCGGCCCGCCACGAAGTCCGTCGGCTCAACACTACTATAGTGAACACCTCCGTCACGGAGGTCCAGTTCACCGTCTCAGCCAAAGGTCTGGCATGGGATTGCGCACACCACAAGCAGCGCAAGGACAGACATCCGCTTCATGATTCTCACCCTTTCCGAAATCCGCAGCCCACAAGGGCTTTGCTGTTATCTGTCGACGGGTCAGTATACTGTATGCTCTGTGGGATTTCAAGCGGATTCTTCAGAGCCACACAGCCCTACCCCCGTTTCTCTGCAAGGCGGAGAGCCGCCTCGGCCACGCGAACGCCAAGCTGCTTGGCGGTTTCAATTCCGAACTCATCTTTCATGATATCGTCCTTGTAGGCGTTCCAGAGGGTGGCGTCCTGGTGGGCCTTGGGCTTGCCGCCGACGACCATCACCTCATGAACCAGCATCGCGGTCTGAATTTCCTGGATAACCAGTTCCTGGCCGCCGTTGCGGTAGGCGCCGGTCGCGAGCGCACCGAGCGGCATATCCGCCAGTTGCAGCTTGGGCTCGCGGAAGACCTGGATTCGCTCGATGAAGGCTTTGCACAATGCGCTCATGCTGCGGAAATAGCTCGGCGATCCGATGATCATGCCGTCCGGCACACGAGGCGCCTTCAATACCGGCAACGCCTCCAAGTCAAAATCATCTTCCGGCTGCTTGGCCTCGGCCGACGTCGCGCCGCCCAACGAACCGGCGATCTTGAGCCCTCCCAGGTCGATCAATTCGACCCTGATCCGCGGGTCAACCGCCTTGGCGGCATCGAGAGCGACCTGGATGGCCGTGGCGGTCGTCTTGCCTTTACGCGGGCTGCACGAGACGCCTACGATTCGGATGGTCTTGCCTTCCTCGGCGGCAGCAGCCGTCGATGTCAGCGATGCCGCGGTGCCCGCGGTAAGGGTAGTTGCCAGGAATTTCCATGTTCGTTCCTCCTTTTTCAATGGTTGCACGAGTAGTCTGTCTAGGTCTCAACGCAGAATCCCGTATACATGCGTCAGGCAGTAATAAAGACCCGCCAGGACGAACAGGACCCCGGCCAGGATTCGTATCCAGCGTTCCACCGCGGTGAGCTTGTTGAAGGCCTTGCCCACGGAGGCTGCGGCGAACGTCAGCAGCAGAGCGAAGACCGGCACCGGAAGCGCGGTTCCGACCCCATAGAGCATCGGCAAAGCCAGGCGAGAGTTGTGTTGGACGCACAACGGGATCAGCCCCGCGAAGAACAAGCCCGCGGAGACCGGACAGAATGACAGAGCGAAGAGGAAACCCAGGATCACGGACCCCAGCAGGCCGCCCTTCTCGGCACGGCTCTGAACGCTCTGTCCCGCCAGATTGATGGACAGACCCGAGCCGAGCCAGCCCAACAGGACCATGCCCAGCAGGATGAGGACGGGCCCGAGGATTTCGTTCATATACTTCTGCAGAAGCTGAGAGATCTGGGCCGTGGCCAGCAGGCCGGCCATGATGACGACCCCGAGCACCCAGTAGGCGGACGTGCGTCCCAGAGTGTAGCACAGACCCGACACCAGTACGGCCTTGCGGTTGCTTCCCTGACGCCCGATGAAGGAAATGGCCGCGATGTTCGTGGCCAGGGGACACGGGCTGATGGCCGTGAGGATCCCCAGCCACAGAGCCAAACCCAAGGTCAGCCATGTCATGCGCCACCTCCCGGCAGCGCATCCAGACAGGTGCGAATGGCGTCCCCCAAATAGCGTTTGAAGGCAGGCGGGTCCGGGTACAACTCCCAGACCCCGTCGAGTCGTCGATACGTCCTCTCCCGGCCGGATTCAATCCGACTGACGACCACACAATTGGCCACGATCTCGTACTGTTTGGCGAAGGCCGCATCCCGCTGGAAATCGACGTCCTTGAATACGAGCGTGCCCGCGACCAGGACCTCGGCGAATTGCTCGGCCAAGGTCTCATGCGTCAAACGCTCGATGGTCTCGCAGGTGACACAGCGGATCGTGGCATGAGCGTAGTAGACTACGACTTGGTTTCCCTGGGTGATTCCGGACTGGGAGGGGGTGTGCTGGCCCCGTCGCAGGGTCATTTCCTTGCCGATCACAACCCCGATTGTCGCCAGCAGAAAAGTAAGCAGAGTGTGCTTCATCACATTGACTATCTTGGCCTTATCCATAGGCGGTTCCCGCATTCTACTTGGGTGAACAGACGACAGGCTGCTTCGTCAGGCGGTCTTTCTCGCGGACTTCAATGTCGTTGCCGGTCCGTGCGGCCACGCCCAAAGCACAGTGCGAGCAGCAGCCCCACGTGTGCATGGCGCCTTCGACGATCACCTCGGCGGCATCCTGTGGATAGCACGCGCGGTCGCAGAACCCGCAGCGGTGCGACATCTCCTTCTGTGCGAGCGAGTCCAGTGCCAGGAAGCTTCCTCCACTGGCGGCTCGCTCCGCGACGGCGGCATCCCTACCGGTGAACGCCTTGACCCACGACCTGCCTGTGGCTTCCTCCTCGCCGGAGAGGAACGCGGCCGCGGTGAGTTGCTCAAAGGCAGGCGCAGCCGCACCCGACGCCGACAGGTCCACCCCGAGTTCCTTCCACTTGGCCAGGATGTCCTCCTTGGAGAAGAACCCTTCGTGGCGGAAGAGTTCCTTCCCGGTCGCGTCGTAGAAGATCTGCGTCGGGATCAGCTTGATGCCGTACTGCGCCCCAGCGCCCGGGTTCTTCCATACGTCGATGAAGACCACCTCGAACGTGCCTTTGTACTGTTCCTTGAGTTCTTCCAGGATCGGGGCCATCATCTTGCACGGAACTCACTTGTCCGCCCCCAGATCCACCAGGCGAGGCAAACCCGGCTCCGAAGGCACGGCGGCGACCGCTGCCGTGACCAGACCGGACGAGGCGTGCTCTTCCTTGTCCCGCTGCTTCAAGAACAGGATTGCCGCCACGGACACAATCAACCCGGCACCCACCAGGACCTTCAAGGCGTTGTTCATGTCAGCTCCTTTTGATGGAATCTCCTCTGCTGCCCTTTCCATCCCTGGCCCGTCGCTCACGCCAGCATCTTCTTGATCTCATCCGGGGAGGGCACCTTGCCCACGACCTTGACCTGGCCATCCACAGCGAGAGCCGGAGTCATCATCACGCCGAACTTCATGATCTCGTTGATGTCGGTCACCTTCACGATGTCGTACTCGATACCCAGAGCCTTGGCGGCCGCTTCGGTGTTCTCCGCCAGCTTCTTGCACTTCGGACACCCTGTTCCAAGAACTTGCAGCTTTCTCATGTTCTGATCCTCAGAAGAACGCTCCAAACGTGATCCCGGAGATCGTGGCCATAGCGACCACCAGGGATACGAAGACCACGGTCTTGCGTGTGCCCATGATGGAGCGAATCACGAGCATGCTGGGCAGCGAAAGGGCCGGCCCCGCCAGCAGCAGGGCCAACGCCGGACCTTTACCCATTCCCGAACCCATAAGCCCCTGCACGATCGGTACTTCCGTCAGGGTGGCGAAGTACATGAAGACGCCTGCCAGCGAGGCGAGCAGGTTCGCCCGCAGGGAGTTGCCGCCGAGCGCCGCATCGACCCACTTGGCCGGAATGATCCCTTCGTGGTCGGGCCCCGGACGACCGAGCAGAAAACCCGCTACGACGATCCCGATCAGCAGCAAGGGGAGGATCTGCTTGGCGAATCCCCAGGTCGCTTCCACCCACTCTGCCAGTTCTCCGCGAGTGAACCATGCGTTGACCATCAGGACGAATCCCGCCAGCAAGATCGCCACGAGCACCCAGCGAATTCGGTAGATCCACCTATAGACAGCCTTGGCGCCCACCTCCTCGATTCCCACCAGGAGATCGGCCTGGAACTCTCGCTTCTGGCCGTGGGTATCGACGATCGTCACAGCTTCTGCGGTCCGGTCGATGAGCTTGCCTTCTACCTTGTAGGCGGAGAGCCCGCCGGGGCAGCACAGGACGACCGCCCGCACGTCGCCACTGCGGGCCCAATTGGCGAACACGAGAATCCCCACCATGGAGGCGAAGTACACCGCATTCTTCCACAGCGGCCGCTTCACCTCGGGCACCGGCATCGCGATCTGCGCGTCCGCCTTGGCTGTCTCTTCCTTGCGATAGATCAGGTGCATCAACAGGCCGATGATGATGCTGAACGCCACGGCCCCCACCGCTCGCGCGATGCCAAGCTCAAGGCCCAGAATGCGGGCGGTCAGAATGATGGCCAGGACATTGATCGCCGGGCCGGCGTAGAGAAATGCCGTGGCGGGCCCCAGGCCGGCCCCCATACGGTAGATGCCTGCGAACAGAGGCAGCACCGTGCACGAGCACACCGCCAGAACGCTCCCGGAGACCGAAGCCACGCCGTAAGCCAGCACCTTGTTGGCTCTGGCCCCCAGGTACTTCATGACCGAAGCCTGGCTGATGAAGACGCCGATGGCCCCCGCGATGAAAAACGCCGGAACCAGACACAGCAGCACGTGCTCCCTCGCGTACCATTTGCTCAGGTGCAGCGCCTCCAGGATGGCCCGAGTGAAACGGTCCGATTCCACCGGCAGCCAGAAAAACGCCAGAAACAGCCCAATGACCCCGGCCAGCTTCTTCCACTCACTCCTGCAATCCATACGACCTCAGAACAAACTGCGGCCCCCAACTCGACATACCGCTGCAATTACAGCCTCTTGAGGAGCAACGCTTCCGACTTCATCTTCTCCCGCAACGCCTGATCGACGCACGAGAGGAACTTGACAATGCACGGCGTGCGAAGCTTGTAGATCACCTTGAGACCCTCTTTGCGGCTTTCGAGCACCCCGGCGTTGAGCATGACCGACAGGTGCCTGGAAACGTTCGATCTCTGCGCGTCGACATGCTCGACGATGTCGCAGACGCACTGCTCCCCCCGGCTGAGGAACTCAATGATCGCCAGCCGGATCGGATGCCCGGCGGCCTGAATGATCTGAGCCTTCAACTCGTAGAATCTCTTGGTATCTTCGTCCATACGCACAGAACCCGGTCCCGACAAAGAACAACTATAACACATTATACTCACATACTTGCGAACTGCAAGCCTGTTCGCGTTTCTTTTCTCACGCTCGACTCCGCTCCATGGAACACCCCCGAGACCGGCACCTGCAGAAGAAGTGCATTCCGAACCCCGCGGGCCCTTGACACGTATCCTCCTGGCAAGTATATTTCGTTATATGGCGAAATACGGAGAGTCTCGATGCGTGATGTTCTTGACCTGACCAAGGCGATGGCCGATGGAAATCGCCTGCGAGTCCTGATGGCCCTGACGGGCGGCGAGCTGTGCGTCTGCCAGATCGTGGAGTTGCTCCAACTGGCCCCTTCGACCGTGTCCAAGCACATGTCGATTCTGCGACAGGCCGGATTGGTCGAGGGACGCAAGGACGGACGCTGGATGTACCCTCCAGTTGCATAAGGCACTCCGTCAAGTCTTGCGAATGTGCAGTTTTCATCGGGAAAGAGGCGTGGATTCGTAACCGAGGAGCCGATTCGTAAATCTCACCACAGGTGAGGTTCAGATTCGGCAAGAGAATCGG
>DATIKY010000356.1:0-8897 GCA_035476995.1 Sedimentisphaerales bacterium | reverse complement strand
AAACTGCGTGAGGAAACCGCCGCATGGGAGAAGAGCCGTGACGGGGCCGAGGTGAAAGTGAACTGGCAGTTCACCACGGCAGACGCCAGGACAAAGCTGAAACGTCTCTATCCATCAATGGATGAGTAATGGAGCACTAGGGTCTCTCCAAGGACCGATGGTGCGACGACGCTGCATCGGTCGATACGTCTACGGCTGAGGCGCCGCGGTGATCGGGGCCAGACTGGCTTCGGCGGTCCCGCCGTAGGCGCCCATGTCGATCCGCGAGTTGACGCCCGCCCGGTCGCTCAGCGGATCGCCGGACGCGCAAGGCGGTTCGTCGCCGATGGGCAGCGATGAATCTCCCGCATCGATGCACGGACTGGTGACGTCGTCCCAAGCCCAAGTCCCCAACAGCCCGTTCCAGGACCAGCCCTGGCTCTTGAGGTGATAGTCGCCCGTGGCCCAAACCGGAATGCCCGGCTGGATCGAAACGCGATTGCCCACGTTGCCTCTCACATCGCCCGTCGGCGCCCACTGGCCCCTGGCGACGAACAGCGGGTCGGCGTCGATATTGCCTTCGCCGTCCCAGCCGCCCTGGACGTCGCTGTAGGTCACGACCGAGGTCGCCCTCTCCACCCTGAGGTTCACGCCGCCGGCGGCCTCGTTGTTGAAGTACAGGATCGAGTTGGCGATGGTCGCCTGGATCGCGTCCACGCCCACGCCCAGGTTGTCGGCCACGGTGCAGTTCTCCAGAGTCGGATAGCCGCTATAGAAACCCGCCTTGCGGTTTCCGGTCACAATACAGTTGCGGAACGTGCCGAGGTTGTTGAGCACGACGCGTTTCTCGCGATGGGCCCAGAGCTCGACGCCGTTGGCGTTGCCTGCGATCTCGCTTCGACTCACCAGCGGGACGCCCTTGTTCCACACTTTGATTCCGGCAGTGCCCGCGTTCGCGACGGTGCATCGGTCGATGGTGGGCGACGAACCGCTGCAGAAGACGCCGTAGCTGCCGCCGACGACAGTGAAACCGGTGAAGACGCAATCGGGCGTCTCCTCGTCCATGAATGTCACCTGCTGACCGGAACCGGCGATCACCGTGGCGGCGCGGACCGCCGGGTCCTGGGGATCAATCGATGTCAACGTCACGCTTTTGCCCTTGAAGCGGACCTTCTCCTGGTAGACTCCAGGCTGCACCACGAGGGTTTCGCCCTCGTCGGCGGTGTCGATGGCGTGTTGGATGCCGTCATAACGCAGGCCGGTGGCGACGTTCTCGATGGGCCCGTTTTCCAGGCCATACCCGAAGTCGAGCGTCAGGCCCTGGACCTGATCGAAATAATGCCAGATCAGCGTCGAGCCGTCGAGTTGGGGGCGGGCGCCATAGTACCAACCGGAGAGATTGACTTGGACGGTCCCATACTCCCGCGAGAGGCAGCACAGCCCGATGGAACCGGTGCTGTTGCTGCTACCGCTTACGAAAGCGACCATCCTGCCGTCAATGTACGGCTGGCTCTGCGGCCCGGGCGAGACAGAGACCTCAAACTCACGGATGTGGTTCGGGTCGGAGAGGTCTGCGCCGTAGATGTCGCCGATGTCGTTGCGCTGGTCGGTCCAGACCACCAGGTTGCCGGAGATTGCAGGGTCGCCCTGGTGTTCGGGCGCCGTGCAGATCGGGAAGACCTTGATATCCTGGAGATCGGAGATGTCGGCGCCGTAGATGTCGCCGTCGGCCTCCCAGACAACGAGATTGCCGCAGATGTCGAGCGGGGACTCATAGGTTTCGCTGATACGCTGGTAGGGATAGGGAAGACCGTGGCCCGCCTTCTCGGCGATCGTGAAGTACACCGGCTTGGCTGGATCGCTGATGTCGGCGCCGCAGATGTCGTAGACGCTCTGGCCGTATTGCTCCTCATTGCTCGTGCTGACGTCGCGATGACTCAACCAGACGGCCTTGACGCCCGAGAGGGCCGGGTAGCCGTAGGAATCCGTGCCGGACTGCATCCGCAGGTTGTGCACCAATCCGGTGGACAGGTCCCCGACCACGACGCTCGTGCGGATGAGCTTGTAGTATCCCTCGGGGCCCGTGGTCCAGACGATGTAGTCGCCGTCGACATCGGGCATGGTGTCGGTCTGCTGCGACTGCAGGGTGTCCACGCGGCCGGTTTCGAGATCGGTGCACCGGATCGACCACGAGGAGTCGACGTAGTCGCCCTCGGCGTAAACGAGCTTGGAGCCGGAGACGACCGGGTACTGGAAGTAGTCCGGGCCGGGCTCGACAATCTCGATTTCGGTCTCCCTGACGGTGAACCTGGTCGCCTCGATCTTCACGGTGTCCGGGGCGCTGGTTGTGAACCCGTCGCTGACGACCAGTTCGAAGAGGTAGATGCCGGGCTCGCGACACTCCACGTAGGCCGTCGCGGGATCGATTCCATAGTCCTCCATCTCTTCGGAGGTGAACTGGTACAACTGGACCACCGGTCCTTCAAGCTGACGCCAGGCATACGTGAGCTTGTCCGGCGGGTCGGCGTCGTAAGATCCCGTGCCGTCGAGAAGGACGAAATCGGGAACCTGCCACAGGGCGTCCGGCCCGGCGTCGGCGACCGGGGCCTCATTGCCGATCACCACCAGGACGCGGTCCGGCTTGCTCGCGTGTTGGCCATCGCCGACGACCAGCTCGAAAGCGTACCAGCCCTCGGCCGGGGGCATGAATGTGAGTTCCTCCGCGGCAGGGTCGCTCAGTTCGACCGCCGTGCCCAGAACCTGCTTCCACTCGTAGGTCCTGGCCCCATCCGGATCGGAGAAGTAGCTGTCGCCGCCGTCCAGCGTGATCGCTTCGGGGGCGAGTTTGTGCTGGTCGGCCCCGGCGTTGGCCAGCGGCTTGACGTAGCCCACGAACTCGTCGGCGCCGATGTCCACATGCAGGGCATACACGCGAGGATCGCCGTCGATGTCCTGGGCGGGCAGGCGTCGGTGGGAATTCGGATCGCCCTCGCTGATGCAGGGAGACTCCGCCTGCAGATGAAAATCGTTCATCGAAGGGTTGCGGAACCGCGGGTTCGCGGAGATGTTGCCGAAGCGCCCGGTCCAATCCGCCTTGCCGCCGGAGACGATTCCGTTGGTCCGCGGGTCCTCCATGACGTAATTGGCCGGAGAGTTGTCCCAGACGTTGTTGAACCGGATCACGTCGTCATGCGCCTGACGGTGGTAAATCCCGCCGCCCGACTTGGCGCCGCAGATGATGTTGTTCACCAGGACGCTTTCCATGCCATAGTCGAAGTACACATAGACGTTGCCGCCTCTGCCCGATTCGGGCAACTTGTTGACGTCGTTGTTGACGATCGTGTTGTTGAAGAGATTGCAGTAACCGCTGTAGATCCCTCCGCCGTGGGCGGCGGAGTTGTTGTAGACCACGTTGTTCGAGACCGTGGCGGAATTCGAGGCATAGATCCCGCCGCCGCTGTAGGCGGAGTTGTTGTAGACGACGTTGTGGGTGATGACCGCGCGGTAGCCCTCGCAGTGGATGCCGCCGCCGTACGAGTACGCGTAGTCGGACACGTTGCCGTCGTTTCGCTGATAGTACGGCGCGTGGTTCCTCGTGACTACGCAACGGGTGATCGTCGGCGAGGCGTTGTACTTGCAGTAGATGCCGGCGCCGTTGACCTGCATGTACCGATAGGTGCTGCTGCTGTACTGATAGGCGACGGTGCCGACGCCGCCGGTGATGGTCAAGCCGGTCAGGACGGCCTTGTTGGTCTCGCCGTTCTCGAAGGTCACCACCGTGCCGTCCCCGTCGGCGTTGATGATCGTGTAGCCGACGATGCCGCGGTCGTTGGGGTCGGTGCTGGTGACGGTGATGTCCTTGCCGGTGAAGTTGATCGTCTCGTAGTAGACGCCGGGACTGACCAGAACAGTGTCTCCGTTGACGGCTTCGGTGATGGCCTGCTGGATCGACGGATACTCCGCCGGCACCCGCAACACCGCAGCGATCGACGCCGAGCCGATCAGCGCAGACAAAATGAGCCCCGATAGAAATGCTCTTGTCATGGTCTTTTCCTTTCCCCTCACACGCGAGGCTCTCACCACGCCGACACGCACCGAAGGTGATTACGCAGTCAACGCCTTTCAACTCCTGCTTTTACCCGATTCCGATCGCGAACGCAAGGATTATTGTCTCCTAATAGGACGTGTCACGATCCGTTTTGTTACAGGTTCTCGTTGAAAACCAGGCGGGTCCGGCGGATAATCGCGACAATGGACTGGATTCATACACCAGAGGGCCCGTGCAAGACGGTGGGTCGCGTAACGAGAGCCACCGCCAGCGGTTCCCAGTTTGAAAGGAGTATCGTCATGCGGAGATACCTGCGGACGTTGTCGCTGCTGTTTCTGGGTCTGTCCGGCTGCTCCCAGCCGTCGGAGCGTCAGGAAGCCCAGGCTTCACACCCCAATCCCGTCTCCGGGGATGTGGTCGCAGAATCGGCCAGAAGCATCCCCCTTCTGTATGAAGTCGATGTCGTCGTCGTCGGGGGCGGTCTCAGCGGCCGTCGCCGCAGCCGAAAACGGAGCGAGAGTCTTCCTGGCCGCTCCCAGGCCCTATCTGGGCGAGGACCTCTGCGCCACGTATCGCCTGTGGCTGGAGCCCGACGAGGAGCCGACGTCCCCCCTGGCGGCGGCCGTGTTCGCAGAGCCCGAGGCCCCAGCGGTGCTTGCCAATCAGATCCCCTTCACCTATCAGGCGGACGTGGAGTCGGCGGCCCAACACAAGGACTCGGCCCAGTCGACGGGGCGTCGAGACGGCAAGTGGCACAGCGCCCCTTCGCAGAGCGTCCAGTACAATAGCGACGGCACTCTCACCGTCGATCTGGGCGGCGAGCAGTTCGTCGGCAAGGCGTATCTGATGGCGTACCAGAGAAACGACGAATTCGAGGTCGCCGATGTGGCCTTCTTCGTTGGCGACGACAAGGAGCACTGGCGTCCGGTCGCAACGACCGTCAATAACCAGCTGGGCCAGGGCTTCGAACAAATGGCAATCCCCCTGTCGGCCGCTGTTGATCAAAAGGCCCGCTACCTCAAGCTCGCGGTCCGCAAGACGCCCCAGGCCAGGCGAATTCTCCTGGGCGAGATCATCCTGGAGGGGCCCCGGCAGGACGTTGTGAAGCAAGCCTCCCGCATGGCGCCGACGCCGATGCAGGTCAAGCGGGTCCTCGACGACGCCCTGCTCCACGCAGGCGTCCAGTTCCTCTATGGCTGCTACCCGACCGAGCTTCTGGTGGACCACAAGGGCAATGTCGCGGGAATTGTCATGGCCAACCGCTCGGGCCGACAAGCGGTGGTCGCCAGGGTGATTATCGACGCGACGCCTCACGCAACCGTTGCACAGATGGCCGGCACCCGCTACACCAACACGGATTACACCTTCATCGACAACCTCGACGTGATCAATGCCTGGCAGTCGTTCCTGGCCGCACGCAAGAAGTTCGCCGACCGCTACGACCTGGGCCAGATCATCGACACCCGCGAGCGAAGACAGATCGTCGGCGATTTCTTCATGACGCCGATGGACGTCTACCTCGACCGCACACTCCCCGATTCCGTCGTGCGAGCCAGCAGCAACTTCGACACGCACGGCTTCACGATTCACCCGATGTTCCTGCTCCGGCCGCCTGATCGCAAGACCCTGCCCTGCTATATCCCCTACCGGTGCCTGCTGCCCAAAGGGATCGAGGGCGTGCTCGTCACCGGCCTGGGCGTCAGCGCCCATCGGGACGTGATGCCGGTCATCCGGATGCAGCCCGACGTTCAGAATCAGGGGTACGCCGCGGGCGTCGCGGCAGCGACGGCCGCCCGGACAGGCCAAACGCTCCGCGAGATCGACGTACACCGGCTCCAGGAGCACCTCGTCCGCAAGGGCAATCTGCCTGCCGAAGTCCTCAAGCAGAAGGACTCGTTCCCCCTGCCCAAGGCGAGGATCGAACAGGCGGTGCGAAGCGTCGTCAAGGATTTCAATGACATCGAAGTCATCTTCACCCAGATCGATACCGCCCTGCCGCTGCTTCGCGAAGCGTACAAGGCCGCCGAGTCGAAGGAGGACAAGCTGACCCACGCCCACATCCTGGGCATCCTGGGCGACCCCAGCGGCGCCGAGACGCTGGCCGAGGCGGTCGCCGCTCGCCAATGGGACAAAGGCTGGAAGTACACCGGCATGGGCCAGTACGGAATGAGCATGAGCGTTGTGGACAGTCTGATCGTCGCCCTGGGCCGGACCCGAAAGGACGTAGCCCTGGAGCCGATCCTGGCCAAGGTCGCCCAGTTGGGCCCGGAACACGAACTCTCCCATCACCGTGCGGTGGCCTTGGCGTTGGAGACGCTTGGCAACCGCGCCGGCGCGAAGCCGTTGGCGGACCTACTGAGCAAGCCCGGCATGACCGGCTACCCCTGGACGGACATCAACGCGGCCATTACGGGAATTCCGGCCAGCAGCGTCGACACTTCGACCCGCGAGTGCTCGCTCCGCGAGCTGATCCTGGCCCGCGCCCTCTATCGCGGCGGCGATCACAATGGTTTGGGCGAGAAGACCCTCAGGCAATACGCCCAGGACCTGCGAGGCCACTATGCTCGCCACGCCCTGGCCGTTCTGGACGAGAAGAGATGATCGAAAAAGGATCGTGACGTTGTCTGTACGCGACGACTGTGCTATGATGTCGCGTCAGATTGGCACAGGCGGTCCGGGCCGGCGGCTGGGGCCCCCTTGTGCCGGGCGCCGTACGTCGGCTGAGTGCATGATGGCCTCTGGATTGGATTGAAAAGGAGAAGCAGGATGGCTGGAGAATACAGGTTTTCGTTTGGGCCGTGGAACGTTCATGAGGGAGCCGATCCGTTCGGGCCGACCGTGCGACGCAGCGTCTCGTTCGCCAGGAAGCTCAAGATGTACAAGCAGCTCGGATTCGACGGCGTGCAGTTCCACGACGACGACGCGGTGCCGGACATGAACAAGCTCGGCCCGCGGGAGATCGTCAAGCAGGCCAAGGAGGTCCGGCGGATGCTCAAAGACGAGGGGCTCACCGCGGAGTTCGTCGCCCCCCGGCTCTGGGAGGACCCGCGGACCATCGACGGCGGCTACACCTCGAATGACCCCGCCTGCCGCCAGTACGCCAAGGACCGCAGCCGGCGGTGCATCGACATCGCGGCGGCGCTCGATTGCGACCTGATCGTCCTGTGGCTGGCCCGCGAGGGGACGTACATCCGCGAGGCCAAGGACAGCAAGGTCGCCGTGGACCGGCTCGTCGACGCCCTCAACGACATGCTCGCCTACAACGAAGGCATCCGCATCGCCATCGAACCCAAGCCCAACGAGCCCATGGATCACACCTACATCCCGACGACCGGGCACGCGATGGCCCTGGGCTATCGCACCACGGATCACAAACGGGTCGGCGTCAACATCGAGACCGCCCACGCCATCCTCGCAGGCTTGGACCCGTCGGACGAAATGGGCTTCGCCCTGTCGTACAACAAGCTCTACACGGTCCACCTGAACGATCAGAACGGCCTGAAATTCGACCAGGACAAGAGCTTCGGATCGGTGGATCTCCGCCGGGCGTTCAACCAGGTCCGCATCCTCGACAAGTACAACTACGGCGCCAAGGGCGAGTTCGTCGGCCTGGACGTCAAGGCCATGCGGACACAGAAGATCGAGACCTCGACCAGGCACCTGAGCAACAGCCGGGAGATCTTCCTGAACCTCGTGAATCTCGTCCGCAGTCTGGACGAAGGCCGGGTCGAGCAATTGATCGCCGACCGCGACTACGAAGAACTGGACTTGCTCATTGTCAATCATTTGATGGGAAGATAGAGAAAAGCACGAATGTCGAAATCCGAAATCCGAAACAAATTCGAATGACCAAAGCACAAAATCCAAGACGAGGCTCGCGCGTTGCGACAGCGTTTCGAGCATTTGTATTTCGTGCTTTGGATTTGTTTCGGATTTCGGATTCTTCTTTCTGCTTGTCCTATGATTGTGTGCTGAAAGACCCGTATGCTCAGAAGTGAAAAAACAGTGCTTTGCCTTGAAGCTCATCCGGACGACGCGGAGTTTCTCTGCGCCGGGACGCTGGCCCTGTTGCGCCAGCGAGGCTGGCACGTGCACATCGCCTCCGTGACGCCGGGCGACTGCGGGACCGTCCAATACAGCCGCGAGGAGATCAGCCGCATCCGCAAGTCCGAGGCCGCCAAAGCCGCGGCCATGCTCGACGGCGGGTATTCCTGCCTCGAAGCCGACGACGCGTTCATCCTGTACGACCGCGCGACCCTGACCAAGGCCATCGCCCTGGTCCGCGAGGTCCGGCCGACCATCGTCCTGACGCTGAGCCCGACCGACTACATGGTCGATCACGAGACCGCCAGCCGGCTCGCCCAGAGCGCGTGCTTCTGCTGCGGGGTCATCAATATCGAGACGCCCGGCGCCGAGGGCTTCGAACCCATCCCGCACCTGTACTACGCCGACCCGATCGAGGGCAAGGACACGCTGGGCCGGGAGATCCGTCCGAGCATGGTCGTCGATGTCACCAGCGCGATGGCCGTCAAGGAGAAGATGCTCTGCTGCCACGAGAGCCAGCGGGACTGGCTGCTCAAGCATCACGGCATGGACGAATACGTCTCCATGATGAAGGGTTTCTCGGCGAATCGGGGGCAACTCGTCGGCGTCCCGTTTGGCGAGGGCTTCCGCCAGCACCTGGGCCACGCGTTTCCGCAGGGCAATATTCTCAAAAAGGAGTTGGGCAGCCTAGTACTACAACGCTATGGAAGTCTCCAGTGACATTTGATTGTGTCTTTGAGTTTGATGCCGATGGCGTGTAAACGAGCGATGGTTCGACGACGATGGCTGCGGGCGGCCTTGGCGTTGCGCTGTTGCGTTAACGTCA
>DATIKY010000355.1:0-13710 GCA_035476995.1 Sedimentisphaerales bacterium | reverse complement strand
ACCATCATGGATTACATAGCACAGCACAACGACAACCCCAAGCCGTTCGTCTGGACGGCCAAGGCCGAAGAGATTCTCGCCAAGGTCGCCCGCGCGTGGGATACGCTTAATGTCGCATCAGAATAGAACACTACACTAGGTTCGAGGTCTGATGATACAGGATAAACGTATTGCCGATGCACAGGAGTTCTGGGGTCCGCACGGACCGATCGCGCAGACGATGTCGGGCTTTGAAGCCCGCCCGCAGCAGGTCCAGATGGCCTGCGCCATCCAGAAGGCGTTCGCCGACGGGCGACACCTGGCCGTCGAGGCCGGCACCGGCGTCGGCAAGAGTTTCGCCTACCTGGTCCCGGTGATTCAACGTCTCTGCGAGACCGGCCAGAAGGCCGTCGTCAGCACGTTCACGATCACGCTGCAGGAGCAACTCAGCCACAAAGACATTCCGTTCCTGCAGGGCTGCCTGCCGCAGTCGTTTCAGGCGATTCTGGCCAAGGGTCGGGGCAACTACCTCTGCAAGCGGCGACTCGACTTCGCTTATCGAATGCAACGGTCGCTCTTTGGCCCCACATCGCATGAGCTCGACGCCATCCGCCAGTGGTCCATGACCACCGAGGACGGCTCGCTCAGCAGCCTGCCGTTCCTGCCCAGCCGGGCGACCTGGGACAAGGTCCGCAGCGAGCACGGCAACTGTCGCGGCCGCAAGTGCCACCACTATCGCGGCTGCTTCTACACCCAGGCGAGAAAGAAATGGGAAGAAGCCGACCTCGTGGTCGCCAACCACGCGATGCTGTTCAGCGATCTGACGCTCAAGGAGCAAGGGGTGGGTCTCTTGCCCGACTACAGGATCGTGGTCCTGGACGAGGCCCATAACCTCGAACGCGCCGCGGAAGAACACTTCGGCGTCGACATCACCAATCATCGGGCCAAGTACCTGCTCGACGAATTGTACAATCCCCGCACGCATCACGGCCTGCTGACGCACACCGACGGCGACGACCTGCTCAACCTGATCAGCGAAACGAGCGACATCGCGAACGATTTCTTCCGGAAAGTCCAGGCCTGGTACGACGCCGAGAAAGACAGGACCAACGGCAAGTGCCCCGCCCGGTTCGTCAGCGACACTCTTTCGTCGAAACTGAAGGAATTGCGGAAGGCATTGAACACGCTGAGCAAGGACACCGACGACCCGGACAAGCAAGGCGAGATCGACCGCTCGATGGACCATTGCGAGGCTCTGCTCTCGGACCTCGAATGTTTCCTGTCGCAGGAGCAGCCCGACCGCATCTACTGGGTCGAGGCCGAGGGCAAGGCGAGCCGAACGATCCGCCTGCGTGCGGCTCCCTTGAACGTCGGACCCGACGTCCGTCGCTGCCTGCTCGACAAGTTCAGCTCCGTGATCTTCACCAGCGCCACCTTGAGCACAGGCGTCAACGACGGCTTCGGATTCTTCGCCGGCCGGATCGGGCTGACCGACTTCGACAGCCTCCGACTCGACTCGCCCTTCGACTATGAGCGGCAGGTCACGCTCTACATCGAGAAGAGCATGCCCAATCCGAATGAGCCGGGGTTCCTGGCCGCAGCGGCCGATGCGATCAAGAAATACGTGCACAGAACCCACGGGCGCGCCTTCGTCCTGTTCACCAGCTACCAGATGCTCGACAGCATCGCCGAGCGGATCGAGGACTGGATCGAGGAGAACGGCTTCACCCTGCTCCGCCAGGGCGCGGAGATGGACCGCAGCGCGATGATCGCGCACTTCAAAGCCAACGACCGCTGTGTGCTCTTCGGCACCGACAGTTTCTGGCAAGGCGTCGACGTCCCGGGCGAGGCCCTGTCCAACGTGATCATCGTTCGCCTGCCGTTTGCGGTGCCCGATCAGCCGCTCTTGGCCGGGAGGCTCGATCAGATCCGCGAGCAAGGGGGCAATCCGTTCAATGACTACCAGCTCCCCTCGGCCATCATCAAGTTCAAGCAGGGCTTCGGCCGACTGATCCGAAGCGCCACCGACAGCGGCATCGTCGTCCTGCTCGACAGCCGGATCGTCACGAAACGCTACGGCGGCCAGTTTCTCACCGCCATCCCCAAATGCAGAATCGAGGTGATCAATGCACAATTCGCCGACGACATTTCCTGACAAGCGTCCATCCATCAAGCGGGCGATGCCCTATGCCCCAGTCTGTGTCCTCCTGGCATTCTCGGCAATCGCCTGGGCCAACGCCTCCTCGGACGGCCTGATCGCCTCGCAGGAGCCGGGCTGGCCACAATGGCGAGGGCCACACCGGGACGGCGTCTCGGACGAGAAAGGACTGCTGCCGAGTTGGCCCCAGGATGGCCCCAGGCTGCTCTGGAAGCTGGAGGGCCTCGGCCAGGGCTGGTCCTCGCCGATCGTCGTGGGCGAGCGAATCTACATCACAGGCGATGTCGGCGAGGATCTCATCGTCTTCGCCCTCGATCGCACAGGGGCCATTCAGTGGCGGACGAAGAACGGACGCGTCTGGAAGAACCCCTACCCTGGGGCCAGGGCCAGTTGCGTCTATTCGCAAGGCCGCGTATACAACCTCAACGCCTACGGTCGCGTGGTCTGCCTCGACGCCGCCTCGGGCCGCGAACTCTGGGCGGTTGACATTCTCGACCGATTCAAAGGCAAGAACATCACCTGGGCCCTCAGCGAGTGCCTGCTGATCGACGGACAACGATTGATCGTCACGCCGGGCGGCGACAGCGCCCTGATGGCGGCCCTGGACAAACACACGGGCGAAACGATCTGGACAACTCCCGCTCTCGACGGGGACCGGACGTCGTACTCCTCGCCGATCCTGTTCCGCGACGGGGGCCGCCGGATCATCGCCAGTTGTTCCTCTGCGCACGGCTTCGGCGTCGACGCCGACACAGGCCAACTGCTCTGGACGGTCCCGCTCAAGAACCCGCATGGCGTGAACGCCTCCACGCCGATCTACGGTTCCGGCTGCGTGTTCTTCATGACGCCCGATTCGGAGAAGGGTCGGCTGTACCGCCTGGGCAAGCAGTCGGTTGAATACGTATGGTCCTCGCCGATCGACGCGGTGACCGGCAGCGGCGTGCTCGTGGACGGCATCCTCTTCGCCGGGGGCTATCGCAGCATGAAATGGTGGCTTGCCATCGACTGGAAGACGGGCCAGACCGTCGCCGAACAGAAGGACTTGACCACCGGGGCCGCGATCTACGCCGACGGCCGGCTCTACGCCCTGGACGAACGAGGTGCCGTCGCCCTGCTCAAGCCCGGCCCGAACAGCCTCGAAATCGTCAGTCGCTTCCAACTGACCGCCGACCGCGTCCGCGACGCCTGGGCCCACCCGGTCCTGCTCGACGGTCGGCTCTACCTCCGCTACCACGACACGCTCTGGTGCTACGACGTAAGACCATAGGCCCGGCGGATCTGGACTTGCCCTGCCGAGGGGGGATATAATGGTCTCCATGCTTGGGCTTGCCCTCAAGGATCGCCGATCCGCGCGGGCACGTCCATCGTATAGTATCCAAAGACGTGAAAGGCAGGTTGGCTCCTATGTTCGCAAGCGGAGTGCAGATTCGGCGTTCAGTTGTGGCGTTGGCGTGCCTTGTCGTTCTCGCGTCGGGCGCGGCCTCGGCTCGCATCAGCGTCGGGATCGGCTTCGGAACCACCTTCAGCCATCACCACCACTATCCCGGCTATGGCTGGTACGTAGGGCCGCACTACTGGTACGATCCCTGGTGGGACCCGTATCCGATGGCCGTTGTTCCGCCGCCGGTGGTGTATGAGCGGCGCGTCATCGTGAAAGAGCACAGACCGACCCAGCCAGCCCCGCCGAGAGTCGAGAAGGTCGAGCCGCTTTCGGAGAAACAGCAGCAGAGAAGAAGCGAAGCGCTCAAGGTGCTCCGGATCGGCGACGAGTTGGCCCGTTTGCAGGCCGTGGCGGACTTGGAGCCATTCGCCGGCGACAGCCATGTCCGGACCACCCTGGCCAAGAGTCTCTCGAACGACCGCGATCCGGTGGTCCGCAAGGCGGTGGCGGAATTGTTCAGCCGCCTGAGAGATCCCAAGACCGTTGCCGCCCTCAAGCAAGCCTATGCCGAAGACGAGGACCGCGACGTCCGCCAAGCGGCGTACAGGGCCATCGCGATGATGGAAGGATACAAAGGACTGTAAGCAGCAAATTCGAAATCCGAAACAAGTTCAAAGCACGAAGTCCAAATGACCAAGACGCTGTCGTTCGGTACGCGAAGCTGTTTTGGTCATTTGGATTTTGGTCCTTCGTGCTTGTTTCGGATTTCGATATTCGAATTTCGGATTTCGGGTTATTCCACGACCCAGACGTTGCGGAACTGGATCGGGTGGCCGTGGTCCTGGAGTTGGAGAGGACCCTTGACCCGATGCCTGTTCATGGGGATCTCGATGTTGTCGTGGATCTTCACTCCGTTGTGAAGCACGGTGATCCGGGGCAGTTCCTTCGCCTTGCCGGACTCGTCCAGCCGGGGAGCCCGGAACGTAATGTCGTAGGTCTGCCAGACTTCCGGCGGAAGGCACGCGTTGACGGTGGCCCGGGCGATGTTGTAGAGCCCGCCGCAATCGCCCGAGGTGTGCGTCAAGCCGAAGGAGTCCAGCACCTGGACTTCGTAGTGATCCGCCAGGTAGACCCCGCTGTTGGCCCGGCCCTGCCCGCGATTGAGCGGCTCCAGGGGCAGCTTGAACTCGATGTGCAGATGCTTGATGTCGCCGAACTGCTGCTTGGTGCGGTTGGCCCCTCTACGCGGCACACACTGCATGACGCCATTCTCGAGGGCCTTCCACTCGGCATTGGCCCAGCCGCTCAGGTCCGCCGCCTTGCCGGTTTCGAACGGCAGCAGGACCACCGCCCCTTCCGGCGGCTTGACGCCCGCGCGGGGCGACTGGCTCTCGATCTTCTTGAGTTCCCAATACTGCCCGTAGCCGCTCTGCGCCCGGAGGTTGCCATCCTTGATCTGGCCGCCCCACCCATAGCCGCCCGAACGGCCGGTGATCTGTGCTTCGTCGCCTTGGGCGACCGCGTAGATCTCGACGTAGGCGCCTTCGGTCACCGGGGTCTCCGGACCCGTGTAGAGCACGACGCGATAGAAGTTCTCGCCCTCCTGCACGACCTTGGCGACAGCCTTGAACGTCACCTTCGGGTCGGGATGAAATGCCCCTTCATACTCCCCCATGAACGGCGCGGCCAATAGCCCCACGGCCAGCCAGTGAATCAACGCAATAGAAACGACGAATTTGACGCCAACGTGTCCCATCTGATGCATCTCCTTCTTGTCAGAAAAATCCCGACTCGGCCGCCATCGCAGCACGGATGCATCATAGTGTATCCTGCCCGGGGAGCAAAGCAAGACATGGGATCGATCAATTGCCTGTCGTAGCAGCCGCCCATTCGGCCTGATAGATCGTGATCGTTCGATCCTTGATCCGGGGCCTCAGCTTTCCGCTGCGGTCCAGCCACTCCCGCGTGCCGTCGGCATTGTTCTTGTTTGTTTCGATCTGGTCCATGAGTCTCTGCTTTTCCTCCCCGGCGTTGTCGACGATCTGTCGGGCATCGACGAACTTGTTGGCGTCTCCGCGAAGCTGCATCGCCATCGTCTTCCTGGCCTCCGCGGCTTCGAGGGCGATCGATTCTTCCACGAACATGGCCTTCAAGCGGTCGAGAACCATTGTGCCGGGGGCCTCGCCCTGCCATCTCTGAATGGCGGCGATCTTCGCCTGGATTCCTGCGATATCGACCTCGGCGGCATTACGCATCCTGTCCAGCTCGGCGATCGCGGCCGTGGCTTCTTGCACGGTGCGGTATCCGACCCTCTTCTGGATCTCGACAATGGAAGCCTGGGCACCCTGGACCGAGACTTCGAACTCCTGCATCTTCGTCTGGAACGAACCGACGAAGCCCTCGTGCTCTTTGAGACGCTTCGCCTGGAATTGCACCCAATCATCAAAGCCGTTCACCGCGACGTCCACGTAGATCTGCGCCATTTCCTTGGCGTCTTCCAGGGTCAACGCATACAAGACGACTTCCCTCGGCCGATTCGGGTCCTGGGACCTGCGGAGCTTGAACAGGCTTTTGGACTCGTATACCCACCGCGTGGCTTCCAAGAACTCCTTTTGTCGCGGCGAGAGCTTCTCACTATGCTCGACAGCCTCATGAAAACCGCGATCTTCCCGATCCTCAACGAAAGGCAGATACGTCGTGGGCCCATCCAGGGGAATCCCGACGGCGTAGGGCGGCTTCCAGGAAAGGAATGAGGTCCCCGGCGGCTGGGGACCCTCCAGTTCCCTTGGAGGCAGAACGAACTTGAAGGGAGCAGAGCTGACCTCGAATCGGAGTACCGTCGCATTCTCATTCGGCTCGGCAGCCCCTATCATCAAACTGAGAAGGACCAGAACGGCAAGGGACATCGATAATCTGTGCTTAAAACGAATCATTGGGTGTACCTCCTGGATTCAGGGGACAGCCGGGTTCGGATGCTTTCCGCCGCCGGGGTCCCGGCATACTCTTTCAGGATGAACCGATACTGTCGTTCGACGAGGGCCTCGGTGCCCTCGCATCGGGCAAGGATCTGCGTGGCCGCGAGCAACTCCGCGGCGGCGCCGACATCGGCGACTTGCCGCTCCACGTTCCCGGAACGGGTCAAAGAGGAACGCGAATAGTGATCGCCGACAACAAGGACGAGAACCGAGGCCGCGATGAGAACACTCGCCGCGACTGCGTAGACTCGAATGTGATAGAGCCTTGGGGCGGGGGCAGCCTGCGTTCGCTCTCTGTCGTCCAGATTGTCGGACCAAAGGACCTTCGCCAGGCCGAGGGACCGGTTCAGTGCTTCGGCGGTCCGCCGGCATGGCTCGCAGGCCACCAGATGCCGGCCAACCGCCTGCGTCTCGTCCTGAGGCAGTTCGCCGTCGACGTAATCGACGATTCTGTCTGCGAATTCCTTGCAGGGTCCGTTCATGGTTCGATTCCTCGTTGCAGGAGCTTGCCCGCCAGGATCAGCCGGGCCTCGCGAAGACGACTTCGCACCGTTGACGCGTTCCATTCCAGAGTCTCGGCGATCTCGTTGGAACTCATGTCGCAGAAATACCGCAGGACCACCGCCAAGAGGAGCGACGGATCGAGCTCGGCCAAGGTCCGGCGAATCACTTCGAGTTCCTCGCTGAGGGCCACGCGATCCGGGCCGCCGCCTTCGGCAAGTCCCTCAGCTATGTCCGGCCGGCGTTTGATGATCCGCGACGCTTTGTGCCGGAACCGCTTGCGGTGCTCCGTCAGACAGTGGTTTACCGTTGTGGTGATCAGCCACCTTGTCATGACGTTTTCCTGCTCGAAACGATCCGCGTTCTTGAGGACCTGGATCGACACGTCCTGCAGAACATCATCCGCATCGGTCCTGGCCATTCCCATGCCGGCCGCGATCCGCAAGAGACGCTCCCGCTGCCGCAAGAACACGTCCATGAGTCCCGGCGGGTCCGCATCTTCAACAGATTCTCGCTTGCACTCTTGCGCCATGCACATGGGTTCCAGCTCACTTTTCGGCCGTCTACCATGATAACGCGCAGGGAGGGCCCGCTGTTGGGGGAAAGGGCGATTTTCTCACCGGTTTTCACTTGGACGTGGTGATAGCGGCAGAGCCCGTTCGTAGTGTGCCCGTAAGGGCATATCTTGACGAACCAAGGAAGATAACGCCTTACGGCGTCACTACAAACGAGATTCGAAACAGCCGGTGACGTTCGTCAGAACCGAACCGGCTTCGCCCGTGCAGAGAGTTGCCGTGCCCACGGTGACGAATCCCTTCTGCCTGGCGTCCTCCGGGATGCGAACCGTCTTGGCCGGGCGGGCGCCGCCCATTTGCCAGAGGCGACCGCCCTCTTTTGCGACGTCAATCTCCTTGAGTTCGAGGTCGATCCGGTCGGGGTAGACCATCGCGACGAGGTAGTTCACCGTGGCGAGGCCATCCTGGGGCTCCCCAACACCTTGTTTCGCGTTCGGGACCCCTTGGCCTTGTGTGTCGAGGGCGTCCCGCCCTCGGATCGCGGGCAGGATGCCCGCGACACCTGCACCGCCGCCGTGGGCGACTTGGCAGATACCGTCGGACTGCAAACAGGCGATGGCGGAAGTTCGGCCGCAGAGATACAGGTCGGCCCCGTGCTTTTTGAGGGCCTGCCACAGGGGAGAATCCTTGCCGCCGGAAATCATCAGGCTGCCGGCGTCCTGCGGACCGAGGACCGGCACATGGCCCATGGCCACGATGCGTTTGGCGCCGGGGTTGTCGGCGATGACCGATTCGAGCCATTCGAGCTGCTCGCCCGTGACCTGCGGGACGATGCCGCCCAGCGGGCCGTCGCCCTTCTCGAAGACGTTCAGGCCGGCGAACAGCGTGTCTTCGTGGATGAACCAGTAGGCCGTGCCTCTCATGCGAATCGGACCCGTGAGCGGCATGCCCAGGTGCTTCTGAAATTGCCGCTGGAAGCTGCCGACGAGTTTGGCCTTATCCTCGGGCCAGGGCGCCCCGCCGATCTCGTGGTCGCCGGGCACGGCGTAGAACGTCAGGCCGTGGTCCTGCATCCGCTGGACCCAGGCTCCGTAATAAATCTCCGCGAATTTCTCGATGACGTCCTTATCCGGCCAATGTCCCATGACCAGATCGCCCGGGACCAGGACGAATTCCGGGTTCTCCGCCTTGATGGCCTTGAGCACGTAGTCCAGCGTGTCCTCCCAGCCAAGCTGGGGATAGGCGAGGTCCGCGCCGACGAAGTTCGGAATGCTCACGAACCGCCACGGCCGCATGGTCGCGACGCCCTCCGGCGGCACCTCGATCCCGGCCGTCCAGAGAATGCCGTTGAGCACGAGCTTGCGAAAGGGCTCCATGCGCCAGTTCTTGTGGAAGTGCCCGCCCGCGAAGGCGAAGCCTCGGCCGCCGTTGGGGCGCGTGTACGCCCAGGAGAGGACCTTGTCCTGTGGGTCCCGCGGCGGCAGTTTTCCCGTCAGGAGCGGGACCACGTTGGCGTCGTTCGGACGCAGGCGGATGTCGAAGTACCACTCGTCTTCGGCGATGTAGCCGCCGCAGCCCCGCGTGATAGGGTGGCCGTTCGCCACGGGCGCAACCTTCGCTGTGTTGATGGGATTCTGCGAGACGCCAACCTCATAGGAGCCGCCCACCCAGTCGAGCAGGTCCTGCATTGCGCCTTCAGGCGGGTCGATCGAATAATGCAGCAACACAATCCCTTTGCCCTTTTTGGCGAGTTCTCGGATCTTCTCGATCCGGCCGGGCACGGCCAGCGGGTGCATCGTCCGCCCATCGGCGAGAAACACGATTGCGTCGACGTCGTCGAGCATGGACTCGTCCTTCGGCCAGGCGTCGTCGTGGATATCGATCACCGGCGGCTCGATGTTCGTGGCGTGCAGCAGATAATCTTTCACGAGGGCAGCATCTTTGTCCCAGTCGTGATGGCCTTCGCCGTGGCTGGGCTTGGCCGTGAGAAAGGCGATCCGCTTCGGTTTCGCGTCCGGGACGGGCGCCAGACCCGCGGCCCAGGCGGTGCCGCGACGGAACAACTCCCCCACCGCCGGGCCGAACGCCTGGACATCGTGCCCCAGGGGACTGTGGAATACCCGGCCCTTGCCATATTGCAGGACGAAGGCCATTGGGTAATCCTTGCCATCTACTTTCGATTTCGACGCGGCCAGCACGCGAATCGGGATCTGCCCGGCCAGGCAGGTGTACAATTCGTCGGTCGTCTCAAAGGGCTTAAGTCCCTTGGTGATCGGGTGATTCGTGTCGGTGATCCGGACCTCGAACGAGCCATGCGGATCGTGTCCGCGTAGCTTCGGGTCCCAGACCCGTCCGACGAGCTTCTCGAACTCGGGCCAACCCTGGAAGGCTCCACAGGCGAAGTGCACGGCGACGAGTCCCCCGCCGTTGTGCGCAAAGTCCATGAGGTTCTGCCGGGCCTTGTCGCCGGGATCGGGCGTTTCCCAATTCATGAAGTGCAGCACGGCCACGTCGTAGCCCGCCAGCTTCTCCGACGCGAGGAACTCCGGCGTCTCGACGACATCGACCGTCAGCCGCGGGTCCTTTCGCAGTTCGCCCGCAAGGACCGGGGCCGTCTCCTGCCACTTGTGCCCCGGATAATCGATCCCCGTGACGATCACCACCTTATGAGTTTCTTCGCCCGCAGACCAGACGCTCGCGCTCATCGCAAGCGAGATCCCCAGGATGACCGTCCATGTCACAAAACATCCACGTCGCTGTTCCATGTGTGCTCCAGTGAGTTCAAACGGTGCGGAGTACGCACCCTACAAGACATCGCAAGCTCTCTCTTCCAATCATCGTTTGAAGACCAATCGGCCGTCGGAGTATGTGCGAAGGACCTTGGCCTCGCGAATCGCATCGACCGGACACGTGAGCAAGTCCGTGTCCAGCACAATGAAGTCGGCCAGTTTGCCCTTCTCGAGGGAACCGACTTCCTTGTCGAGAAACAGGGCTCTGGCGCAATTGATCGTATAGAAACGGATCGCCTGTTCACGGCTGAGGATCTCTTCGGGGTGGAGTTGTCCCTCGTACCATCGGGCCCGGCGGGTCAGGGTTGTCCAGATGCCAAGGAACGGATCGTAGGCATTGATCGAACGCAGCGAGCCGACCTTCTGCATGTGATCCGAGCCGCCGGCCGCGATGCCGCCCGCCTCGAAAATGCTTCGCAGCGGCTGAAACCATCGCAGACGCTCGTAGCCGAACTGGCGGACCAGGGTCTGCGTGTCGAGATAGAGCCAAGCGGGCTGGACCAGCGGGATCACCTTCAACTCGGCCACCTTCTTCACCGTCTCGGGACTCATGAAGTTCGAATGGGTGATACAGTGCCGCATGTCGCGGATCGGCATCGTCCGGCTCAGTTCCTCGTAGACGTCGACCAAGGTCTCGACCGCGCCGTCGCCCACTGTGTGGGCCGTGAACTGCAGGCCGGACTCGGTGGCCGTGCGGACCATCGCCAGGAGCCGATCCTTCGGGATGAACAGGACGCCCCGGTAATTGGGGTCGTCGATCGCGTAGATCTTGCTGACGCCCCACGGCCGGCTCATATAGGCGCTGCCGGTGAGCATGCCGCCGTCGAGGAACACCTTGACTCCGATGACGCGGAGCATGGGCCCGCCCTGGCGAAGCGGGTGCTCGGCCACCCTGCGGATGCTCTGCTGAATTCCCTCGATGGGCCCGATCGTATCCACGTAGTGCTGCCCTGCGATTCGAACGGGCAACTCGCCTTTGTCCAGCATCCGCTGATACAGGTCGAGATTGTCCCGGCTGGCCGAACCGTCGCAAATGCCCGTGATTCCGACCGAACTGTAGTCCCGCAGCAGCGTCAGGAGCCTCTCATATCGATCCTGCTCGGTCGCCTTGCGGCCGGGCTCGCGGTTCTTGATGTACCGCGTGCAACTGCGAAGAATGCCCGTGGGCTCGCCCGTTTGCGGGTCCTTCTCGATGTGTCCGGGGCCGCCGTCGGCGATGCGAAAGTCCCTGTCGATCCCGCTGAGCTTCAGGGCCAGCGTATTGAGGGAGGCGTCGGGCCCTGTCCGGAAAACGCAGGGGTTGTTCGGGGCTGCTTCATCGAGTTCGGCCCGCGTGGGGTATCGCTGCTCGCGAAGCCTCGTGATGAACACCTGCTGGAGCACGATCCATTGGCCGTCCTGCAACTGCGCCGCCCGCATCCTGAAGTAGTCGAGCACGTCCTGCACCGACTCCATATCAGGGATCGGGTGGTCGAACTCGGTCATGGCGGCCCCACACGCGTGGACGTGCGAATCGATCAGGCCGGGCAGGACCATCCTGCCATCCAGATCGAGCACCTCCGTGTCCTGGGTCCTCAACCGCAAAATGTCCTCATCCCGACCCACGGCGACGATCCGATTTCCCTCCACGGCCATCGCCTGGCGGATGGAGAACGCGGGATCGACCGTGACGATCTTCGCGTCATGGATGATCAACCGGGGTTCCGCCGCCTGGAGGACCGTCCCCCAACACAACCCCAAAATCACGATCGCATACTTCATCGCCGGACTCCTTGACATCGACCGACACAATACCCCCGGTTTCGTGCAATTTCAAGGGATTCCCCGGCGTCTGATTCTGCAGGTGCGACTTGAATTCGGTTGCCCGGGCCGGTAGGATGGTGAGGGCTTGGATGGTGTACGGTACGCACCCTGCCAGCAACCGAAGGAAGGTTTTCCGAAAAGGAGGCAGCATGGCACGATCAGACGCATCGAACACGAGCGACGGGACAACACGTCGTGATTTTCTGAAGGCTTCCGCCACCGTGGCTTCCGCGACCACCCTGGGCGTGCTGAATGTCGGGGCATACGCCGGCGGCAGCGACGTGATCCGTGTGGGGATGATCGGCTGCGGCGGACGCAACAGCGGGGCCGCCGACCAGGCGATGACCGCGGACAAGGGCGTACGTCTGGTCGCCATGTGCGACATCTTCATGGACCGGGTCAAGGCGGTCCGCGGTGTGCTCAAGGGCGGAAAACCCGAGCAGGTGGTCGCGGACGACGACCATTGCTCTGCGGGCTTCGACGGCTACAAACGCGTGATCGAGGCCTCGGACGTGGTTGTCATCGCCAACGCCGCCAAGTTCCACCCGCTTCAGGCCCTGGCCGCGATCAAGGCAGGCAAACACGTGTTCGTCGAAAAGCCCCATGGCATCGATCCGTTGGGCATGAAGGTCATGAAACAGGCGGCCGACTTGGCCCGCGAGAAGGGTCTGTGCCTGGTCTCCGGCCTGCACAGCCGCTACCACACAGGCTACGCCGAGACGGTTCAGCGAATCCACGACGGCCAGATCGGCGATGTGGTCGCCATCGAAGAAAACTTCCTCCGAGGTCCTTATGGCGTGATCGACCGCAAGCCCGGCTTGTCCGAGGTGCAGTGGCAGTGCAGCACGCAGTACCACTTCCGCTGGCTCTCGGGCGACGACGTCATCCAGTCCCTCGTCCACAACCTGGATCGCGCCAGTTGGGTGATGCACAACAAGGTCCCGTCCAAGTGTCACGGCCTGGGCGGGCGGTCTTCGATGACCGAGCCCATCTACGGCGACGTCTTCGACCATCATTCGGTCGTCTACGAATTCGACAACGGCGTGCCGATCTACGCGTTCTGCCGAACCACGACCGGTTGCTACGACGAGTACTCCAGCGTCGTGCTGGGCAGCAAGGGCAAGGCGGACATCATGGGCTGTCGGATCTCGGGCGAGACGAACTGGCGGTGGACCGGCAGGTGTGATCCCTATCAGCGGGAGCATGACGTCCTGTTCAAGGCGATCCGCGACGGCAAGCCCGTCAACAACGGCGACTACATGGTCCCCAGCACGACGATCGCCCTGATGGGCCAGATCTCGTGCTACACCGGCCAGGAAGTGACCTGGGAGCAGATCAACCGTTCGGAGTTCTGTTATGAGCCCCGCCCGGAGGACTGCTACGATGAGATGATCCCGCCGGTGCTGCCCGGCCCCAACGGCAGCTATCCGGTGCCCCTGCCCGGACGGACGAGGATGTTGTAGAAACAGGGGGTGCAGGTTTGAGTTTACGTAGGATCTGAGTGATTTGGACGGAGGTGGACTCCTTTTCGTAGAACTGCAAGTTGTTGTCTGAAAACAGTTTGCGGTTTGGTGAAAGGAGTCCAACGATGATTGTATCGGAACTGATC
>DATIKY010000354.1:0-29642 GCA_035476995.1 Sedimentisphaerales bacterium | reverse complement strand
GGCCGCATCGAGCCACGGGTCCTCAAACGCCGTCGCCACCGCTACCCCCTCATGCAACGACCCCGAGAGCAACTCCGTGAGCAACTGCAGAAAACATAAACCCCTGGTATCGCACGCCTTGTGGACGGCAGTGCCATTCATGACTGTCCCCTGGTGTTGTCATATTGTCGCTTGGAGTCGCCCGGCATGTTGATCCTCCACGGGAACAACCACGACAGCAACCGCGGCTGCCAGGCCCTGCGATGGTGCACGCAGACGATTCTGGATCGCTACGCGCCGGACCTTCCCCGACTCCATGCGAACATCTTCTACAACGACCATCCGCACTTTCAGAGCCGCCAGGTGGATCGGAACTCGCCCGGACAACTGTGGGAGGTGAGCCGCCGGGGACGCCCGGGCTTCTATCTCTGGGGCGCCCGCGTGGTCTGCTCCCGGATGCTGGCCCGCTTGCCGAAGATGAAGGTGCACGAGGTCCAGGACGGGGCGGCGGCCGTTCTGGCCTTGGGCGGCGACAATCTCTCCTACGACTACGGCTTCCTGGCGACCCTGCTGTTTTTCAGTCCCTTGCAGGCCGCCCTGCGACAACGGATTCCCACGGTGGTGTGGGCGGCCTCCGTCGGCCCGTTTTCGAGCCGACCCCACTGGGAGCGCCGTTTCGCCGACCTGCTGCGGCGCGTCGACTTGATCACCGTGCGCGAGCCGCTCACGCAGGCCTATCTCGAGGAACTGGGCATCCGCGACAATGTCCGTCGCACTGCGGATCCCGCGTTTCTGCTGCCCGCCCGTCCGACGCAACTGCCCCGCAGGATCGAGGAGGCGCTGGAGGCCGGCGCGATTGGGATCAATCTGGCGTCCCTGATGGTGCGATACAGTCGTCTCTCCACCGCCGCATGGCTGGCCGAGGCGACCCGCATGGTGGCCGAGGTCCGCCGCGGGACGACCGCTCCGATCCTGTTGATCCCCCACGTGATGATGCCGCCGCACGTCTTTCCGGCCAACGACGATTACGCGTTTCTGTCGGCGCTGGCGGAGCGACTGCCCGCGGACGTCAGGAAGGGGGTCTGTCTGTACGACGCCCGCGACGATGATTGCCGGCAGATCAAGTGGGTGATTTCCCGACTCCGCGTCTATGTTGGGGCGCGGTTCCATTCGATGATCGCGGCCCTGTCCTCGGGGGTGCCCACGTTCTGCATCGGCTACGGCGTCAAGACCCGCGGGATCAATCTGGAGCTCTTCGGGCACGAGCAGTGGGTATGCTCCGCCTCGCAGCTCACCGCCGGGCGGCTGGTCGAGCGGCTCCAGGTCCTGCTTGAGGCGCAGGCCGAGGTTCGCTCGCATCTGCGGTCGGTCATTCCCGCGTGCGTGGAGAACGCCTGGAAGAACGGGGAGTTTCTGGCGGGCATGCTGAAGGACCGGCAAGGCTCCGGCCGCGGCCTTGCATGACGGGTGTCTGCGCTGCGGACTGTGGACCTGCCGGCGGCTCCGAGGACGAACGACCACCGAGCGGGAGCCCGAAGCGGGTTGTTCGGATGGGAAGAAGTCCAGATGGGCGCCGGAGTCGGAGAATCGGGAGAAGAATGGGACCGAGGATGAAGGTGAATCAACTTACTGTCCCCAGTATTCGCCATGCTGGGGCGAATTCGCATGGTAGACGCAACAAGCGAATGTGCGAAAAAACGCCATGGCGCCTTCTCCTGAACCATGCTCCTGGCCCAAAGCGGCAAATCTCAGGGGTCTGGGGAGCGTCCCCAGGCGGTTACGACGGAGTCAGGCAGACCTGCGACATCGAAATCGCCGCTTTTGGCGTGTTGCGCTTCGGTTGTCAATGCGCCCTATTGACGCGGTGTGTGCCTGGCTGGTAAAGTGGGTGCATGCCCAGAATGGCCAGAGCGATTGCAGTCGGATGTGCCCATCACATCACCCAACGCGGCAACAACCGCCAGGACGTGTTCTTTGTCGATCAGGACCGACAGGTGTACTTGCAGATCCTCCAGGAGCAGGCGGGCAAGCATGGGCTGGAGATCCTGGGCTACTGCCTGATGACCAATCAGGTGCATATCATCGCGATCCCCCATGCGGAGGACTCTTTGGCCAAGGGGATCGGGCGGACGCAGTTTCACTACAGCCAGTACATCAATCGGTTCCATAAGCGGTCCGGGCATCTGTGGCAGGGGCGGTTCCAGTCCTGTGCTCTCGACAGGCGGCACCTGTGGATGGCGATGAAGTACATCGAACTCAATCCGGTGCGGGCGAAGCTGTGCCGGCTGGCGTGGCGGTACGAGTGGTCCAGCGCCGCGGCCCACACGGACGAGAAGGCCCAATCGGAGTTGCTGAACCTGCGGTGGTGGTACAAGCAATTGTCCGCGAAAACCTGGCGGCAGGAGTTGGCCGAGGGGGTGACCGAGGAGGAAGCGTCCCGGATTCGGGTGCGGACGCAGACGGGCCGGCCCTTGGGCAGCGACGGCTTCGTGAGCAAGCTGGAGACCCTGCTGGGCAGGCGGGTGCGTCCCTTGCCGGTGGGTCGGCCGCGGAAGACTCCGGCGAAAGACGGCCCGACCGCGACCACGAAGAAGCCAGAAAGCCGCGCCCGCAGAAGGCCCGTGAAACCGCGGCGCGGAACTCGGTCCTGACGGCGTCTCGACATCGTCGTCCCCGCAGAATTGCCGCACGGATTCCCTAATTTACCCTTGACGGACTTACGCAGATCCGTTCTATTAACATCCCGCGGCCGGACCGGCTGTCGAGGCAATTGGTTGCATGAGGTTCTGAGCTATCCGCTCGTTTCTTATAGGACTCAAAAAGGGATTTCGATTCTTGGAAAGGATTCAACAATGTGGAGCGTGACACGTTCGACCGTCCTGATCGTCCTGGGATTGTCCATCGGGATGGCTTTTCTTGGCGGCTGCGATTCGCAGCAGATGAAGGACCTCAGGACGCGCAACCAGACGCAGCAGGCCCGCATCGCGGATCTCGAGAGCCAGTTGCAGACGGCCCAGTTGCAGTTGAGCGAGCTCAGGCGTCAGCTTGACGCCGCCAACGCCACCGGCGGGGTCGAGGTCAGTGCGCTGCGACAGCAAATCGCCGCACTCCAAGAGGACATCGCCAAGAAAGAAGAGCTGATCAAGGCCATGCAGGCCAACCTGATGGGCGTCTCGCCGCTGCCGGTCGAGTTGAACACCGCGCTGGAAGACTTCGCCAAGGGCAGCGACATGGTCGAGTACGACGCCAGCCGGGGTCTGGTGAAGTTCAAGAGTGATCTGCTGTTCGAGAAGGGAAGCGACGCGGTGACCAGTCAGGCGGCCGGGGCGGTCAAGACCCTCTGCGGCATCCTCAACACCGACACCGCCAAGCAGTTCCACATCATCGTGGCCGGCCACACCGACGATATCCCGATCCTGAGGCCCCAGACGAAGGTCGATCATCCCACGAACTGGCATCTGTCGGTGCATCGTGCGATCTCGGTGGAGCAATTGATGGAGCAGAGCGGGATCGCGCCGACGCGGCTGAGCGTCCGCGGGTTCGGCGAGTACCGTCCGCTGGAGCCCAACGCCGCCGGGAAGAAGGGCAATCCGAAGAACCGCCGGGTCGAGATCTATATCGTGCCTGCAGGCGCGTAACGCCGCACGCATTCGGACATAAGACGTGATTTTCCGACTCACGCCGGTCCCACCCAAGGCCGGCGTGAGTTTTTGTTTTCGATGACCGGCTCCGAGGCCCGGATGGCGGCTTGGGTCACAGAGGGCCCAGAGAACGGAAGAAATCCCTCGTATCAAGACGGGGGTCTCTTCGTGCTTGCCGATTCGCGTCCGCAGACCTATAGTATGGGCGTGTCCAGGGTTGATCTCTCAGACTGAACAGGCCTTTCTACTTGTGGAGAATCCATTGAAGGACGATGGAGAATGGTACTCATGGGAGTGAATTGCGACAAGCCCGAACGCTGGAAACGCGATATCGCCCTGTCGGTGGATCTCTACAACGAGTGGTTTCTGAGTTTCGCTCCCACGACGTATCGCCAGGAGCGAGTCAAGGCGACCGAAAAGGTCGAGGCCATGTTGTCGCGAACGGCATACCTTCGCAAGCTCACAATCCGGGAACTGAGCGAGCATCCATCGATTCTTTTTGGCCTCCGGATGTGCACCGCTCCTCCGATCGCGAGGGACCGATTGGTTGGGCTGGCTCGTGTTCCGAGATCGCTCGTGGATGCGATGGAGAGGGACGATTGCCTGCCGGTGCAGATGAAGCCGGCGGATCGGGAGGAGGCTGTCCAGCGGATTATCACGATGATCACGCGACTCATAGACGTGGACATTTTCACGTGGTTGGCAGAGAATCGCAGTCCCAGGCAAGAGGAGACATATCGGTCGGCGACGATCGTCGCCGACCGTTTGTGTGGGGCCAACGCCAATCCGATCGTGCGTAACGCCCAAGAGCGAAGGCAGTTGGATCGGATCAAGGCGTGGTTGGAGACCCGCCGATTCGAGGACGTGACGGGCAGGATTGTCTTGAAGGACATGCAGCCGGGTACGTTCGCCTTTCGATTGAACGTGCCGGGCCTGAAAGAAGACCGCAAGACGATCAATATCCCCGTCGATGCCGTCGTGATGCCGATGAAGGCCAAGGCAGGCCAGTTGCCGGTCCTGATTGAGGCCAAATCAGCGGGGGATTTCGCGAACACGAACAAGCGGAGAAAGGAAGAGGCGGCGAAGATAGGACAACTGCGGAAGATGCACGGCGATGCGGTGCGGTATGTGCTTTTCCTCTGTGGCTACTTCGACAGCGGATATCTCGGCTATGAGGCCGCCGAGGGGATCGATTGGGTGTGGGAACACAGAATGGATGACCTGAAGGGTTTCGGGCTGTAACGCATGACTACCGGGACCAGACATGAGAAGGCACGACAGGAACTGCAGGGGCAACTGCACGCGATGAAGGACCAGGCTCAACGAAACAAGCTTGGACAATTCAGCACTCCCGCCGGACTTGCCGTCGAGGTCATCAAGTCTTCTCTTGCGTGGCTCCCAAAGCGGCAATCGGTCCGTTTTCTCGAACCGGGTTTCGGAACCGGCCCTTTCTACTCGGCTCTGCTGCAAAGCGTGCCTGTATCGCGGATTGAACGTGCAGCAGGTTATGAGATCGACGCGCAGTACATTGAACCCAACGCTCGGCTCTGGAGCGACACGGGGCTTCGCCTGTATCTTGGCGACTTCACTCAAGTGGAGCCTCCAGCCGACGAGGCGGACAAGTACAATCTCATTGCGTGCAATCCGCCGTACGTTCGCCATCATCATCTCAGTAGTCGGCAGAAGCAGCAACTGCAAGCGGTCGTGTCCCAGAGGCTCGGGTTCGAGATGAACGGGTTGAGCGGCCTGTACACCTATTTCATGGTTCTCTCACAGGCATGGATGACGAAGGGGGGCGTTGGCGCATGGCTTGTTCCCAGCGAGTTCATGGACGTCAACTATGGGCGCAGAGTCAAAGAGTTCCTTCTGAACCGAGTGACGCTCCATCGGATCCATCGGTTCGATCCTAACGAGGTTCAGTTCGATGACGCTCTGGTGTCCTCGGCGGTTGTGTTCTTCAAGAATGCGCCGCCCGAGGAGCATCAGGTGGAGTTCTCATTTGGCGGGACACTGAGCCAACCGAAGATGTCAACCTGCATTGGGTTGGATCGACTGGACAGGGTTTCCAAATGGACGCATTTGCCACGGCGCGCGCCTGAGTCTGTTGAGGAGGCTTGCCCAGGCACCCTGGCGGATCTGTTCACGATCAAACGAGGCTTGGCGACGGGATGCAATTCGTTCTTCGTGCTGACTCCAGATCAGACGCAACACCACAACCTGCCTGCGGGGTTCCTCCAGCCGATCCTTCCCAGTCCCAGAGACCTCGAATTCACCGAGATCCTGGCGGACGGCAATGGAGAACCGCTGATTTCGAAGCGACGCTACCTGCTGTCCTGTGATCTGTCTGAGGAATCGATCCGAAGGGAGTGGCCTGCCCTTTGGCGGTACCTTGAGCGTGGGATGGCAGAGGGAATCCATGAGCGGTATCTTTGCCGTCATCGAGAGCCTTGGTATAGCCAGGAGACCCGGCCGCCGGCGGCGTTTCTCTGCACGTACATGGGCAGGCCCACGACAAAGAGCGAAACGCCGTTTCGGTTCATCCTGAACCATTCCCAAGCCACCGCAGCCAATGTCTATCTGATGCTGTATCCGAAACCGAAACTCGCCGCCCTGTTTCAGGAGGCCCCGGAGCTTGCCGTCGCAGTGTGGAAGGCCCTTTCATCCGTTACCGCGGAGCATCTCATCGGGAGCGGGCGCACCTATGGAGGGGGGCTGCACAAACTGGAGCCGCGGGAACTGGCAGGTGTTTCGACTGACGCGATTCTCCGCGTCCTCCCTGATGAGATACGGCGAAAACCACATCGGCAACTGCCCTTGTTCAGTCCATAAGGGACTCCTGGGATTGGGCTCCAATTTCGACGCACTGGCGATTCGGACAAATCGTCAAATCCGCCAACTTTCTTGTCACATTTTCCATCGGCTGGTTTCTAATGGTTTGGAAGGGTTATAATCGAGAGCCTTCCTGGACAGGATTCGCACGATGTTCGACCGGTGGAAAAGTGATATCGACCTGCTGAAAGCCAGCCGCGACGGCAACGCCCAGGCGTTTGGCGTCGTTGTGGGCCGGTATCAGTCGCTCGTTTGCGCGATTACCTATTCGGCTACTGGGGATTCCGGGCGGAGCGAGGAACTGGCGCAGGACGCCTTCCTGCGGGCCTGGAAGGGCCTCGGTCAACTTCAGGATCTGAGCAAGTTCCGGGCCTGGCTGTGCAGCATCGCCCGGAACACGGTGCAGAACTGGTTTCGCAGCCAGGGACGGGACGTGGTGGGCCGGGCGGCTTCGCTGGAGGCCGCGGGCGAGACGATCTCTCGCGAGTCCGGACCTGAGGAGGTGGTGATGTTCGAGGAACAGCAGGCGCTGATCAGGCAAGCGCTCGCTCAGATGCCGGAAGGGGTCCGAGAACCCCTGATCCTTTTCTATCGCGAGGGCAAGTCGACGCGGGAAGTGGCCGTGCAGTTGGGTTTGACCGAGGAGGCCGCTCGACAGCGGATCTACCGCGGACGCAGCCTGCTGCGGGAGCAGATGGCCACGATGGTCGAGAACACCATCGCCCGCACGAAACCGGGAAAGGCTTTCACCGCGGCCGTCATCGCTTCGATTGTCTCGTTGGGTCTCAAGGGTTCGGGTACGGCTGCTGCCGCGGTGGCGGGGTCTTACGGCGCCGCATCGATCCTCTCCGGTCTGACGGCCAAGGTGACCGCGGTGGCGGTCGGGGCCGTGATCCTGGCGGGGGGGATCGTCGCCTATAGACAGATCAAGGATACGAAAGAGCCGACCGGCCGGTCCGCGGTGGTCGATTCTGTCGGACAAATGCCATCGGACGCTGCTATGCCTGTCGTCACGACGGAGCCGGCCACGACGGTGGCGGGCGCATCTGCCGATCTTTCAGAGACTTCAGTTGCTGCTTCATCGGTCCAGACCCCGACCGGCGGAACCGACCGGCGACCGGGAATCGCGGTTGCCGCCGACGGTTTCGAGTTTCAGCCTCGCGGCGTGCTCAGCGGTCGGGTCACCGACATCGAGACCGGGGAACCGGTGCAGGGCGCGCGCCTGACCGTCTCGCTGCGAGACGTCTACACGATGAGCACCGACGCCAACGGTTTCTATGCCCTCGACCGGATCGACGAAGCGGGCGTCCACAACATTGCCGTCTCCTGCGAGGAGTATCTGGGGGGCTCGCAGGACGACGCCAGCGTGAGCCTGAGCCCCGATGCGCAGATCGTCCGGCACCTTCAGTTGCGCAAGGCCTGCATGGTTGACGTTTGGGTGGTCGACGCCGACGGCGCAGGGATCCCCGGCGCCACGGTGGTCGGGACGCTGCTGGCCGACGATCGGATGAGAGAGGTGAATCGGTCGGTGTACACCCGCACGACGGACCCCAACGGCTATCTCCTGCTGGGCGGGTTCCCGCCGGCCGGCACGGACTACCTGATCACCGCGTGGCGGACCGTCCCGGCGGGCGTCGAGGAACGCAACGGACGACTGTACCCGCGGAGCGAGTGCGACTATGCGCCGGCGCGGACGACCGTTCGACTGACGGACCCCACCGTCGTCCGCCAGGTCCGGATCGTGCTGGAGCGGGGCGCGCCGGTGCAGGCCCGGGTGGAATACTCGGACGGCACGCCTGCGGCCAACACCGAGATCGAGATCGCGCCGGCCTGGTGGCATTGCACCTACGGATTGCCGGGGTATAGGACCTCGGACGACGGGACACTCACGTTCAACCACATCGTCGAAGATCGGTACGACATCTCCGTGCGGACGCCCACGAGCGACACAGGGTTCATGAGCCAGAAGGTCCTGCAGACCCAGCTTCCCTCGCCCGGCGACGAGCCGCTCGTCGTGCGCCTGCCCGGCAAGTCGCCGCAGTCGCTGGCTTCGATCCGCGGGTCCCTGGTCTTTCACGGCGAGAAGATGCCCGATTCCGTGCGGATCACGATGATGTCCCCGAGCGGCGCCTACATCTTCCTGGATGTCACGCGCAAGCCCGACGGCCGGCTCGAAGACGCCTTCGCCATCGAGCGGCTGGAGCCGGGCGTTTACAGCCTGACCTTCTCCGGCGAGAACATCGAGGAGACGACGGTCGACAATGTGGTGGCGCCGTGCTCCGATCTGCGGGTCGACCTGAACTACATCGCCAGGCTGGAACTGGCGGGCAACGTCGTGGACGCCGAGAGCGGCCAGCCCATCAAGCACTTTCGAATTCGCGTCAAGAAGCTCCGATCGCTGCGCGGCCCGCTGTACGTGCAGCCGAATCGGTGGGTGGATTTTGAGAACGAAAGGGGGGACTTCATCGCCGACCTGGTGGGCCCGGGAGTCTACCAGGTGCAGGTGACGGCCGAGGGGTACGCCCCTGCGTGGAGCGAATCGATCAGCACCGACGAACTCAGGAACGTGGTCGTGGCTCTCTCGGGTGGGGGAGCGATCTCAGGCCGGGTGGTGAACGAAAGAGGAGAGCCCCTCAGCGGCGCGACGGTCGTTCCGTTGTCTCTGGCCGGCGGAAACATGACGGAGATCGAGGACGTGTTCATGAGCCAGCGTGGCGCGGTCGAGACCGTGAACGGCGTCTTCACGTTGTCCCACGTGTCCGCGGGGGTCGAGACGATCCGTGTGGTCCATCCGGACTACGCTCCTCGCGTCGTCGAGGGCATTGCCGTGGCGGCGGGTCGAACCCGCGAGAACGTCGAAGTGGTCCTCTCCGCAGGCGGCGCGATCGAAGGGTACGTCTGTGATTTCCAGGGCAGGCCCGAGGCCGGGCAGGTCCTCTACGTCCAGGACGCCGCGGGCTATGTCGGATTGGGCGATGAAGAAGCCGGCCGGCTGGGCCAGGCCGTTACCGACGTCAACGGCTTCTATCGCATCGAGCGCCTCGCTCCGGGGTTGTGCTACGTCCAGAGGATCGACAAGTGGCAGGGACAGGGCGTCGTATGCCGGATGGCGGTGCCGCGCGACGGACAGGTCGCTCGCGTGGACCTCGGAGGCGGTCCCGTGGTTCGGGGCCGGGTGGTCATCGACGGCGTCCCGCTGGCCGGGGCCCGACTCCTGATCGGCCCGGTTCGCTCGCCGCACTCCGGCGCGTTCACCTGCTATGCGACGACCGATGCACAGGGGGGATTCTCCTTCGGCGGCGCCCTGCCCGGCGTGTACAGCATCCAACGCCGGCAGTCCGCCGAACGGAACTCATGGCTTGTAGTTGGGACGGTGACCGTGGCAGACGCTGACACGGACGTTGGCGTTCTGCCTCCCAACGCGTCGAACCTGTACGTGACTTTGAATGGTTCAGACGCTGCGGACGGCTGGGGGATCGACAGCGTCTTTCTGACGAAACAGCAGAGGCTTGGGTCCACGCCGACGGGGATCGCCGAGGCTCCGTCGGCGGCGGGCGAGCCCTACGTGGTCAAGGGCGTCGAGCCCGGCGATTACGTGCTGAACGTCAGACGCCGGGACCAGACGCTTCTGCACAAGACGGTGACGCTGGACGCCGGCAAGGCCGGATGGGAACTGACGGTCGATCTGCCCGCGTGGAAGGCGGGCGTCGCCGGCGTCGTTCGCGGCGGCGGCTCCCGCACGCTCGTTCTGTGGCGCCAGCAGAAGGACATTTGCGTAGTCGTGCAGACCGCTCCGGACGGCGGCTATCGCGTCCAGCGTCTGCCGGCGGGTCGATATTTCGTCGGGGAGATCTCGTGCGCGTTGTACGATGTGCCCCCGATGGCGGAGGTGCAATTGCGCCAGGACCAGGAAGCGTCGTTGGACCTGGACCTGTCCACCGCGACCGTCGGACAGACGGGCTTTCTGCTCGTGCAGGTGGTCGACGAACGCGGCTGGATCCGTGACGACGCGCAAGTCCGGCTCGAAGGCCCGTTCGGCGCAGTCGAGCCGGTGTATACGGACACTATCGGTCGGGGTTTTCTCACGGTGCCGGGCTCGCACGTTCTGCACGTGCAAGCCGGGGGGCGCCAGGGCATTTCGCGGAAGGTGAACGTCAGGCCGTTCGATCCCTATATCGGCCGGCCGCAGAACCTTGTGATCTGCCTCGACCGCAACTGATTCACGGGTGATCGTGTTTGACTCCTGCGCCTCTCGGGGCGGCACGGAGAATGCGTTCACGTAGGAAGGCGGGGAACCCATCCCCAACGGAACACCCCCCCAACCCATGGTTCCAGGGTTCCCGCCTGCGCGCAAATCGTGAGGAAGGGAGAGAAAGAACCCTTCCCGGCTCAAGCCCAGACGGACGCAGGTCGATATCCACAAAACGCGCGGCGCTGTGACGCGCGAACGAGCCGGTTGAGTTGGATATGGGGGCCGGACTTTCTCCAAATGCCCTTGAGGAGTGCGAACCATGGCGTTGGTCGAGTGGAATGAGCAGTTATCGGTCGGCGTGCCGGAAATGGATACACAACACAAGCGGCTGATCGAGATGATCAATCGTCTGCACGGAGCGATGGCCAAGGGCGAGGGCGCTGCGATCCTCAAGACGATCGTCAACGAATTGGTGACCTACACGAAAGTGCACTTCGCATCCGAGGAGCGTCTGTTGGCCTCGCGTCAGTATCCCGGTTTGGCCGCGCACAAGCAACTGCACGAGCACTTCACCGCCAAAGTGATGGAAATGCACGAGAAGATCCAGGCCGGCAAGATGGTCACCTCCGTCGGCGTCGGGAATTTCCTGAAGGACTGGCTCATCCGTCACATTCAGCAGGAGGACAAGCAGTACGGCCGCCATCTCTGCGGCGCCGCCTGCTGATCCGGTCGGTCATTTCCCCGGTCGGGAGCGGCTGCGCAACTGCTCCCGCAGCCAGTCGGGGCGGTCGGTCGTGATGCCGTCCACACCCAGCGCGACCAGCCGGGCGGCTTCGTCGGGGTCGTTCACGGTCCAGACGTAGAGCTTCTGGCCGTGGGCCCGCACGCCGAGGACGAACTCTTCCGTCACGCCGGCGTAGTGCACGTCCAGGCCGTCGAGGCCGCGGTCTTTCGCCGTTTGAGCAAGCGAGGCGTCATGGGGGATCCACTGCTCGGTGTCCTTGACTTTCTCGGTGCCCTTGAGCCAGTACGTCGGCAGGCCCATACTTTTTTTGGCCGCGGTGACGGTATCGAGGTCGAAGCCGATGACGACGATGCGGTCCTTCTTGCCGCTGGCGTCGAGGACCTGCTGGAGCAGGGGCAGGATCTCCGGGCCGCACTTGATCTCAACGTAGAGCTTCCGCCCCGGCGGGATCGTCGCGATCACATCCTCCAGAAACGGAATCCGCTCGCCGGCGTATCGAGGGTCCTTGAAGCTCCCGACGTCGAGTTGACGCAAGTGGGCCGAGTCGGTCTCGCTGACCTTCAGATCCACGCCGGAGGTTCGTTTGGTCGTCTTGTCGTGAATGCAGACGATCCGCTGGTCCCTGGTGAGATACACGTCGACCTCGACGTCGGCCTGTTTCTCCCAGCCAAGCATGACCGAGGCCAGCGTGTTCTCCGGCGCCAGATCCGACGCCCCGCGATGGGCGATGATCTCAACGCTCCGAGCGCACCCCGACGCCCCCAGAACCAGCATACAGACCACCCCCAAACCGACGATGCACTTCATCTTGCGTACTCCACAAAGGTCGATGACCGGGCTTGCGATATCACGACCGGCTCATGCTATCCGCTGGAGTCCGGCGGTTCAAGAGCTGTGGCCGCAAGTCCTTGACTTGGGACCCGCAAAATCCCTAGAATAGTTATCGGTCGTCGCGAAGGCGCAGGGAGGATTCTGGGTGAATTCCCGACCCCGAGGAGCGACCGTGCCGGCGGGATCATTCCGACAGGAGGGGGGAATTCGCGGCTGCCTGGACGCATGGGCCCGTGTCCCAGGGCAAAAAGCGGGAACTCGCCCGTCCTGTACGGCCGATAGAGAAGAAGGCGCGCGTCCCAAGGTGAGCGACGGCACAGGACGCAGTCCTGTTTTGTGAGGTGCAGCGGCATGAGCAAGAAAGCAACGTTCTGGGTTCTCCTGCTTGGGTGGTTGGGTGCGGCGCCGGTCCGGGCTGCGGATCCTGGCTGGATTCGCGCCGCGTACTGGGACAGCCGCTATCCGACCGCGTGGGCCGGGACCGGCGAAGCCACGCGCGACGCTCTGGCGGCCGCGGGGTATGAGATCCTCAATGCCGATCAGCTCAAAACCTGGATGACCGACCGGATTGCCGACAGAAAGCTCAGCGTCGTCGTGTTCGTCAAGGACGCCGCGCCGGACACGGTGGTCGAGACCCTGTCGTCGAGCTGCACGCTTCGCAGGTATCTGGAGGTCGGAGGCAAGATCGTCTGGTACGCGGACATCCCGTTCTACTACCAGGGCAGCGCCGCCGGGACCAGCGCGACCTGGGGCGACAACGGCGCCACCGGCGTTCTGGGTTTCCACACCTCCAGCGCCCCGCGCGACAGCGGCTCGACCAGTGCGTTCACGCCCGCGGGCGTCGCCTGGGGTCTGACCAGGACGTGGACTTCGCAGCGGCCGCTCTTGCCGAGCGTGACGACGAACGTGACGATTCTGGCCCGCGACAACAACGGCAACGCCTGCGCGTGGGTCAAGCATTACCTGCCCAACGACAGGTTCCGCGGCTTCGTTCGGTTCCGCGACACGAGCGGCCAGGCCGACGCAGAGGACATCATCCGGCTGGCCGAGTACGCGCTGGTCAAGGCCTCGAATCCGGACCCGGCCGACGGCGCCGACAGCGTCACGATCCCGCTGTTTCAGTGGTCCGCCGGGCCGTATGCGGTCCTGCACAACGTCTACCTGGGCACGACGCCCGACCTGACGGAGGCGGATCTGGTGGGTTCCCGCCAGCTCAACGCGGTGTACTACCATGCCGCCGGTCTGCAGTCCGGGACGACCTACTACTGGCGCATCGACGAGGTCGCGGCCGACGGCACGATCCGGACGGGCGACGTCTGGAAGTTCTCCGTGACGCCCAGGACCGCGTGGTCTCCGACGCCCGCCGACGGGGCCTCGTACATCGCGGCCGACGCGACGCTCGGTTGGTCGCCGGGAATGAATGCGGTGTCGCACGACGTTTACCTTGGGACCGACGCCGCCGCCGTCGAAGCCGGCGCGGCCGAGACGCTGAAGGTTCAGAGCCAGTTGTCTTTGTCGTATGCGACGAGCGGTCTGACGCGAGGGCAGACGTACTTCTGGCGGGTCGATGAGAACCTTCTGGACGGCAGCACAGTGGCGGGCAAGGTCTGGAGTTTCACCGTCCGGCCGATCATCGCCAAGACGGATGCCAGTCTCGTCGGCTGGTGGAAGATGGACGATACGAAATCCGGCCAGCTCGTGGATCATTCCGGATACGAAAACTACGGCACGCTCCAGGGCGGCGTCGCATTCGTCGATGGGTATCTGGGCGAGGCCTTGTCGTTCGACGGAGTCAACGATTTCGTCCACTGCGGCGCCGATGCGAGCCTGACCCACGTGGGTTCGGTCACGGTGACCGCGTGGGTTCGGATGAACGCGATCGGTCGGGACCAGAAGATCGCCAGCGATCAGGACAACGCCAGGGGCGGCTACAAGCTCGGCGTCTACAGCGGAAACAACATGGCCGAGTTCGAGATCCGGACCAGCGCCAACGTCGCGATCCTCAACCGCAACACGGTCGGTGGGACCGTCCTGGACCGCGACGTCTGGCACCACGTGGCGGGCGTCTACGACAAGGGCACGGCCATACGAACCTACGTCAACGGCGTTCTCGATCGCGAGATGGCGACAGCGGAGGTGGCAGGCATCTCCGCAGGGGCCTTGATGCTCGGACGCGAGTCCTTCTCGAACGCCTACTGGTGGTTTGGATTGATGGACGACGTGCGGGTCTACAACAAGGCGCTGACGGTCGAGGAGATCCAGACGGCCATGCGTGGCGACCCGCTGCTGGCCTGGGGTCCGACGCCCGGAAACGGCGCGAACGTGGACGTTCGGGATGCAGCGATGCTGGAGTGGTCGGCCGGCGACGGTGCGGCGATGCACGACGTCTATTTCGGCAAGGACCGGGAATCGGTGAAAGCTGCCGATACGGGTTCGCCGCTCTACCAGGGCAGGCAGGCCGGCACGAGCTTCGTCCTGGACGAACGAGTCGAGTTCGGCGGCGGCGCCTGCTTCTGGCGGGTCGACGAGGTCCAGACCGACGGAACCACCGTCCATCGGGGTGTTGTGTGGGGTTTCACCGTGGTTCCCTATCTGATCGGCGATGAGTTCGAAGAGTACACGGATGCCGAAGGCGCCCGCATCTATGAAACCTGGATCGACGGACTCACCGACGGGCTGAGCGGATCGACGGTCGGAAATCTGGCCGCACCGTTCGCCGAGCGGACCATCGTCCGCGGCGGCAAGCAGGCCATGCCCTTCGATTACGACAACGGGAAGGCCCCGTATTTCAGCGAAGCGTACCGGGACTTCGCGCCGCAACAGGATTGGACCGTCGGCGACGTCACCGACTTGTCGATCTGGCATCGCGGCTATCCCGTCGGCTTCCAGGAGACTGCAGGCACGGTCACGCTCAGCGGCGGCGGCAGCGACATCTGGGGCACCGCCGACAACTTCCGCTTCGCCTACAAGCGGCTCAACGGCAACGGCGTCATCACGGCTCGGATCGACAGCCAGACCCGCACCCACGAGTGGGCCAAGGCCGGCGTCATGATCCGCGAGACGCTGGAGCCCGGCTCGGTCCACGCCTTCGTGGCCCTCACGCCGGACCACAGTATCGCGTTCCAGCGACGACCCGTTCCCAGCGACGCCAGCGCCAATACGGACTCCAGCATCGCGGCCAAGGCGCCCTACTGGGTCCGCCTGACCCGCACGAACAACACGTTCAAGGCGGAGTGCTCCGCGGACGGTCAGACCTGGACGCCTCTGGTCCCGGCCAATCCCGCTTCGTCTTCGCTGGACATCGCGATGGCCGCCAGCGTCTACATCGGCCTGGCGGTGACCAGCCACACGACGAGCGACACGAGCACAGCGGTGTTCTCGAACATCACCACCGCCGGCGGCGTCACCGGCGCCTGGCAGGTCGCGACGATCGGAACCGACCCCCAGCCGGCCAACAGCCGGGCCGACCTGTACGTGGTCGTCGAAGACGCGACAGGCACGTCCGCCGCCGTGGTCAATCCCGACCCTGCGGCGGTCAACGCCACTGCCTGGACCGAATGGAAGATCCCGCTGGCCCGCTTTGCCGGCGTAAGCCTGTCCCGGGTCAGGACGCTGTACCTCGGCGTGGGCGACCGCAAGAATCCCGTGCAAGGCGGCAGCGGGCGGATCTATATCGACGACATCCGCGTGACGAAACCGTGAGTCTCGAAACCGGTTTCGACGGCCGCCGACATCCGAGACCGATCCACCGTTGTGGCCTCGATGCTTCCTTCGGAAAGCGGATTCTTCTTGATCTTGAGGGCAGTTGAAGTACAATACAATGGGTCTAAACCTCGCAGGTGCGGAATTGCGGCTCAGAGGCGAGGCGACAACCTGTAGCTTGGGAGAAACAGCATGGGCGTATCTGGCGGAAGCGCGCGGAGTATGAGGGTTCTGTTCCTGATCGGTGTGGCGGCGTTGACGATGGCGACGGTCGGCGCGGGAGCGGCCGGCGATTCGCAGACCGACGCTTCGGAGGGGGGGGCGGATCGATTCGCATCGCGACCTCACTTCGTCGTCGGCGAGGTGATCGTCAAGCTCAGAGGCACGCAGGCCGGCGTGATTGGCGCCTTGTCGGAGGATGTGGTTCTCCATCGCGACCGGGCGAATCTCTCGCGACTGCAATCGACGTACGGCGTGCAGAGCCGGGGACCCGTGTTCAAACGCGTTCACGAGCAAGTGCGGCAGAGGGCCTCACGAGGCCCCTTGGGCATCGCGTCGGCCGACGAAACGTTCGCCCGGTCCGAGGCCCTGCTGGGATTCTACGTGCTCACGACCGACCGCGACGTGCCGACGGTGTGCGCCGAACTCAGCCGCGATCCCGCGGTGGAGTATGCCCAGCCCAATTACCTCTATCGTCCGTGCAAGACGCCCAACGATCCGGAGTTCCCCGATCAATATGCCCATCAACTGATTCAGATGGAAGACGCCTGGGACATCTCGACCGGGAGCCGGGACATCGTGGTGGCCGTGCTCGGAACGGGCGTCGACGTGAACCATCCCGACCTCAAGGACAACATCTGGGTCAACCCGGGCGAGATCCCCGGCAACAAGATCGACGACGACGGCAACGGCTACGTGGACGACGTCCACGGGTGGGATTTCGCCGCCGGTAGCCACGACATGACGCCCGTGCACGAGCACGAGACCGAGGTGGCCGGCGTGATCGGGGCCGTCGGCGACAACGGCAAAGGCGTCTGCGGGGTCAACTGGCAGTGCAGCATCATGGTGCTGGAAGTGCAGTACGAATCGGACGAGGTGGCCGAGGCGATGGACTATGCAGCGGCCAACGGCGCCCGCGTGGTCAACATGAGTTTCGGCGGCGACGTCTTCGGGCCGCAGGGCGATCCCGTCGTCAAAGCGGCCATCGACAACGCCTATGAGAAGGGCGTGCTCCTGGTCGCCAGCGCGGGCAACTCGGATTCGAGCCGGCCGCACTATCCCGCGGCTTATCCCAACGTGCTGGCGGTCGCCTCCACCAACGGCGAGGACACCAAGACCGGGCACAGCACCTTCGGGTTCTGGGTGGACATCGCGGCGCCCGGGACCGACATCGTGACGACGGACGTCGATGGCGAGTACATCTCGACCGCCGGGACATCGTTCTCCTCGCCCTATGTGGCGGCCGTCGGCGCCTTGCTGCTCTCGCATCGACCCGACCTGACCCACGTGCAGGTGCGGGCCATCCTCGAAAATACGACAGACCCGGTCTACTACGGGGACCTCGACCCCGATCTCGGTTACATCGGAACCGGGCGGGTCAACGCCTACAAGGCCCTGGAAGGGGCCGACGAAGCCTATCCTCTCAGCGAGATCTTCGCCCCGAGGCCCAACCATGTCTTCCCGGCCGACGGGAACGAGCTGTCTCTGTGCCTGTTCGTCCACGGCGATTCGTATCAGTTCGATTGCCGCACGTATGGGAGCGAGCAGTGGACGCTCGTCGGCGAAGGGGCCGCGCCGACCGATCCGAACGGGATCCTCTGTGTGGCTCTCGCGAACCCGGGCGCCGGGACCTATGAGCTTCGCATCCGCGTGAGTCGGGGCGGACGCGTCCACACGGACCGTCGGATCTTCGGCGTCACCGACGCCAAGGAGCAGGCTCCCTGGCCGTTCCCGAAGGACCCGGACTCCGAGGAGTACTACTACTATTACTTCATGGGCAGCCCCCTGTGCATGGACGTCGACGGGGACGGCCGCAACGAGATCCTCCAGGGAGCGGTGGACCTCGACTCCTACTGGGCCGGCGGCATGCTGAACCTCTGGGCCGCGGACGGCAATTCGCTGCCGAACTGGCCTGTGCCGGTCGGCTATTACGGCTGGCCTTCCGCCTTGGCGGTGGGGGACATCGACGGCGACGGCGACTACGAGGTGGTCGCTGCGTCGGAAGTGGACGGCGAGGTCTATGCGTTCCATGTCGACAGCGGCAAACCTGTGGACGGCAACTGGCCCGCCGCGGTCGGCGGCTGGTACGGGTACATTGCCGCCGGGCCTGTGCTTGCCGATCTCGACGGCGACGGCGACAGCGAAATTCTCGTCGCGCTGGATCTGCAGGCGGGCAGCACCGACGGCTTGATCGCCCTGCAGCACGACGGCAGCTACTTGTGGGCCCGACGCTACACCGCCGCCGGGCCGATCAGCGCGGCCGACATCGACCGCGACGGCGACGTGGAGATCGCCCTTTGCGGCCTGGGACCGGGCCTGAACCGACTGTACACGTTCATTCTGGACCACAACGGCCAGCAGGTCGCGCGATGGCGCGGGGGCAGCCCCAAGGGGACCGCGTTCGCCGATCTCGACGGCGACGGCAGGACCGAATTGGTCTTTTGCACGGAAACCGAAGTGACGGCGGTTCGCGCCGACGGCAGCACCGTCTGGAAGACCAGGACCGACGATCCGCTCGACACCGGCGGCGGTCTGTGCATCGGCGACGTCGACGGCGACGGCCTGAGCGAGGTGTATGTCGCCACGTACGTCGAAGGCGACGGATTCCTGTTCACCCGCGTGTACGCCTTCGATCACGAGGGCAAGCTGCTGACGCAGGCCGGGTACCCCAAAACGATCATGGGCGACCCGAGCCGGTGCACGCCGCTGATTGCCGACATCGACGGCGACGGCGCGAAAGAGCTGATCGTCGGCTCCGGCGGCGAGCCCCTGATGGCCTGGGAGGCCGACGGTTCGATTACGCCGGGATTCCCGATGGTGAATCTGTCCACGGACTATGAGGTTACTCCGACGCTCAGCGACCTCGACCTCGACGGCGACCTGGAGATCATCGTCCCCGGCGACGATTACCGGTTCCATGTCCTGGACCTTCCGGTCCCGTATGACGCCGGACTGATCGACTGGGGCATGTCGCGTCACGACGTGCAGAATTCCGGATGGACCGCGCCGGTGCCCCGCTTGGACTCTATCACGGCTCCGTCCGAGATCCGGCCGGGCGAGCGGCTCGATCTTCAACTGACCGCCTCGAACCCCGGGGATCTGCCCCTGCGGTGGTCCGTGGGCAACCTGCCAAAGGGTGCCTGGTACGATCCCGAGACGCTCACCCTGCACTGGAAGCCTGCGGCCGATCAGGCGTTCGAGACGTATACGCTCTCGTTCCTGGTGACCGACGGTGTCCGGCAATCCACCAACCAGCAGAGCATCGGTGACCGTGGTCTCCAACGCGATCTACCATGCGGACATGGACAGCGATCCGGGCTGGAAGCTCGATGAAGGCTGGGCCTGGGGCAAGCCGCAAGGCGGTGGCTCCTGGGACAAAGACCCCGTCTCCGGCCGTACCGGCGCCAACGTCGTCGGCTACGCCCTCGAGGGCGACTACGCCGACAATCTGGGCGAGACGCGGTACGCGACGACCGGTCCCATCGACTGCACGAGCCACAAGAACATCCGCCTGAGTTTCTGGCGATGGCTCAGCGTCGAGGCGCCGTACGACTATGCCTGCGTCCAAGTGTCGGGCGACGGCGCGACCTGGACGGATCTCTGGACGACCGGCCTGTCGCACGTCTCCGATGCGAGTTGGCAATACGTGGAGTACGCGGTCCCGGCGGGCATCGCCGACGGCAAATCGACGGTCTACTTCCGCTGGGGCATGGGCCCGACGGACGACTGGGTGACCGCCCCCGGCTGGAACCTCGACGACGTGCAAGTCACCGCCGAGGCGGCGAATTGACGACGTGCATTGATGATGGATGATTTGTGATGGATGATTTCAGAGGCATCGCGAGCTTTCCAGAGGCAATCTGCATCGTGCCGGTGGTCTTGTTCGGCTGGGGACCCGCGTGGGATAAATAGGGACTGTCCCGAATGGCGCTGTCCCGAATGGCGCTCTGAATCATTTTTTTGGAAAACAGGTTGACAATATGTTTCGTGGGTGCTAATATTTCTTTGTAGACAATGCTCTTGTGAGCTTGTCGCACGGCGTAGGGTGTCCTCGCCGTGAAGTTTAAGCGACGCTTAACTTGAAAGGTTCTGTTATGGGTAGCGCAGTCCATCTGTCGTTTCCTGTCATCGCGTTCCGCCACTTGGAGACTCCTTTTCATAAGCAAGGTTATCGTGACCATTTTGCGGTCGTTCAGACGAAGGACCTCCCGGACTTGACCGGCTGGCGACGCATAAATGTGCGAGACCCGAAAATGACGGGAGCGGTACCAAATGCAATCCGCAAGGGTTTTCACGACTGTCCTGATATGTTCCTTTTCATGAATAGGGGCATTGTTCTTGCGGTTGACTCCGTTAGCTTTGACAACAAGACATCCGTGGTGACCATCACACTTTCAGATCCGAACCTCCACGGTCTGCTCGACGGGGGCCACACCTACAACATCGTCTTAGAGGAGACGAAGGCTCTATCCGAGCCCCAGTTCATAAAAGTAGAAATCTTGGAAGGATTCAGCGGAGAGAATATTACCCAAGTCGTTGATGCACGCAATACTTCGAATCAAGTCCGTGATGAAAGCCTCATGAACTTAGCAGGCGAATTCGAGGATCTGAAAAAAGCTCTCGAAGGCGCACACTACTTTCAGGACATTGCTTTCAAGGAATTTCAGACCGATGCAGAGGGCAACCAGATGCCAATCGATGTCCGAGAGATCATCGCAATCCTGACAGCATTTGACCGTGACAACTTTGATGATAAGGTGCATCCAATAAACGCATACCGGTCAAAGGCTGCATGCCTAAAACACTTCAAAGAGCATAGCAAATCGTACAGGAAGATCTATCCATTGGCTCAGGAGATATTGGTTTTGTACGACGAGATACAAGAGAGGCTACCCGAGCTCTACAACAAGGTACGAGGAAAGACTGGCAATGTCTCCGGCGGGAAGTTTGGCAAACTGACAGGCGTAACTGTGTACGAGGGTAAGAGGTGCTGTGAATTGTCTTTCACGGGGAGGAAATCTCGCTACGGGGTGCCATCAGGGTTCATTTATCCCATCTTGGGGGCGTTCAGAGCGTTGCTGGAACTCAAAGCTGGACGCTATGTATGGGGAAAGAGCCTGAATCCGCGTAAGCTTCTCGCTGGTGATCTCGGCCTGACACTGGCTGATACAATCGGCAACTTCGCCTTGGATGCCCAAAACCCATCCAAGACGGGGAAATCTCCCTTGGTCTGGCAGGCATGCTATCAAGCGGTAAGGGTCGCCTATTTGGAGGCATAGGTATCGGATCTTACGGGTGCCTGTTCCGCTTGATGATTGGACAGGCACCCGTAGGAAAACGAAATGCAGGAATTCGGGAATCCCGAGGACGACTTACGTATTTCTGAGGATGTCACGTATGCTCAGAGGGAATAGGAGGGCCCGGGGTCAGCTAGCACGAAAGGCAGAACCTCCTCGCCGCTATAATAGCGGCGATCGAGGTTCAAGAATAAGGAGGTTCTGCCATGTACTACGCAGGAATTGATTACCACAAGCACTACTCGATTGTCAGCATCCAGAATGCCCAAGGCTCCATCGTCCGGGAGCAACGCGTGGAACACGCCTTTCCTGAGTTGTTCGGAGGGCTGTTCAAGGAGTGTCCCGAGCCGGTCGGCCTGCGACACGTTGCTGGTCTTCAGCATCGGCGGGGACCCATCGCCGAGCCTTGAAACCCGCGTGGTGTCTGACGGCTTGAGCCTCTTCGTTGCGTGGGCGGATGTATGCGCTACCCGATCACGAGTCACCACTCCTCACGCACGCCAGGGACGCGGGCGGTTCTGGCTGGCGGCTACAGCGTTTCTGGCGATGATCGCGTTCTCTCGGATCTGGAAGTCGAACATGCCTACGCAGACGAAATCCGCGCCGTTTTCGAAGGCGTACTGGAAGCCGCTGCTGGGGTGAATGGCGCCGGCCGCCAGGACTTTGAACGCGATCCAGGGCGTTGCGACCGTTTTCATGAATTCGATCGTCTTTTCGGGGGCGATTTCCCAGATGTTGTCGTGGTCGTCGCCGCTGTTGCTGTCGACGTTGAACTCGACCCGCTTCTCGGGCGGGGTGACGGACCAGTAGTTGCCGTGGTGCAGAGTCTTCATGTAGAAATCGGGCTTGATGCCGGCTTTCTCCACCGCCATCGGCACCTGGATCGAGTGTCCCCCGATGCCGGCGGGGATGCCGCTGCTCTTGATGAAGTCCAACGCCTGGGCCAGCAGATCGACCCGCCCGCCTTTGACGAAGCTGTCGCCCACGCCGCCCTGGACGTATGCGGCCGCCGCGCCCAGATCGATCGCCCGCCTGGCGTTGCTCGTGACGTCCTGGGTGTTGGGGTGGATCTGAGCGATCCACTGGATCTTGCCGCCGCGTTCTTTCCAGTACCGCGTCAGGTAGTCCGCTTCGCCCGAGAGGATGGCGTTGACGCCGCTTTCTTCCGCCAGTTCGAGCGTGTTCATGACGTTCTCCGGCGTGGCGTACGCTTTGAACAGGTCCCGCAGGTATTTGAGGTCCCGGCTGTGCGACCAGCCGCTGAACTGGTTGCCGCCGAGGATGAGCCGGCTGATCGTGAGATTGCCGATTCTGCCTGTGGGCATGGCTGCGTTCGACATGGTCTGCCTCCAAGAAAGCACTGCTTCTATCGTCGCCTGTTTCATTCTTGGGGACGCTGTCCCCAAGCCCCTGGCATTTGGCGCTTTGGGCCAGCAGCATGATAACAGAACGAACCGGCATTGTCTCGATTGTTTCAGATTCTCGTAGGAGGGTCGCGTTCGCTCTGCAGCACGCAAGGGAAAGGAGGAGGGACGCTGCGAGAGCCTTTCCGGGCGGACTGCCATTCGCACGGATAGCAGAGTCGAACCCTCGGAACTCTCAACGGCCGGAAATCCGCACAGACACCGTCGCACAGCGTCTTCGTCCGGCCTCTTGATACTGTGAGGCATTCCGGATAGTCTGATCTTCTCGTGTCCATGCGGGTGGACAACGTGGAGATGAGCTTGTTGTCTTGGAGGTCTGAGATCATGGCAAGATCGAGATATGGGTTCCTGTGTGCCTTGACGGTTCTGGTTGCGTTTTCGTCTTTGGCGCTCGGACAGGGACTGCCGAAGGCGTCGCCCAAGTCGGTCGGATTGTCCCAGGACCGACTGGACCGGATCACCGCCGTGATGCAAAAGCACGTCGATGAGGGTCTGCTGGCGGGGGCGGTCGCGATGGTCGCCCGCGAGGGCAAGGTCGCCTACGTCCAGAGCGTGGGCATGCAGGACCGCGAGAAGCAGGTCGCGATGAATCCCCAGACGATCTTTCGCATCGCGTCGATGTCCAAGGCGATCACGAGCGTCGCCGCGATGATGCTCTACGAGGAGGGCAAGTTCCGGCTCAGCGACCCGGTCTCGAAGTTCATTCCCGAGTTCGCGGACGTCAAGGTGCTCGCGCCGGGCGATCCGTCTGCCCAGGACGGCGTTGTCGCCGCCAGACGGCCGATCACGATCCGCCACCTCCTGACGCACACCTCCGGCCTGACCTACCAATGGGACGATCGCGTCGGCAAGCGGTACGCCGAGGCGGGGATCACCCATGGTCTGATCCAGGACGAGGACTCGCTCGCGGAGGACATGAAGAAGCTCGCCCGCATCCCGCTGGTGCACCAGCCGGGCGAGGCGTTCACGTACAGCCTCTCGACGGACGTGCTCGGCCGTGTGGTTGAAGTCGCCTCCGGCATGCCCTTCGACGAGTTTCTGCAGAAGCGGATCTTCACGCCGCTGAAGATGAACGATACGGGCTTTCGTCTGCCCGAGAGCAAGGTGTCGCGTCTGGCTGCGGTCTACGCCCCCGACGCCGACGGCGGTCTCAAACGCCTGCCCGACGGCGTTCTCGGCGAGGGGAACATGAAGGCCTCGGTGAATTATCCCTATGCAGGCACGCACAACTACCGCTCCGGCGGCGGCGGGCTGTGCTCGACGGTCCCCGACTACGTTCGCTTTATCCAAATGATGCTCAACAAGGGCGAACTGGACGGCGTCCGCCTGCTGAGCCCCAAGACGGTCGAGATGATGAGCACGGACCAGGTCGGCGACCTGAACCAGGGGGCCGGTTTCGGCCTGGGCTTCGGCGTCACGCGCACTCTCCGCGAGAGCGAGCTGACCAGCGTCGGCGCCTACCGCTGGGGCGGATACTGGTACACGACGTTCTTCATCGACCCTTCGGAAAAGATGATCGGTGTCTGCATGGCCCAGATCAGCCCGAGCGGCAAGGCCACGCTCAACGACCAGTTCGAGGCCCTCGCCCACCAGGCGATTGTTGAATGAAATGTGAAGCCAGAGGAGGCCTGCGAGTCATCGCGATGCCGGTTGCTTGCAGGCTTCCCAGAGGTCCTGGACTTTCCGCAGGTGGGTCTGCGTGCTCTGCCGCAGCAGTTGCAGGGTCCGCTGGATCTGCGGATCGCCGCTGGAGAAGACCTCGAGATACCGGTGCTCCAGCAGGGCTCGCTCAAGGTCCAGCGCATTGGACAGGGCGTTGACGCGAGTCGTGTCCGGAGCTTCGGCCCTTTCGATCAGTCTGGCAACGTAGACCAGGGAGTGTTCAATTACCGCTGCGGGGAACCGATCCACGACCAGGCTGGACAGGTCGTCTTCGATTCTTGATCGAAGCGACTGGACCCAGTTGGCGTGCTGCTGTTCCTCTCGCGACAGACCCAGCCAGAACTCACGGTCCGACGCAAATCTGCGGGCATACGCCGCGTACAACTGGCCCAAGGCCTTTTCGTGGTCTTTCAGTAGATCCAACGCGTTGATGGTCGTACCTCCAACACTCATTTCCTTGCTCCCGTGGTTCGATACTGGTCCGGCGGGCGCGGTGTTTGCATCAAAAGCGGTTCGCGTGAGAACGTCGGGCGGCGGCCGCCACGCGGTTCCGCACCCGGCAGTCTCTCGGCAAGGCGGTTCCCTCGTTGTGCCAGCACATGAAGCACTCGGTGGGTCGCACCCGCTGGCCGAGCATGGCGTACGGCAGGGCGTGGGGGCACCTGGCGCAGAGGTAGTCGCACCGCTTGCAGACGCGGACTTTGTTCCGGATCGAATGCGCAGTCATCCAACACCTCCTCCCAAAGGCCGGCCTGCGATTCTCCCCTTCGCAGTCGGCAGGGGATTCATCGACCGAAATCAAGATCCGCTTGAGGTCCGAGAACGACGCCCGCCGCAGTCCAAGGCGGCGCAGGCCGTCGGAGAACGAAGGTCTGCTGCACGACGCGATGCTGTGGAAAGAACAATCGGTCTTGTCGGACGTGCCGGAAGAGCCAAGCTGGAAACGCCGGGGCGAAAATGGTATAATTGCCTGTGTAGGGCCGTCGAAGGTCGGATAATGCTGTGCCGCTCGGCGACGTGGGGGCCCGCGAATCGAAGTCGATGCAAGGCCAGACAGGAGTGGGGCGGTGATGAACAATGTGGGTGCTCTTGCCTTGGCGCTGGCCGTCTTGACGGTCGGCGCCTCGGCCCTCGGCGACGAAGCGGCTCTCATCTCCCGCCGGCCTGCATCCGCTCCTTTTGCGCCATCGCAGAGGGCGTCCGACTTGGTGCGCGTCCTGATCCAGTTGGAGGGCACTCCCACCGTCGAATGGCGAATCGCCATGATTCCGGCGGGCCTGAGACTGCTGTCCTATATCCCCGAGCGCACGTGGCTGGCCAGCATCCCGGCAGGTGCAATGGCTCGGATCTCGCAGCTTCCCGGCGTGCGGTCGGTTCGCGAGATCCAGCCTCAGGACAAACTCGCATCCTCTCTCCGACAGGGGGACTCCGACGCCTGTCCCTCAACCACCGCGGGCGATGTCCGGCTTTCCGTACTCCTGTTCGACGACGTTTCCCTTTCGGTCGGCGAGGCGAAGGTCGAGGCTTTGGGCGGCGCCGTCCTGGCCCGCGACCCCGACGGCAACAATCTGGATCTTCGTTTGCCCGCTGCAACCCTGGAGACTCTGGCCGCCTGGGACGGGGTCATGTGGATCGATCGCTATCACGCGTCGGTGGATTTGAACGACGGCGTCCGCGCCGCGATCCAGGGCGACGCGGTCCAGGCCGCTCCGTACGATCTGACCGGGTCGGGCGTCGTGATCGGCCAGTGGGAGTCCACGCGTCCGGATGCCTCGCACGTCGATCTGGCCGGTCGCATCGTGCACGCGGATGACGAACGGCCCATCGGGGACCATGCCACGCAGGTGGCCGGCGTGATGATCGGCGACGGCTCGCTGCTGAAGGATCGTCGGTATCGGGGCATGGCGCCCGGCGCGTCGATCGTCTGGTTCCACACGTGGGAGACGGTCGCTGAACTCAGGCAGCAGTACAAACAGGCCATCGACGTTTACGGGATCGACATCGCCAACAACTCCTGGGGCAAGGTCGAGTGGCACGTCTACAAGGACTACGCCGCCGCGATGGACGGCATCGTCCGCGGTTCGCTGGGCAAGAAGCTCCCGATCGTCTGGGCCGCGGGCAACGAGGGCAAGTGGGGCACGATCCTGTGCACCGGGGCCGCGAAGAACATCGTGACGGTCGGCGCGACGAACTCCGACGACAACTCGCTGTGGGCCTGGAGCAACAAGGGCCCGACCGGAGACGGACGGATCAAGCCGGACGTCGTCTCACCGGGCTGCGAGGCCCGCAGTAGGGGGAGCATCTGGTCCACGCTGCCGGGCGACCGCTACGGCGGCGCATGCGGCACCTCGCTGGCGACCCCCTCGGTCACCGGGACGATGGCGCTGATCCTGGACGACTGGCGCGCGATCCACAAGACCGATCCGCTTCCTTCGACGATCAAGGGCCTGCTGATCCACACCGCGAAGGATCTCGGCACGCCCGGTCCGGATTACGCCTATGGCTATGGCCAGATCAATGCCAAAAAGGCCATCGATCTGGTCCGCATCGATACAATTGACGACATCATCAAAGAGGATTCGATTTTCGTGCAGGGCGAGCGAGACGTCCATACGCTGGAGATCGGGCCCGGCGAAACGGAGCTGCGGATCACGCTGGTCTGGGACGATTACCCCGCGCAGCCGATGGCCGCCCGCGCTTTGGTGAACGATCTGGACCTCGTGGTGGTCGGTCCCGACGGCAAACGGTACTATCCGTGGACGCTGGACCCGTACCTGCCGCAGCAGCCTGCAATTCGAACGCAGGCCGACCGCACGAACAACGTGGAACAGGTCTGCGTCGAGAACCCGCCGGCGGGGACCTGGCAGGTCACCGTCTGGGGCACGACGGTGCCCTACTACAACCAGTCGTATTCGCTGCTGACGAGCCGGGGCGGGCTGGTCTCGGTCGTTTCGGAGGCGTCGCTGTTCTCGGTGACGGGCGCTCTGGGCGGGATCGTCGCGGAGTTCGACGAGGCCGGCAACCTCATTCTGCAGGGCCGATTGACTACCGAAGGCGAGTGCGCGCCTCCTCCGGGCGCTTTCGTGGTCCGCGGTCTCGATCGGACCGTCGTTGCCTACATCGATCTGTCCGGCAACATGTGCATCAAGGGGCTGCTCGCCGAGCGGTCCTCCTGCGCTGCGGCCAGGAGCGGTTTCTCTCTCAAGGATTCGCTCGGCGTCACCGTAGCCTGCGTCGACGCCGACGGCAATCTCTGCCTGATGGGAACGGTCTATCAGAACCCCTGATTCGGCGTCAGGTGCGCCATCCATCCTCAAGAAAGTCTGGCATTCTACAGGAAGCGTCGTACAATTTGAATGCCGCGTTCGGATTGTTGCGGCCAGTTGAATCAACGGAATGATTCGTTATGAAAGGAATGTGTATGGCTCTGAACAAGCGGTTGATGGCGGAGACGATCGGCACGTTCTGGCTTGTGTTCGGCGGCTGCGGCAGCGCCGTGCTGGCTGCGGCGTTTCCCGAGGTCGGCATCGGTCTGCTCGGAGTGTCCCTGGCGTTCGGATTGACCGTGCTGACGATGGCCTACGCGATCGGCCACGTCTCCGGATGTCACCTCAATCCCGCAGTGACCGTCGGACTGGCCTCCGGCAGGCGTTTTCCGTGGAGCGAGGTGGTTCCCTACATGATTGCGCAGGTCATCGGGGCCGTGATCGCGGCGGCCGTGCTCTACGTGATCGCCAGCGGCAAAGAAGGGTTCAGCCTGGCCGGCGGATTTGCCTCCAACGGATACGCGGAGCATTCGCCTGGCGGATACACGATGGTGGCCGCCTTGGTGGCTGAGGCAGTCCTGACGTTCATGTTCCTGATGATCATTCTGGGCGCGACGGATTCGCGGGCCCCGGCGGGTTTTGCGCCGATCGCGATCGGTCTGGCGCTGACGTTGATCCACCTGATCAGCATCCCGGTGACGAACACGTCGGTGAATCCGGCCCGCAGCACGGGACCGGCCCTGTTCGTGGGCGGCTGGGCGCTCCAGCAACTGTGGCTGTTCTGGGTAGCTCCGCTGGTTGGCGGTCTCTTGGCCGGGATCGTCTACCCGATCGTCGCCGGCGAGCCGGCCTCGTCGGGCTCGAAGGCCTAGCTCTTGTTTCCGACGCATGCCGGTACGCCTGTCGGCTGCGTCGTATGCATCATGGATGGTAGAACAAAGGAGAAGCACATGAGAAAGACACTGACATGGATGTGTGTCATGGCGGTGGCCGCAATGCTCTTGCCAGGTTGTAGTGCAGGCAAGAAGGGCATGACCATCGAAGAAAGACGCCAGGCTGTTGCGAACATGGAGGCCGAGACGCTGCAACGGCTCTATAAGGAAGCGCCGGACGCGAAGGCCAAAGTCGAGAATGCTCCGGGCTACGGTGTGTTCAGCAACGCGAACATCAATCTGCTGATCGCCAGCGCCGGCGGCGGCTACGGCGTCGTCGTGGACAACGCGACCAAGCAGCGGACCTACATGAAGATGGCCCTGGGCGGCGTCGGCCTGGGCCTTGGCGCCAAGGACTATCGCGTCGTGATGGTCTTCAAGGACAAGGCGACGATGGACAAGTTTGTGGAGAAGGGCTGGGGCGCGGGCGCACACGCCGACGCGGCCGCCAAGACGGGAGACAAAGGCGCGGAAGCCAGCGTCGAAGGGGACATCCGCTCGGGGATCGAGGTATTCTCGATGACCGAGGCCGGTCTGGCCCTCCAGGCGACGATCGCCGGGACGAAGTACTGGAAGGACAAAGAGCTGAACTGACGTGTCGACGTCGAGATCTGCCCAAAGGCCGCAAGTGCGGAGGATCGCTCTTGCGGCCTTTCTTTCTGCCTGAGGTTTGTATTGTATCTTGGCAATTCGTTGCTACACTTGGGGCTCGCGGGGCCATGTCTGCGTGGGACTGTCGCGCGGAATGACGACAATGGTTGCCTGGAGTACCCGGTGCGATGCTGGCTTATCCCCCGAAAGTAGTGCCATTGACGATGTTAGGATTTCCCTGTAGAGGTATCTGGAATTACAGGAGAAATCATGAAGAAGCAACGGTTCAGTGAAGAGCAGATCGTCCGGATGCTCCGCGAGGCGGAGACGGC
>DATIKY010000353.1:0-20144 GCA_035476995.1 Sedimentisphaerales bacterium | reverse complement strand
CACCGTTGCAGGGTCACACGCTGTTCGTCCGTAATCGTGATCGTCGCAGCTACACGCATTGCGTCCATCCTTTCCTGTTACCAAGGAAGACGCAATATAAATCATATAATTGCAACTATTTATCAAACACTACACTAGAATCGGAGGCACAAGCCACAGGGCCCCCGCCAGCACCAGGTTGGCCGTCACCGCTTCGCCCGTGCGATGAAACCGCGTGCCGAGATAGAAGCCGGTCGCCGACAGGAACGCCAGGAATGTCAGCGAGATCAGCAGCGTGTGCACGATCGCCATGGGATGGAAACACCGCGCCCAAGTAAACGCCGCGACATAGGCCAGCAGCGACAGCCAGATCGGCCCGCAACGGCGCAGAACGCCCACGAACTTGCCGATCAGGATCTCGCGGTCCGTCAGCGGCGTCATCAGCAGCACGGGCCAGGTCCGCGCTTCGCGTTCCACGCTCATCACCGTCGCCGACGATGTGATCGTAAAGAGCACTGCCAACCCGAGGAAGGCCCAGACGTACATGACGTGGACCATCCCATAGTCAAGAAACGCCATCAAGGTCCCAAAGGAATAGACGATCACGATCAAGAGGCCCTCGATGCCCAGGACGACGGTCATCGCGAGCCGCTCGCGCCGAGACAGCGTGCAGGTCATCTCCTTCCAGATCATCGGCGGGCCGACCACGCGACGGATGTCGAGGCGGGAGTTCCGCGAGGCCTTCCCCGCCTTGGCCCCAGTCTCCTCGAAACGCCTGCGCCGCAGTCGGTCCAGCAGCGCCGGTTCCCCCATCGCGCGATGCAGGGCCACGGAGCGGAGCAGCCGAACCGACAGAGCCAGAAGGACCGCGGACGCCGACAGAAGAAACGTGCAACAGAAGACGATCTGAACCATGGCGACGGACTGCCCCCGCGGCGAGATCGTCTGGTCCGTAAAGCGGAGGAGCAACAGAACGGGGTTCCAGTACAGAGCGCTCGCAAGCGATGTCCCTGGCGGAATCCAGTCGCGAAGCAGGGCAGAACCGACGTACGGCACGATCACGAAGAAGAACGCGAGGGCCAGGACGCTGACGACCAGAACGACGTACGCCCGCCGGCAAAGCACGGAGAACAGCAGGCTGACGGAGCCCGCGAAGACAACGGTTGCAGCGGTCAGACACAGGCTGACGATCAGGAAATCCCACGGAATGCCGCCGAGCACGCGAACGACGGCCAGCAGCGGCAGGCTGGTCGCCACGAGCAGAAGGACCTGGAACAAGCGGCTGCTGAGCTTGTTCAGGACGACCTGCCGGTCGCTCAAAGGTGTCGTCAGGAGCGCCGACAGGGTCCGGCTGTACACCTCGTCGCTGATCGCGGTGCTGAGCACGGCCACGGCCACCAGCTGGGCCGCGAAGAACTGAAACCACACGATAGTCATCGTGATCGTCTTGGCGGCCGCTTCCATCTGGGCGCGGGAGGTCGCCCCGGATCGTACCGCCACCGTGGGGATCCAGATCGCCGCGATGAACGCCATGAGGAACAGGACATACACACACCGCAGAGCATACCCTCGCCGCCGCCGGCTGGCCACCCGCAGTTCCTTGTCGAACAGCGGCCCAGCCAGCCGCAGCGGGATCAGAGACTCCAGCAGATTGCCTGTCAACATCGTTTGCATAAATGCGGATGGCGTGTCGCGTGCGACGTCAATCATCCATAATCCATCATCAATCAATGGACGATTCCCTTGGTCAACTGCAGGAACGCCTCGTCGAGTTTGAGCTGCTCGGGGTGCAGATACACCAGATCCACGCCGGCGTTGACGAGCGTGCGGGCGATGATCCCGTCGGCGCCCTGGCCTTCGCAGAAGGTGACGGCGAGATGGTCGTTCACCGGCTCGACCTTCTGCACCTGCGGCAGAGCCGAGAGCAGCTCCATCGCCCGCGCCGGATCGCCGACCACCTTGACGCGGACCTTGCTCTGAATGCCCAGCCGGGGCCGGATCTCCTCGATGGTCCCGCTGAAGACGAACTGTCCGTGCTCGATGATTCCGATGCGGTCGCAGATCTCCTCCAGCTCGCTGAGAATGTGGCTGGAGATCATGATCGTCTTGCCCATCCGCTTGAGCTCGCGGAGCAGCTCTCGCATCTCGATCCTGGCCCGCGGATCCAGGCCGCTGGCAGGCTCGTCCAGGACCAGGACCTTCGGGTCATGGATCAGCACGCGGGCCAGACCCAGCCGCTGCTGCATGCCGCGAGACAGGCTGTCCACCGGCGCGGCCCGCTTGGAGACCAGATCGGTCAGCTCCAGCACACCATCGACGATCGCCTTGCGTTTCTTGTACTCGATCCCGAACGCGGCGGCAAAGAACTCGAGGTATTCGAACACCTTGAGATCGTCGTAAACGCCCATGAAGTCCGGCATGTACCCGACCCGCCGACGAACGTCCTTGCCCTTCTTCGACACGTCCAGGCCGTCGATGAACGCCGCTCCGCTCGTGGGTTCCAGCAAAGTCACCAGGATTCGCATGGTCGTGGTCTTGCCGGCGCCGTTGGGCCCGATGAACCCGAAGATGTCGCCGGCCCTGATGTACAGATCGAGGTCGCTCACCGCCACGAGGTCCCCGAAATTCTTGGTCAGTTTCTTGGTCTCAATCATGGTCCATCCCTCCATTGACCTTCACGAGCTGTCTGGCGTACTGGATGTGGTTCACGTCGTACTGCCGCCCCTTGATCGCGAACGGCGCCGGGGCCTTTTCGAACATCACGCAGACCACCGCGGTCTCGGAGTCGAGGCACGAGTACATGCCCAGAGTGCGATCCAGGCACCCTTGGGCGAAGAAGATGTTGTCCGCGATGCCGTGGAACACGCTGGGCATTCGCGGCAGTTGGACCTCGGGCCACATGTTCGCCCCCCGCCGGATCGAGTCGGTCACAGGCTGCCTCGACCACAGCCGGAACGGGCGAGTCCGAAGGGCGAACTGCTTCGTCGAATGGGCAGGCACCGGTCCCAGATCGGCGTAACTCTCTCCGAACAGAACACAGCCCGTCAGGATGTCGCTTCCCGAGGTGTTGGCGACCTCGATGGTCATGCCGCCGTCCTTGCCGGTGATGTTCGCGGAGAACGGCATCCCCCTCGGCGTCCACTCGCACAGCAGGGACTGCACCGTCCAGATGCTGATCGGCAGCGACGTGGGAAGATTGCCGCCATCGGCCTGGCGGCAGTATATCTGACGCACGCCTGCTTCGCGCTGCTGGGCCCAGATCTCCTCCTGCATCGGCGCGATGCCCGACCACCACTGGTTCGGCGTCAGCCCTTCGAGATGGTACTCGTCGCTGCGAGGGGCGAACACGCCTGCATAACAGGTCGCCCAAGCGCAGTTGCTGTCGGCGATCCCGTCGAGAACGGTGACGGCGCGAAGCTCCATCGATCCGGCGCGGAGCCACTGGACTCCGTAATACGCGCCGAGGGTGAAAACCGCGATCCAGGCGGTGCTCGTCAACCACGTATACGGCTGCTTGTCCAGTCGTTTGAGAATCCAGTAATCCAAAGGCCCCAACAACAGCGCCAGCGCCGTCAGCGTCAGGATCACCCACCAGATGCTCAGCGGCTGCATCTGCCGCAATTCGAACAAGTAGTTCATCACCTGGTTGGCCGCGCTCTGGCCAACGCCGATCCGGTGCCTGTTGTCGTAGGGACCGGGATTGGATCGGGGGACCGCGCCGCTCGGCGAATCAGCGAGGGCAGTCAGCATGATGCTGCGACCGCGTCCGGCCTCGGCCATCATGGTCTGCGTCTGCGACCCTGTGGAGCCGCCGGCGGGGTTCGATCCGCCGCCAAGACACTCCCCGATCAGTCTCGTCCAGAATGCCGCCGCGCGGGGTGCGTGCAAGTCATTGAGTTGACTGGGTTCGAAGGCCAGCCCGGCGATGCGTCCGAACCCGATCCGCCCTGTTCCGAAGAGAGACTCCGTCCCCGGCTCGATCCGACCCGCGAGGGGGGCGTCCGGCCTGGGCGTCAGAGGCCAACCGGTGACGGTTTGCGTCTGCTGAGAATCCAGCCCCCAATTCTGCATCGTCTCCGGTGAGATCTGCACCTGCCTGGGCTCGCCGATCTGCCAGGGGATCGCCGCCTTGAGCGGACTATCCTGCGGCAGCGGATGGCGTCCGAGAATCAGCAGCGCGCAGCCGCCATTGGAGATCCAGTCGCAGATCGCGCGGACCTGTTGCGGCTTGAGCAGCGACCAATCCGGATCGCAGAGCACCAGCAGATCCAGGCTCACGAAGCCCGTCCAATCCCAGGGCGTCGCCTGCAAACGCATGGAGCCGACATAGACCAGGCCCTGCCCCCGGCCGGACGCGCACACGGTTTCCTTCGGCAGCCGCAGCAGGCCGAAGTGGCCCGGACCGATCAACCCGATGAGCATGTCCTGCTCGTGAACTGCGCGAAGCAGCCGATTCTGAGGCGAGAAATCCCACATGGTCCGGGTGTGCCGCGACCGAACCCGCCCGCGATCGTCGCGAATCAGCATCTCGCACTCCGCGGCCCCAAAGGCGAACTTCGTCACCAGCGAGATCGAGTGCGAGACGCCGGGCATGAGAACGAAGTTCTGCGAAATGTTCATGGTGTTGAGCCCGTCCTGACGGGCCCCCAACGTGAAGATCCCCGCGAACGGCTCCTTCAGGTCGCTGGTGATGCCGACCTCGACCGGGGTCCACTCCATCGGTCGATAGTAGCCGTCCCATCCGCATTCGAAGGTTGGGTCGAACTCGGTATCCTTCGCCGCGTGCAGGCAGTTCGCCCACGCCAACACGCACAGGATCGCCATCACGATTCTGACCATCTGTAGACTCCCACCTTGCTCACGCGTCATACCTCAGATCCGAATCTTCAGAGTGTACGCCAGCCATTCGATACAGACAAACAGCAGGGCCGCCAGCGTCAGCAAGGGCCACAGAGGCACGTTGGCCCGCTGCACGCCCTGCTCCTGGGCAGAGACCGCCACGCCCGAAAGCTCGATCTTCTCCTGTGGCTCGATCCGGCTCTCCTGTGACTCCAACAGGTTCACCGCGAAAAACTGGCGAGGCTGGCCCGCCGTCTCGACCGCATAGACGCCCACGCGATGCGTGCCGGGGAAGCGGACCGTGCCGCCCGGGTCCGCTTTCGCACCGATCTTGGCCCCGCCGGGACAGGTCACGGTGAAGGTCGCGTCGGCCGATGCGTTCTCCACGGTGATCGGCTCGCCGACGACGCGTTCACGTTGACGCTGGCCGCCGGCCTCGGCCCCGAGATAGCTCATCGCATTGTAGCAGAACAGAACGAAGCTCGGCTCGAACGGCCAATTGCTCTGCAAAACGTCGAAGCCGACCAGAAGGAACGTCCCCCCGCGGCGGTGCAGCAGCGCCACGGCCGGCGATTCGTTGAACTCGGCCAGCACCTCCGCGTCCCGCGGCAACTCCAGACCATGGCTCCTGGTCGCGAAGAGATTCGTCAGATTGACGTACTGCAGGACCGGATGCTGCGCCCGCCAGTCGACGACAAGCTGATTCTCCAGTTCCCGCGGAGAATTGACGTCGATCCCGGCCGGGGGAGCCCCGAAGATCAGATACCTGCACGGGGGCAGATGGGCCGGGACGTGGTTGTCGAGCACGACCACGTCGTATTGTTGGCGGGCCGCGAAAGCGGCCGGGTCCAAAGCGTCGAATCCCGCGGGCGTGCAGGGATCGAGCGTTGAGATCGGGCAGGCCTTCAGGGCCGATTCCAGGACGGGATTACCCTGCGTGACGAGCAGAACCGACAACCGCTTGGGCGGATCCAGGACGCTCCAGGCCGCGTCGTCGCAGGACAGCGCGTCAGCCCCCAACTGGCGCACTTCGAGCACGCCGGCTTCCCCGTGCGACAGGGACCAGTTCAGGGTCGTCTGGCCTGGCCGAAAGGGCCTGTCCGCGGTTTCCTTCTCGCAGGCCGGAACCGTGACGGACCGCACCGCATGCACGTTGCCGCTGATCGACAACTGCACGTCGCGAGTGACCGGCTCGGTCCCGAAGTTCTCGATCGATGCGAAAACCTCCACCTCCTCAGGACGCTCATACGATCGCCTAGCGTTCATCGCCGTGATGCCGACATTGTTTGCCGCCTCGCCGATTCGGTGGAATACCAGCTCATCGGCGCCGACGACGACGTCGGCCAGGTCGACGATGCGTCCGTCGCTGAACAGGATCAGTTGCGCGGATTTCTGACCGGTCCCGCCGGCGGCCTCCGCGCCGGTGGATTGCGCAAAGGCTCTGGCCACCGTCACGGCTTCGCCCAGCCGGGAAGCTCCATCGCCCGGCTCGATCGCGTCGATGCGGGTCATCAGTTGACGCTTGTCCGACGTGAAGCTGCACACGACGCCCGCACGCTGATCGAACGCGATCACCATCGCATGATCGGACTGGTCCCGCCAGGAGAGGGCCGAGCCGCCCAGCATCGTTTCGATGAAGGCCTTCGCCTGCTTCTTGGCGACGTCCAGCCTTGTGGGCCTCACGTCGGTGGCGTTCATGCTGGCCGAACGGTCGATCAGCAGGACGTATCGCTGTCCCGGCCCGCGCCGCAGTGCCAGCACCGGCCCGGCCAACGCCAGCAGAATGGCCGCCAGCGCGAGCAACTGAAGCATCAGGAGCAGATTTCGCCGGAGTTTTTGAAACGGCGCGTTCACCTGGAGATCCTGGACCGCCCGCTTCCACAGCAGCGTGCTGGAGACGAGCATTTCCCGCCGCTTGAGCTTGAGGAAGTAGAGCAACAGCAGCACCGGCACGGCGGCCGCTGCCGCATAAAGCCCGATCAATGGCGTCAAGAATTCCATAGCACCTCTATCGCAGCAGTTGAATGCGCCGCAGATAGTTCAGAACCAGCGTTTCGACGGAGTCCGCGGAGTTCGCCTGCACGTAGACCGCGCCGCGGTTCGTGCAGAAGTTCCGAAGTTCATCACAATAGGCCGCCAGATTGCATTTGTAGTACTTGATCAGGGCCGAGCTCACGGTGATCTCAGCCGCGTCGGCGTCCTCGATGTCGAGTAGTCTCAGGTCGCCCGACAACTCGGGCGAAATCTCCTGCGGCGACAAAATCTGGATGACGTAGAGATCATACCGGGCGCCGATCAGCCGTCGCAGGGCACTCTCATATCCCCGCTTGAAGAAGAAATCGGAAATGACGATCGTCACGCCGGACCCGATGCGGCCGGTCTCCACGTCCCGACACGCCTTCTCGAAATCCGAGAGCCCGTCGCACTCAGTGGCCAACAGCATCTCGGCCATCTGCGGCAGATAGTTGCGGCCCCGCATGTTGGGCAACTGCGCCCGGATGCCGTCGCCGAAGAGACTGATCGTCAGACGATTGTTGTCCGCCAAGGTGACGTAGCCGAGTGCGGCGGCCAGTCTCTTGGCGAAGAGCCCTTTGGCGGGTTCGCCCACGCTCATCGAGGCGCTGGCGTCCACGAGGATATGCACCGTCAGGTCCTGCTCTTCGAGAAACAGCTTCAGAAAAAGCTGCTCCAACCGGCCGTAGACGTTCCAGTCCACGAAGCGCAGGTCGTCGCCGACCACGTACGGACGATGATCCGCGAACTCCACGCTGCGTCCGCGACGCTTCGAACGACGCTCGCCCTGCAGCTTGCCCTGCAGGATCTTGCGGCTGAGCAGGTCGAGCGAGTCGAGCCTCGCCATGAACTTTGGATCGAGCAGTTCGCTCAGCTTTCGGGTTGTTCTTGTCGTTGGCATCTGTTTTCGATTGGAGCGATAGGACTTATGGGACCAATGGGACTCACGCGCTCAGTTTCTGCTCAGGGGTTCTGGGCGTGTTCTTCAGGACGTCGGTCAGGAGGTCGTCGGGCTGGATGCCTTCCGCCTGGCCTTCGAAATTGAGCAACACCCTGTGCCGCAGCGACGGGTACACCGTCTTGGCGACATCGTCGAAGCTCACGTGGTACCGTTCGTGGAGCATCGCGCGGACCTTGGCACCCAGGACGAGTGCTTGCACGCCGCGAGGGGACGAGCCGAACCGCACGTACTGATTGACCATCCCTGTCGCGAACTCACCCTGCGGATGCGTTGCCAAAACCAATCGAATCGCGTAATCCTGCACGTGGTCGGCGACGACCACGCGACGGACGAGCTTCTGCGCCCAGAGGATCTTTTCGGCCTCCGCGACGTTCTGCGCCTGCGGCTCCTGCCCGGTCGTCGTCCGGTCCAGCACCGCCTTGAGCTGCTCGCGGTTGCTGTACGTCACCAGCAGCTTGAAGAAGAACCGGTCGAGCTGGGCCTCGGGCAGCGGATACGTCCCCTCCTGCTCGATCGGGTTCTGCGTCGCCAGGACCATGAACGGCTCGGGGAGCCTGCGGATCTGACCGCCGCTGGTGACCGAATGCTCCTGCATCGCCTCCAGCATCGCCGACTGCGTCTTGGGGGTGGCGCGGTTGATCTCGTCGGCCAGAATGATCTGTCCGAAGATCGGCCCTTTTTGGAACTGGAATTCCCGCCAGCCGGTGGTCTGATCCTCCACCACGAGGTTCGTGCCCGCGATGTCGGCAGGCATCAGATCGGGTGTGAACTGTATCCGCCGAAACTCCAGCGATAGAGCTGCACCTAGCGTTCGCACCAGCAGCGTCTTGCCCAATCCCGGCACGCCCTCGAGCAGGACGTGCCCGCCGCTGAAGAGACTGATCAGCACGCTGTCCACGATGTCCTCGTGTCCTACGATGACCCGGGCGACCTCGCCGCGAATCGCGTCGAACATCCGTCGAAACTCGGCACATTGCTGTTCCACATTCTTCTCGTCACTCATAACCGTCGAGCCTCAGATATTCCAATCGCCTGTCGTTCGTCTATCGCGTCCTGCGCGCCGCTCACCCCTTCGGATCGCCGCCGGCCTTCTTGTGCTTGGCCTGGAGCAGCCGATCGATGTGCGTGCCCTGCGGCTTCTTCGGTTCCTCAACGGCGGGCTTTGGCGCCGGAGGCTCCGCCTGCTTGGGTTCGGAATCGATCGTGTTGCCCTGGTACTTCTCACCGCCCTGGTATCGCTTGGAGAAGACGCCGTCCGCCGCGCCGGCCGCCCACTGGGCCCGCAGCTTCTGACTCCGAACCTGCAAGCGGGCAATCCGCTCATCCTTCTCCTGCCGCGTCGTGGCGGTCAACCACGCCACAGCCTTCCGCAACCTCGCACGCGCATCGACAATCACGCGGCGGACCGCGACATCCGTCAAGAACAGGGCGATCCATGCCAGCATCAGCGGCTGCACCAGAGGCAGATGCGTCTCGGGAAACCGCAGTCCTGCGTAGTCATACAGATTCACTTCGTTCGGATCTGACTCCAGCGGCAGGACCCGGCCGCGGGTCATCTCGCTGATCTCCTTGAGCAGCGGCGCGTTGTCGGTGAGGTCCCGGAACTCCGGGGCGAAAGGAATCGTCACGATCGCATTGGCCGAGCGAGGTCCGTTCTGCGACGCGGGCGCCGCGTCCTGCCCGCCAGCGACGTCGTCGGTCTTGCGGTACTGAACGTTCACGATATAGCTGCCTGGGGCGGGCGCTCGGAACCGTCCGGCGTACTGTCCCGGCCCGGTCTGTGTCAACTCCAGCGACTGCGACTTCATGTCAGGGGTCAGGACCTGCCCGTCGATGGACGCAAGCTGCAGGAACCTGCCTTGGGCATCGAAGGCCTCCACGCGGACCATCGCCTCCTGGCTTTCCACGTCGGTGACGACCTCGCAGTCCGCCGATTGCGAAGGCTTGCCCGCCCAGCGAACCACCTGTTCCCAGAACCTCGCGAAGTCGGACCACTGAACCCACTGCGCCGCCCAGCGGGTGTCGGCCGAACTGGTGAACGCGACGCACCGTCCCAGACCCGACTGACAGGTCGCCAGGATCGGATCGGCCTCGTTGCTGCCGAGAACCAACTGGTTCAGGCCGCCCTTGGGACCCGTGAGCACGTACCCATCCAGAGCCGGCAGCGCAGGCACACCGTTGAGAATCTCGCTGAGCGAATACACCACCTGCGGCGTGAACGTCTGCTCGACGATCATCGAGCGCCGGACGACCTGGGCCTCCTTGATGAAGATCTCCGGGATGTTCGCGGGATTCTCGACAGGGTAGAACCGGCCTTGCGCCGCGACGGCTATGTTGTGCAGCAACTCGGTGTACGCGCCCTGGCCGATCGCGACGGTGGAGATGGTGATGCCCGCTGCGGCCATATCCTGCCCAAGCCTGTCGCACAGATCGGGGTCCGCCGTCTGCCCGTCGGTCAGCAAGATCACGTGCTTGATGCCATGGCGGGAGTTCTTCAGAGCCGCGAAGGCCTCTCTCATGGCCGGCCCCATCACGGTCCCGCCGCCGGCGCCGATCTGGCTGATCCTGTGGTAGATTCCTTCTTTGTCCTGGGCAGGACCCAACGACACGACCCAATCGCTGACCGCGTCGAAGACAATGATGCCCACGTGGTCGCGCTGGCTGAGCAGTCGAACGGCCCCCGCCGCGGCGGCCTTGCACATTTCCACCTTCTCGCCGGCCATCGAGCCGCTGTGATCGATGACGAGCACCAGCGCCCCCATCGGCAACTGCTTCTTCTGCGGCGGGTCCAAGTCGACCGGCAGAATCGAGGCCACCGGCGAGCCGATCCAGCCGCCGGCCCCGAACGAATCGGGTCCGCCGACCATGACCAGGCCTCCGCCCAGGTCGTTCACGTATCGGCACAGCATCTCCTGCCGGGCCATTGTGAAATGCTGCACCGGCGTATTGACCAGCACAACCGCGTCCACGTCCAGCAGGCGAGGAAGTTCCTCCGGTAATTCCGAAATATCGCTGCGAACCGTGTTGATTCCCGCTTGCTGAAGAGCGAGGACCAGTCCCTCCCCCCCATCGTCGACATCGAAGACGCGGACGTAGCCCGGCCCGGCGACGTAGGTCATCGTGGCGGCGCGATTGTTCTCTGCGATCCTGTCCTGTCTTGGATCGTCCGGGAGGAAGACCGCTTCGAAATCGTGGAGGCCGCGGACTCCGACCGGAATCGAAACCGTCTTGACGTTGGTTCCGGCCTTGAGCTCGACAGGGATCGCCACCTCCGGCGCATCCGACACGAGGTCGACCGGCTTGCCGTTGAGCGTCAGCATGAGCTTGCCGCGGACGTCACCGGTGCTGTCCAGGAGGAACCGAAGGGGGATCGTCTGGCCGGTGCGAATCCGAGGCGGGGCCGCGATCCGCCGGAACAGCACCTCGTTGTCATAGCGATACCGCAGGGGAATGACGTCGATGGGAATCCGGTTGGCCGCGGCGGTCCGCGCCGCCTCCTTCAGATCGCCTTCGGTCTCGTTGCCCTCGCTGGCCAGGACGATCCGCACCGCGGTGTCGGGCGGCGCGATCGCCATGGCCATCTGGATGCCGTCGGCCAGGCGACTCTGCCCTCCAGTCAGGAGCGTGTTGCGTCGGCGGATTGTCGTGCCGCTCGATGGCAGCATGGAGATCCTCGCGGCCTCCGCCACGTCGACAACTGCGAGCTGATCCTGAGCGTCCTTGCCGACGGCCGCCTTCGTCAGATAGTCAAGAGCCGCCTCCACGCGATCGGGCGGAATCGACTGACTGCGGTCGAGGACCGCGATCACCGTGGTCCGCCGGCTCCTCTGGACCAGCATCGGCTTGGCCAGCAGCACAGCCAGCAACGCCACGACCACAACCCGCAAGACCACCGCCGCGATGCGCCGGCCCCGACCCAGACTCGCGAGGTTCCGCCGGGCCAGCCAGATCATCGGGACGATCACGAGACTCGCCAGGAGCCACCAGGGTTGACCGAGATAGAAGCCGTACGCGTTGCTCACCGCCGCCACACTCGAATGGGGTTCGTTTTCACAGGTCGTTCTGCCCGCAGAGCCGATCCGTCAGGGCTTGGGGCCGCTTTGCTCCAACTGGTTGAAGTACGTCTTGACCGCTTCCTCATAGCGGCGAGGGATCTGGTTCTCGCTCATGGCCTCGGCCGCGGTGGCCCGTCCCGCCTGGATCACCTCCACGAAAGGACGCTGGGCCTCGCCTTTGACCTGCGTATCCTTGAAGTACCAGCTTGCCACAGGGGGCCCGCCCTCCGCCCGGCTCGGGGCCTTCGTCATCTTGTCTGCCTTCAGCGCGTCCGAGGTGATGTAGTGCTCCTTGACGGTGTCCAAGCCGATCCCCTCCCCTTCGTATCCGCCGCCCTCGCCGATCTCCCACAGACCCGCCCCTTGGCCGAGTTTTCGCAAGACGTCGGAGACCTCCGCCAGACTCGCCTGGAGCATGAAGGCCTCCAGTTGCAGGGCGTCGAGCGAATTCAACTCGTCGATGGCGCCAGTCATATCGCCTGCGGAAAGCCCGCTGCTCCCACCGGCCGCGGCGGCCAGAGCCTGCCCCAGGCTCGAACTCTGCGCGGCTGCCGCCTGGGCGGCTTCGACTCTCTTGATGATCTGATCGATCCTCTGCGGACTGAGTCCCTGCTTTTGCAGCGCCTGCCGCAACTGCTCGGGCGTCGCCACGGCGAATTTCTTATCGAGACCCAGCTTGGCCAACTCTCCCTCGACCTGTTTCTTCTGCTCGGACAACTTCTGAAGCTCTTTCGCCAAATCCTGCATCTGGGCGGCCAATTCCTTGCGTTTGTCGTCGGGCATCGTCCCGGCGTTCAATTGGTTCTGCAGTTCCGTGAGCATCTTGGCGGCGTGGGCGAAATCCCCTTTGGACAAGGCCAGTCGGAGCTGCTGCGACAGCGGATCGCTGGAACCTCGCAGTTGCTTGAGCATCTGCTGCAAAGCGCCGGACGCTGCGGCTTTCGGACCCGCCTGCAACTGCTTGATCTTCTCCGACAGGTCGCCCAGGGCCTTGATCGCCTCGCGTTTGATCTGCTGCGGCTCGACCGACTGGCCCAATTCATTGAGCTTCTTGATGTCCGCGACGAGGTTCGGATCGCCCAAGGCCCGCACTGCGGCTTTGACCTGCGCGGCGGCCTTTCTGACCTGCGTCTGGGTCATTTGGGTCGCCTGAACCTTCTTCTGCTGCTCCTCCCGATCTTTCAGGAAACCGAGAAGATCCCGCTGAGGTAGCATGAAAACCATCGAGATCGTCGCGGCCCAGGTGCCGGCTCCATAGGCCCAGCTTCGCGGGAACCGGATCGGGAAATGCCCCGCCAAGTTGGCGTACTGCACCACGTTCAACGACTCGGCCCGCGCGGCTTGGGCAAAGGGGTCGTCGGACTGAGCCAGAGCCAGCGTCGTGCTCACTCGTTCGTTGAGCCCCAGTCGCTCGTCGAGCAGCAACGACGCCTGCATATGGGTCGGCCACTTGAGGAGCCAAAGGACCAGGATCGTGGCGGCGACGGCCCCGGAGAAGGTCCATATCGACCAAGGAGCCAGGACTCTCACCGCCAGGAACCGTTCGCACAGGATTGCCAGAGCGGCAACCGCTCCGGCCGCCGCCAGAACCTTCCCGGCCTGGCAAAGGAGCTGATTGACGCCGCAACGGATTCGGACCGCTTGGATCTTGGCTTGGAATACTCTCGGCAAGGACATCCCGTCTTATCCTTAATCATTATAATCCAACCAGTTACGCGTCGTCACCGCGACCTGCTCGCCGGCCGCCTATCTCTATGACGCGACCCAGAATCAAACGTTACGACGCGTACGAAACACCCAACCGAATTATATGCTCATTTGTCCTCGCGGGATACCCTTTTCAGAAGAGGCGTGAAAGCCCTGGCCGCGGACCCGAACGACAATACCCCAGGTTTCGTTGTGCTTCCTGACGTCCTCCGGGGGCTCGTGCTTGCCGCCGTCGTCCATGGCTGCCGGTCCCAACGTATCAACGGATCATCCGGGGCGAGATGGGGGCAGACACAAGAGGATGGCTCCATCGGAGCCAAGGAGAAATGCGCGGGAGAGGATTTGAACCTCCAAGCCCTTACGGGCACTACCACCTCAAAGTAGCGCGTCTGCCAGTTCCGCCACCCGCGCGATAGTTACATCGCCTCCGCCGGCCCGGGGCGAAACCGCCGATTCCAAACCGAAGCCCTGCGGAGATGGAAGAGTATCTCCTATGATTTGCGTGTTGTCAACTGTCATTTTCATGCGATTCTCCTGTGACAGGCCGAGTTTCGGGCTCCGGCATGCTTACCGCTCGCGTTCGTCGCTCCAAAGCCAGATGTGCAGACGGTCACAAAAGCGAAAACCTGTCTTCCGGCATAGCTCTGCGACCATTGGCGAGCTCGCCAGGAGTTGATCGCGCGTGCGGGCCTGAGGCAGGAGCAGGACGCAGGCCGGATCGATCGGGCCCAACGAGCCGATAAGCCCTTGAACCTCATCGATATCCCCCGGCGACTCGATCACGAACTTGAGCTGATAGGGGTATGTCGCGAGCAATCGACTTAGAACCGTCGGGTCCGGACGCACGATCCGGTGATTCGACAGCGAAGCTGAACTCCCCAGCTTGGGGCTGATGCTCATCAGATCGCAGGCCAAGTCGGGCACGAAAAGGGTCCCGGCGGTCTCGATCGTAATGTGCTTGCCGAGAGCCTTGAGACAGTGGGTCAGGCCGACGATCCCCAGCCGGACGACGAGGTCCTCGCCCACCAGAGGTTCCCCGCCGGTCAGAACGACGTGGCTGCAAGGCCATTGGCTGATCCGCTCGACGATTCCAGCGGAATCGAGTTCGTCGCCGGTCGAGTAGTCCCAGGCATAGGCAGTGTCGCACCAGCGGCACCGAAGCGGACACCCGGCCAAGCGAACGAACAGGCTCGGCACGCCAACGAGCGTTCCCTCGCCCTGAAGAGAATGGAACACCTCAACCACACGCATCGTCAGGTCCGCTCGACATACGAGATGGGATCGGTCAGCCCCGCTTGGGCGAAGCCTTTGAGCCGCAGTCGGCACGAATCACACCGTCCGCAGCTTCGACTCTCTGGGTCCGGGTCGTAGCAACTGTGCGTCAGCGAATAGTCCACGCCAAGCCCCGTCCCGGTGCGGATAATCTGGGCCTTCGTCATTTCGAGGATCGGCGTGTGAATTCGGTATCGACCTTTGCCCTGAACCGCGGCCGCGGTCGCCAGATTGGCCATGGCCTGGAACGCCGCGACGAACTCCGCCCGGCAGTCGGGATACCCGCTGTAGTCGGTCGAATTGACGCCGATGAAAAGGTCGAAGGCCCCCAGCACCTCCGCCCAGGCCAGGGCATAGCTGAGAAAAATGGTGTTTCGCGCCGGCACGTAGGTCAGCGGGATATCGCATGAATCCCCCAGATCTGACCGGTCTTTCGGCACCTTGATCTGAGAATCCGTGAGGGCCGAGCCGCCCAAAGCCCGCAGGTCGATCTCGATCAGCCGATGCTCGACCGCGCCGAGCGAACGGGCCACGTGCCTGGCCGCATCGATCTCCCGGCTGTGCCGCTGGCCGTAGCGAAAGGTCAGAGCATGACACACAAACCCCTCTCTGCGAGCGATGGCCAGGACCGTCGCCGAGTCCAGGCCTCCGCTCAACAACACAATCGCTTTGGCTTGCACCACGTTCCCATCCCACGCACGACCGATAATGTGCGTCCAGGGTGCGCCCCCGGACTGGGCCTCATGGTATCGCCTCCGGTTCGGCCTGTCGATCCATTTTCGCGGTTCGGACTTGTCCGACGATGTCACGGGGATTATACTGGACCGACAAGAAACAAGAACTCGATTTCCGGAAGTAGAGGATCAGACCCGCTTCCCAGACTCTTGAGAAGGACATATATGGCCGACTGCCAGATGATAGAGGTGTTCGACAACCCGCGTCCCGGACGCCGGTACCGGATCACGATCCGGTGCCCGGAGTTCACGAGCATCTGTCCCAAGACAGGCCAGCCCGACTTCGGCGAGATCACGATCGAATACTGCCCCGACAAGGTTTGCATCGAGCTCAAGAGCCTCAAGTTCTATCTCCAGGCCTATCGCAACCAGGGCATCTTCTATGAATCGCTGACCAACGATATACTGGACGATCTGACCGGCGTGTGCCGGCCTGGCTGGATGAAGGTGACGGCCCGATTCACACCCCGCGGCGGCATCACGACCGACGTCGCGGCCGAATACACGGCAGGCAGTTGATGAGAAACCCAGGTGAGGTGCTGGAATGACCATCAGACTACAATGCAGCCTCTGCGGCAAGAAGATCGAGGCGCCGGATAGCGCGGGCGGCAAATGGGGCAAATGCCCCGCGTGTCACAACAAGGTCTATGTCCCCCAGCCGGTCACAGACGACGATGAGCTCAAGCTGGCCCCCATCGATCAGACGGAGGAACAGCGTCAGCGGCAACTGATGCTCGAGACCCTCGCGCTCACGCGGGACATCCTCCAGGAGAGAAATGTCCCGGATGCCCCCGACGGGCCGGCCCCCACTCCCGCCACAGACATCCACGAGGAAAAGCTGACGGACTTCATTCTGCGCTACCTGCGACAGATGGCCGACGGCGACCTCGACGACGCCCAGCGCACCGCCGAGCTCATCCTTCCGCACCGACGCAAGGCGACGCTGATTCTCGACAAGCTCGTCACGAGCAAAGAGCCGGACCCGGAGTTGGAGGACATCCCCAAGCAGGTCCTCCTGGGCTACATCCGAAACCTGCGGACCCGAATCAGTTAGCCCTTTCCGTGGTCCGGCGGTCGTCGGTTCCACAAGTGGCGGGCGAAATCGCCCGGCTCCTGTGCGTTTCTCGGACCTTCCGCCATTTCGCCCGATCTGCGTTCTTCAATTGGATCGGCTCCAACCGCTTCGTACACTTTGTGCGTAGACTGGCCCCGCTTGGGATCGGTGCAAACGAGGAGTTGGAGAGACTCAACTATGGCCGCTGAAAACGTCGTCGTTCACGTCACGCATGAGGCCGCCGGCAAAATTGGAGGGATCGGCGCGGTACTCCAGGGGTTCTTTACCTGTCCCTCGTATCTGGAGGCGGTCAGCCGCTCCATCCTGGTCAGCCCCCTGTTCGCCATGGACGGATCGCTGGAGGATCGCCTCGGTCCGGGCGGCGAAGTGATCTATTCCTCGGCCGACGGCCTGATCCATCCCGACCACAGCGCCGCCTTCCGTCGGATCGAAAGCCTCTATGGCGTCGGCATCGTCTATGGGCGTCGAACCTTCGTCGACGAGCAGACGGGCGTCCGCGGCGTCGCGGAGGTCCTGCTGATCGACGTCCGCCACACGGACGGTCTTATGCTCAATGAGTTCAAGCGCCGGCTCTTCGAAGAGTTCGGCATTCAGAGCCATCTTTACGAACATCTTTGGGAGTACGAACAATACGTCCGCCTCGCGCCGCCGGCCATCGCGGTCCTCAAGGCCCTCGGCGTCCCCGACGGGCGAACGACGATCATCGCCCATGAGTTCATGGGAATGCCCACGGCGCTGGCCGCGAAACTGGAACCCTACTGCAACTTCATCACCGCCTTCTATGCCCACGAAGTGGCCACCGTCCGACGGATTGTCGAGGAACACCCGGGGCACGACACGATGTTCTATAACGTCATGCGGCAGGCCCACACCGATCGCCTCTACGTCAACGAGATCTTCGGGAATCAGTACACGTACTTCAAACACGCGCTCGTCGAGGCGGCCAAGCACTGCGACCGCATCTATGCCGTCGGCGATTCGGTGGCCGAGGAGATGCGATTCCTGGCTCCTGAGTTCGAACCGGCGAGCATCGACATCGTCTACAACGGCATCCCCGCCTACGAGATCAGCCTCACGCAGAAGCATGCGGCCCGCGACAAGCTCCAGCGGTATTGCGAGAACCTCCTGGGCTTCCGGCCGGACTATGTGTTCACGCATGTGGCCCGACTGGTCCGAAGCAAAGGGCTCTGGCGGGACCTGCTCGTCCTCGAACAACTGGAAAAAGGCCTTCGGGAAGAGGGCAAGACCGCGGTGTTCCTGCTGCTGTCGACCGAGGTTTCCCGACGTCGAACCTGCGACATTCACCACATGGAGGCAACCTACGGCTGGCCCGTCGCTCATCGCGAAGGCTGGCCCGATCTCTCCGGCGGCGAAGCGGAGTTCCATACCGCGATTCAACGGTTCAACGCCCGAAGCCGCAACATCAAGGCGGTGTTCCTCAACCAGTTCGGCTTCAACCAGAAAAGCTGCGGCCGACGGATGCCCGAGGACATGGAGTTCATGGACATTCGACGGGGCGCGGACGCCGAGTTCGGGCAGAGCGTCTACGAGCCCTTTGGAATCGCCCAGCTCGAACCGCTCACCTTCGGCGGCATCTGCGTCGTCACCAACGTCTGCGGCTGCGCCGGGTTCTTACGCGACGTCGCCGGGGGCCAGAACCTCCGCAACGTGATCCTGGCCGATTACACCACCTTGAGCAATTGTCCCGGCACGGACATCGAAGACCTGCTCCAGATCGACCGCAAGACCCGCGATCGCATCGAAGCCGCAGAAGGCGGCCGCGTCGCACGGGAGATCCTGGACCGTCTGCCTCGGACCGATGCGCAGCTCGAACGCATGATCCACGAGGGACATCGTCTGGCCTGCGAAATGAGTTGGGACCGAGTCGTGTGCAAGTACCTGCTCAGGGATCTTCTCCAGACGCGCGACAGACAGGTCAAGCAGGCAAGTTGCGTGGGCGCGTGAGGCTCCGCGACCGTCCGCGACCGCCAATCCCGGCGGGTTGACTCCTGCGAGCCATCTCCAGAAGCCTCGCTGCAATCTGGGCCGCAGCGTCCGGCCTGGCCACGCGTTTGCAGGCCTCGGCCATGCGCCGGCGCCGGGCGTCGTCGCTCATCAGCGGTTCCAACTCCTTCCAGAGCCGACCGACGCGATCGTCCGCGTCAGCCACGTCGTCCACGATCACCGCGGCGCCGACCTCCGTCAGCTTGCCTGCATTGAGGTACTGGTGCCTGTCCTTGTGGAACGGATACGGCAGGCAGATGCTCGGGACCCCTGCGACCGCGTACTCCGCCACGCTGACTGCCCCGCTTCGACCGATCACCAGATCCCCGGCGGCCAGAAGATCCGCCATCCCGTCGTAGTAGTCGAGAACCTTGTGGCTCAGGCGGGTCCCGCGATAGCCGTCGAGCACCGCCTGGTAGTTGTCCAGACCGGTGAGGTGGACGATCTGCCAGCGGTCCGCGAACGCCTCCAGTTTCGCCAGCAACCGGCAGACCGCCTCGTTGATCCTCGTAGACCCGCTCGACGCGCCGGTGACGAGCAGGACGTGTTTGTTCGAGTCGAGGCCCAGGTCTCCTGCCGCCTTCTTCGGATCGGGGCGCAGGAACCGGCTTCGCAGCGGACATCCGACCGTACGCATCGCAGCCCGTGTGCGAGGGAAACGGCTCTTGCTCTCCTCGAACTGCACGAAGATCTCATCGGCCCAGCGGGCGCTGAGCCGGTTGGCCCGGCCGGGAATGATGTCCACGTTCAGCAGCGCCACAGGGACGCCCAGTTTGCGTCCCGCACGGCAGACCGGACCGGCGACGAAGCCGCCCGCTCCCACGACCACCGCGATGTCCCGTCGGGCGATCTGACGCATGGCGATCCTGCAACTCTGCTGAAAAGTCACCGCAAATCGCAGGAGTCTGACCGGATGCGCATACAGGCCGGTTGCCGGAAGCGGGGTCCGGCCGAATCCGGTTTTCTCGAAGACCCGCTGGTCCACAGCCCGCGTGCTGTGAAAGAAATGAATCTCAGCGTCCGGCTGTTCGGCCTGAACCTGCTCGGCCACCGCCAGCAGCGGATAGATGTGCCCGCCCGTGCCGCCGCCCGCGAAAAAATACGAAACCTTGCCCACACTGGCCTCCTTGCCTGCCCACATATCCGGCCCGAACTGATCCTTCCACCATGGAGCCGATCTCTATCCTTACCATCGGGGGGGGCGGTTGTACACTGTTTTGTAGGAGACGCCCATCAGGCTCCAGCCTGCAGGGGCAAGGCTCGCCTCGGCCGTTCCGCCAAACGCGCCCACGTCGATGCGCCGGTTGAGCAGGAGCCTGGCCTCGGGATCGTCCGCAAGAGTCAGCGGTTCTCTGCCGAGGGCAGACCCGAATGGCACTTCCATAAGCTGTAAGCCAAGGACCGATAAGAGTATAGAAGAACAGACCTCCAAGTCGAAAAGATGGTTGTTACGACAATCGATTCGCAAGGAGGTCTGTCATGGACGAGTATACCCAAGGACGGCT
>DATIKY010000352.1:0-6916 GCA_035476995.1 Sedimentisphaerales bacterium | reverse complement strand
TCGCCCAAATCCATTCCGATCGTTACTGTAGTCATGGCTGTTCTCCTTCGATGGACATCCGTTCGTCAACGTGCACCACGAGTGCGTCATTGGAGCCGATCCGGCTCCAGGAGAACAGCCTTCTCTATCCTACCTCTGTGGTGTTGCCTGTATTGGAGCCTGCGTTCTCGGCGTCCTCTGCGGTTCAAAGCCGTTCTCCTCACCCCTGTCGGGAGGGCTTTCGTTTCTTGGAGCGGAGTTGGGTCAGTTCGCGTACGCTGATGATCCGGGTCGTATCTCCGCGGTCCGTATGGGCAACCAGTAATGCCCGGCTGCGATTCGACATGCCAATTGTGATCAACCGGTCTTCGGCCTTGGAATGGTCGGGATCGAAGATGGTTATGCCCAGCGGGTCCCGCAGGACCGTAGCGGCTTCCGCAAAGCCCACGCCGTGCTTGCGGAGGTTCGCTTCCGCCTTTTCGGGATTCCATTCGAACTCGATCATCGCCATTCCGTCAGACAACAATCATGACCAGTTCACACACATAGCTTAGCCGAAAGGCCGCGTGAAGTAAAGGCCGAAGCGGCGAAACGCTGCGTGGAAGCGTGGACGCATTGCGGCCGTGGGCCGCGTGGCTCGTGGCTGGTGATCCGTCCCAGACGATAGAATTACAGTCTCCTGCCTCAATCCTGCGGGTTTGCGGTTCGGTCCGCCGGATCACGAGTCACGGCTCACGGGGCACGGCTCACGTCCGCGGAGATCTGCGCTTCACGAGCGACGAGGGACGGTTCTGGCCGGCTCCGCCGCAGAGCTGGCCGCAGTAGTCATCTGTGCCGACCCGGGGCCACAGAGCTTCGCCGGTAGTGGGGTCCGGGATCGGGGCGTTACGCACGCAGTATGAAACCTCGCCGATTTGTCGGAAAAAGTCGCACGCGCGGCACGCTCTGACTGGCCCTTTTTGTGTCATTTTTTCAGCCTTGGGAGACGCCAAAATAAACGACCGAGCGCCTCTCTACCCTTGCTCGCTGTTGCACGAATTTCGCTATTCCCACTTCGATGGGGGGGGGCGGTCTGCCTGAAATTGCGGTTTCTCCTCGTTTTATGCCATGCCTTGTGCGTGGGGGCGCAGGGGAGGGCCGAGGGAGAGTCCCTGTTGTTTCTCCGTGGTCAGACGTTCTTGGGGTTGTTTGCCCCGGGGCGCCGGTCACCGGTCACGGCGGGGGAACCGCCCGATACTTGTCTGGAAGGGCACACTCCGGTACAGTATCGGCATATCATGGCAATCTCCGGCCCCTGTGAGTTCGCGGATGGTTAGGTCCGCGAGCCCGCCGCTTCGCCCGTATCCAGTTCCTGGGGGGCACCGCCGGCAGAACTCTCCGCCGCTTCGCGGCCATGCCGCGGAAAGAGTCCGCCTCGGCGACCAGGACGAGCGACGAGATACGGAGCGCGGATTTGCCGCCGCGAATCACGCGAACGACGCGAAATCTGTAGGGTGGGGCTTGCCCCATCGATTCTCTTGAGGACAGATGGCTGACAAACAGGTCAAATGGACCGAGCAACAGAAGCAGGCGATCCTGGCCCGGGGCGGCAACGTGTTCGTCACCGCCTCGGCGGGGACGGGCAAGACCGCCGTGCTGTCGGGCCGGTGCGTCAGCATCGTATCCGAGGGGACGGCATGCCCCGACGTGATGGGCATGTTGATCCTGACTTTCACGGAGGCCGCGGCCGAGCAGATGCACGCGAGGATCGCGCAGCAGCTTCGCGAGGCGTATCACCAGACCCGCCATCCGAACCTGCTTCGCCAGCTCATCCTGCTCCAGGGCGCCAACATCAGCACGATCCACTCGTTCTGCAAGCGTCTGATCACGGAACACTTTCACAAGCTGGCCCTGGACCCGGCGTTTCGCGTGATCGACGCCGACGAGATCATGCTCCTGAAGGCGGAGACGCTGGAGGAGACGATCGAGTGGGCCTGGCAGCAGGAGCACCTCGTCCCAGGGCTCCAGGAGCTTCTCTTCAAGCGAAACCTCCGCGGTCGGGACGGCTTCCTCGGCGGCGTGATCCGGCTGGCGAATTTTCTCGAAGGGGTCGCTGTGCCGGACCTCTGGTGCGACCGCGCGCGGAGGCTGTCCGAGCAGATCGATCCGGCCGTCAGCGACCTGGGCTGCGATCAGCAGCGGATCGTGCGGGAACGGATTGGCGCGATCCTCTCGCAGTTGCGGTTGGCCAGGACGCTGTACGAGGATTGCGTCCCCGACGGCAACTGGGGCGCCAAGATCGAGGAGAGCCTGATCGAGCCGGTTGCGGCGTGCATCGAGAGCCTCGACGTGAAGAACTGGCCTCGCTGCGCCGAGCGGATACGCGCGTTCGAGAAACCTCGCTTCAATTCGCCCAAAGGGGCGCCGGAGACGGTGGCCAAGCTCCTCGACGATCTCCAGCGGTCGGCGATCGAGGCCTTCCTGAAGCTCAAAGATCTGGCGATCCTCCACCCCGCCTACCTGGACGTGGTCGGCCGTTCGACGAGTCTTCAGACGAAGGTCCTCGTCGAGCTGGTCCGGCATTTCACCGCATCGTACGCCCGGCGAAAGGGCAATCTCAAGGGCCTGGACTTTGCGGATCTCGAGCACTACACGTTGCGCCTGCTGACTACGGCGGACCCCTCCGGCGGGCCACTCAGTCCGTCCGAGACTGCGCTGGCCCTCCGCAGACGGTTCAAGTGCATCTTTGTGGACGAGTACCAGGACATCAACCCGGTGCAGCAGTCGATCCTCGACGCGCTCAGCTCGGGCGACAACGTCTTCGTCGTCGGGGACGTCAAGCAGAGCATCTACGCCTGGCGAGGGGCGGAGCCGACGATCTTCCTGGAGCGACTGAAGCCGGCCTCTGCGAGCCCGAAGGACCCGTCCTGCGGGTTCCGCGTGGACCTCAACTGCAATTTCCGCTCGGCCAAGGGGATACTCGACTTCGTGAACAAGGTCTTCGGCCGGATTATGACCGCCGAGATTGCCCACGTTGATTACGACGAGACGGCGAAGCTCCAGACGCCTCCCGGTTCGCCCTCGCCCGAAGCGGGCAAGCCGATCGTGGAGATGCATATCCTCGATGAGCGTGGCTCCCGAGGCGGTTCGGACGAGGGCGGCGACGAGGGTCCCCAGTCGGAAGATCTGGCTCTGGTCAGCGTTCGCCAGCGCCAGGCGGCGCTGATCGCCAGACGCATCCGCGAGATGGTGGGGGCCGAGAGCGGCCACGCCGAGTTCCAGATCCAGGACAAAGGCGGCGCCGAGCCTCGCGACGTGCAGTACCGCGACATCGTGATTCTCATGCGTTCTCTGGCCCAGAAGGCCAACGACTACGTCGAGATCCTCCGGCTGGCGGGCATCCCGGTGAGTTGCGATGCGACCGCCGGGTACTTCGAGGCCACGGAAGTCCGCGACATGATCTCCCTGCTGAAGGTGTTGGACAATCCTCGCCGGGATATCGAACTGGCGACCGTGCTGCGCAGCGCCCTGTTCCACGTCACCGACACGGAACTGGCGAAGATCCGGCTCTTGGGCCGGGACCAGGGCCGGCGCGCCGATTTCCACACCTGCGCGGTGCGCTATCGCGATGGGGGGCCGGACGGCGAGTTGAGGGACAAGCTCGTCCGCATTTTCGAGCGGCTCGACCAGTGGCGAAGCCTGGCGCGGCGCGGACTTCTGGCCGGTCTGGTATGGCGGATCTACCGCCAGAGTGGATTCCTCGCCTTCGTTTCCGCGTTGCCGAACGGGCAGGCCCGCAAGGCCAACCTGCTGCGGCTCCACGATCGGGCCGTCCAATTCGAGGGCTTCGCCAGCAGTTCGGGCGTCGCGTCGCTCACGCGGTTCGTCGATTTCCTCGAACGGCTCCAGGCGGAGGGACAAGACTGGGCCCCGGCCCAGCCGGGCAGTTCGGCGGGCAACGCCGTGCGGATTCTCAGCGTGCACAAGAGCAAGGGACTCGAGTTCCCGGTCGTCTTCCTGGCGGAACTGGAGACGCAGTTCAACAAGCAGGACATCTACGCGGATCTGGCGGCCGATGCGAGCAGCGCGATCGGCTTGCAGGTGATCGATCCGCGATCTAACACCAAGCTGCGCTCGCTGGCCCACGAGGTGATCGGCGAGAAGAAGCTGGCGACGATGCTGGCCGAGGAGATGCGGGTCCTGTACGTCGCCACGACGCGGGCTCGTGATCGTCTGATCCTGACCGCTTCGCAGAAGAAGAACGATTGCGGCAAGGTCCTCACCCAGGGCCTGCTCCTGGGCCGCGAGCAGGTTCCGGCCTGGCTGCTGCGTCCCTGCAAGAGCCAATTGGAATGGGTCCTCTACGGCCTATCCGGTCAGCGGGTCCTCCATACCGCCTTTCAGACCGGCCTCGGGGACAAGGCGGTTGATCAGGATCTGTTCGACTTACGCGTCCACGGCGAGGATGCGCTGAGGGACTTGTCGAAACTGGTGATGACGTTGCGGACTTCCAGGGCCGGATCGACATTCTCGCCGCAAGCCGGGGGGCCGGCTGACGACCAGGGTCGAACGCTGCTGGCACACGTCAAGAACGTTCTGAAACGAGCGTACCCGCATTCCTATGCGATTCACCTGGCGGCCAAGAGTTCGGTCACGAAGCTGACCCATCAGGAAGATGCGTTCGTTCAGCGGGACTATTCCGAGGCGATGGACCGCCGGCCGGCGGCGCTGATCGCGGCTGAGAACGCGTCGTCAGGATCGCGATTGGCCAGGCTCGTCGGGACCGCGACCCACCTGGTCGTCTCATCTCTGGATCTGTCGAGTCCGGTTTCGCTGGGCGTGATCGAGAAGACCAGGGACCGGCTCGTCGGCGAGGGGGCCATCCCGGAGAACGTCGCGAAGGAGATCGACACGCGGTCGATCCTGGCGTTTTTCGAGCACCGACTCGGCGAGATCGTGTGCGACAGCCGCCATGAGGTCTGGCAGGAGTGGCCGTTCACGTACGGCCTGCCCGCCTGCGAGGCGGCCGACGAGGCCCCGCCAGACGGCAAGGAGATCGTCGTCGTCCAGGGCGTCATCGATCTGCTCGTGCGGACGCCCGACGGGCTGTTCGTGGTCGACTTCAAGACCGACCACGTCTCGGGTCCCGGCGTTGCCCAGCGGGCCGAGTCCTATCGGGGGCAACTGGACCTCTACGCCAAGGCGGCTTCCGCCATCCGGGGCGAAAAGGTCCTCGAAAAGTGGCTTTACTTCTTCTCGCCGCGACAGGCCGTGCAGGTGTGACGTTCGATCGGCCTCAAAAACAGTTGACTCCCCGTACGGTCGGGCCCCATCATACGCCGCTATGAACGTATCGAAATTCGGAAAGAAGATCGCGGTTCAATCCGGCATCGGACAACTCATGGACGACCTGGAGGCCGCGCTGGCGGGGCATCGGGACATGCTCATGCTCGGCGGCGGAAACCCCGCGCACATCCCTGCGATGCAGCAGCGGTTTCGCCGGAGCACGGCCGCCATGCTCGAAGACGGCGGGCGGTTCGACCGGGCCGTCGGCAACTACGATCCGCCGCAAGGCAATCGTGTGTTCTGCGAGGCCGTCGCGGGCCTGCTGAAAGGGCAGTTCGGCTGGGACATCAGCCGGCGGAACATCGCAGTGACCCACGGCAGCCAGTCGGCCTTCTTTATCCTGTTCAATCTCCTGGCCGGCGAGTACGAGGACGGGACCACCCGCAAGATCCTGTTTCCGCTGAGCCCGGAATACATCGGCTACGCGGATGTGGGTCTGGGCCCGGGCCTGTTCACATCGCAGAAACCGCGGATCGAGGACATCGACGCGCACACCTTCAAATACCACATCGATTTCGACAAGCTCGGGATCGGCGACGACATCGGCGCCGTCTGCGTCTCGCGGCCCACCAACCCCACAGGCAACGTCCTGACCGGCGCCGAACTCGAAAAGCTCAGCGGTCTCGCCCGCGCCAAGGCCGTGCCGCTGATCATCGACAACGCGTATGGGACGCCGTTTCCGGACATCATCTTTACCGACGCCGACCCGATCTGGGACCCGAACACGATCGTCTGCATGAGCCTCTCGAAGCTGGGCCTTCCCGGCGTGCGGACGGGGATCGTGATCGCCCGCGAGGAGATCGTCGAGATGGTCGCGAGGGTCAACGCGGTGATGAGCCTGGCGCCGGGCGGCGTCGGCGCCGCCATCGTCGCGGACATGATCCGCTCGGGCGAGATCATCGCCGCCAGCCGCGAAGTGGTCCGGCCGTTCTACGAGACGAAGATGCAGGAGGCGGTCGCGCGGGTACACGAGTGCTTTCAGGGACTCGACTATCGCATCCACAAGCCGGAAGGGGCCTTCTTTCTGTGGCTGTGGTTCCCGAACCTGCCGATCACGAGCCAGCAGTTCTACGAGCGACTGAAGCGGCGCAACGTCCTCGTCGTGCCGGGCCACTATTCCTTCCCCGGCCTGGCCGAGCCCTGGCCCCACGCCAACGAGTGCATCCGCGTCAACTACGCCCAGGACCCCCGCATCGTCTCTGCCGGCATCCAGGCCATCGCCGAGGAGGTCCGACGGGCGTAGCGCGTCGTGCGTGAAGCGTAGATATCGGACCCCTTGCCCCGAAACACTACCTACTCGATTGGTGTTTCTTAACGTTCTCTGATCTTCCCCCCCTTTTCCAGCCGATAACCGGATGCAGGACGGAAGCTCAAGCGAGGGAGCGCACCTTTGATCGGGCGGATTCAGTAACCAATGGTAGAAGGTGGGCACAATCGCACACTGGCGTGATAGAGAGAACAATTCCAAAAAGAGGCTCATCCGGTTTTTGCGTACTTTTCATGGTGGGTTACGCTACGAGTTCGTAGCGGGTTTCGTGCAGAGCGTAGATCTTGAGTTTGAAGAATTCCGTGTCTCTGAAACCGTAGGCTTTGCGTTGCAGGACGCGGATCT
>DATIKY010000351.1:0-5343 GCA_035476995.1 Sedimentisphaerales bacterium | reverse complement strand
GGCCAAGGAAGGCCAAAACCATGATACCGATCTGACGGCGCAGAGCAAGATCTTCATCCACGATGAAATGGCACCACAGCCTCTGGCACCGCCGCCCAAGCTCCGCGCCAACCACGATCAAGGCAGTGCCATTCGTGTCTTTGTTCTCTGTGTCGCCCTTCTTGTTCTGGTCGTCACAGGTGCCATCAAAATCCTGGTATCCGAAGAAATCTTCCGGGCTTCCCGGTCCGGCCTTGACGAACCACTCTTTGCTGCCCTGAAACTGCAGGTAGTGCTCGCCAACATACGTCAGCATCCCCTTGCCGTAGAAGCCCGGCGCATCAGGATCTGCAGGCTGCACGATAAATGAGCCGGTCTGTCCGTCGGGAGCGCCGGCCGATTTCCCCGCGGTCGGACTGCTGTCGGCCGGAACCGCGATCTCCGGCCCCTCACGGAAAGACACGGAATAGGTCCATACGCCGGGCTCATTCGGCGTGAATTTCACCCGCCATTTGTTGCCGCTGGTGGCTGACGACTCCGCCGCGTTGCCGTCGGCTGCAAAATATCCAGGCACCCGGAACGACTTGTCGCCTTTGCGGAATGTTACATCGAGGCGATGATCTCGGAAGGTTGCCTCCGTTTCCCTGGCCTGTTTGCCGGTGAAGGTAAGGGTGACCGGATACCATACCTTCCACGCCCCTTCAGCGGACACGGGCACCGTGCCGACACGGTAGTAGCCCTGCGAATCGCGCGCCGACTCTTGGAGCGCGAACTCCACCGGACGCTCTTTCGGAGCGGCGGCGTCAAAGAGACCGACGGCCAACGGATATTGGCCTGGCTGGAGGGAGGCCGGCAAAGGCAGTTCGAGCCGCAGGACAATCGGCTTGCCAGGCCGCCACGACTTCTCGGCCCTGCCAGCAACATGCACCCAGTTCGTGCCCCCGCCGGAGAGCTTCACCCTCAGCTCGTAGGGCGCATAGGGCGGCGCCACGCCGCGGTTCTCCATCGTCAGGGTCATTGGCACGGTGGCGCCGGCCACGAGTTTGTCCGGTAGTTCGAGGGACGTTGGGAAGAGCCAATAGCCGCACTGGTTCAGCAGTTCCTTCGTCACTTCGGGATTGTCGGTGAACCATTCGCGCGCGTCGCCGTGGTAGCCGATGTAGGTCGCGTGCAGCAACTCGAGCGCGCCGCGGAAGAAGTCCGGACCGGTCTTTCCCTTGCCGAACCTGGCCGCCGAGGAGTTGGGAAGAACGGCCCAGTTTCCGAGCGATTTCACCTTGCCGTAGTGTTCCAACTCGAACACGGTCGGCGTCCGCAGATAGGCGTCCGCGAAGAACTCCGGGCTGCGCACGGTGAAGCGGTCGCTCGTGCCGGCGAAGTAACCGTCCACCATGATGCTGTCGTCGCGGTAGCTGATGCCGTGGGCCAGGATGTGCTGGTGCAGCCTCGCGCGCTCGGCGGGGTCGTTCAAGGCGTGGACGTAGTCATCCGAGATGACGAGTTGGGTGCGTTTGAAATGCTTCAAGTGAAGATCAACGTGCAGTTCCCGCACGGCGAAGGACAAGTCCTTGCAGCTGCCGGCCCAGCAGTGGCCTTCGCCCCAGTCGCCGATGCTGCCGACGTCGAGATAGCGCAGCCACGGCTTGCCATCGTAGCGCGCCGCGAAGGCGGCCAGGAATCGGTCGAGCTTGGCGAGGAAGATTGGGTCGTCGAACTCTGGTTCCCACGGTCCTTCCGGCCCGGTGGCCTTGCCCATCCGGTAGTATCCGCCTTGCGCGCCGGCTTCCATCACCCAGCGCGGGGTGGCGAACTGCTGCTCAATTCGGTCCGTGCTGGTTTCCTTGCAACTGATGCGGAACGCGATGCCCAGCCCGTGCGCGGTCCACTTCTCGATGAGGCGATCGATGACCGCCCAATCGAACCGGCCTTCCTTCGGTTCGAGGTATGCCCACGCCAGCCGGATGTAGAGATGATCCATGCCGGGGAAGTCCAACAGGTCTGCGTCGCGAGCGATCTGGTATTTGTTCGGGTGGTTGTCGGGGAAATGGTGGTACCAGCCTTTGTGCGGATTGATCAGCACTCGCGCCGCATCATGGAGCGGAGTGAGGTCGTGGATGACCCCTGTCGGAGGCGCCGCTTCGGTGGCGGCCACCTGGCCCCTTCGAAGCGGGGTGTTCACAGTCTTCCCATCGTTGCTGTCCTGGCCGTCCGTGGCGGCGTAACAGGTCGCCCCGCCGACCAGCGGAGTCAGCAACAGCGAGATCAGGAGTGTGAGGATATGTTTCATAGATGCTTTCCTGTCGCGTTGTCGTGAAACAGTCTGTTCCATAGCAGTCGCTCTTTTCATCAGTAATCAGCCGACATTTTCCAGATGACCTTGACGATGGGCCGAGCCCCAACCATGTCTCATAATACGGATGCCCGCTGCCACGAACAACCCCATTACATGCAGACGGACCGCCCAAAATGCGCGAGATCCTCGCGACCTGACGCGGCGTCAGATCGGCATGGTCGCCCGGGAATGGGACGGTGCCAAGTCCCTTTTCCGAGGACGGCGACGGATCGCTCGGGGGCTTGGTCTTCCTTCGTCACAAGCACTCCCGGTTTACGGAATTGTGGCCCGAGGGGCTCCCATGATCCGGCTCCCGCTGCCTCGGTTTCTTTTGTCGGCGAGATTCTCCTTTGCACTTGCGTTGGATCGGGCCTACAATGTCGCCATCAACCTTTATCCAAGGAGAACGACATGACGACATCGATCGGCTCATCCAAGGTCAACCGCCGGGAATTCCTCAAACGTAGTGGCTCCGTCGCCGCGGGGACGGCTGTGCTCGGGAGTCTGACTCCGACCCTCCATGCGGCCGCCGACGACACCATCCGCCTGGCCCTGCTCGGCTGCGGCGGGCGCGGCACCGGGGCCGTCGGGGACGCCTTGTCCGTGCCCGACAGCGGGCCGATGAAGCTCTACGCGATGGCCGATCTGGACGCCAAACGCATGGAGAACCAGCGCAAGGCTCTGCACGACAGATTCCAGGACAAGATCGACGTCCCCGGCGAGCGGCAGTTCGTCGGGTTCAAGGGATATCTGCAGGCGATCGATTGCCTGCGGCCGGGCGATGTCGCCCTATGCACGACCCGGTCGTACATCCGACCGGTGCACGTCGAGTACGCGATCAGGAAGGGGATCAACGTGTTCATGGAGAAGCCCTTCGCCTCCGACCCAGGCGGCCTGCACAGGCTTCTGGCCGCAAACGAAGAGGCCCAGAAGAAGGGCGTCAAGATCCTCGCCGGGCTCCAGTGCCGCCACTCTCCCGCCCGCCAGGCGCTGATCGAGAAGATCCGCGACGGCGCGATGGGCGACATCCCGCTGATCCGCGCCAACCGCTACGAAGGCGGCGGCGGGCTCGGCAACATGGGCGCCAACGCCAACAGGCTGATGAGCCAGCTCGAATTCGGCCGGATCCACCTGCTCTACGTGGGCTCGGGCCACATGGTCGACAACCTGATCCACCAGATCGACGAATGCTGCTGGATCAAGGATTCCTGGCCGGTCTCGGCGCACGGCCTGGGCGGCTGCTGGCCTCGCAGCACCGACTGCGGCCAGAACATCGACGTCTACGCCATCGAATACACCTTCGCCGACGGGGGCAAGGCGTTTTGCCAGTTCCGACGGATGAACCATACGTACGGCGAGTTCGCCACCTTCATCCACGGCGCCAAGTGCGCCGCCCAGTTCTCAGGCATGACGCACGCCGCGACCGTGCACCTGTTCAAGGATCAGCGGATCGAGAAGGACAACATCGTTTGGACGCCCACGAAAGACGCGTTCAGTCCCTGGCAATACGAGTGGAACGCGTTCATCAACGCCATCCGCAACGACAGGCCGCACAACGAGTTGAAACGGGCGGTCTACTCCGATCTGACGGCCCTGATGGGCCGGGCCGCCTGCCATATCGGCCAGAAGGTCACGTGGGACGACATGATGAAATCCCGCTTCCAGTTCTGCGACTACCTGGACGACCTGAACGCCGACAGTCCGGTCCCGGTCAAGGCCGACGCCCAGGGCCGCTTCCCGGTCCCGACGCCGGGCCAGTGGAAGGAGATCTGACGCGAAGCAATCGCGAAAAGGGGACATTCTGCTTTTTCTCATTGACCACGGCATCGTCCTTCACGATCGAAAAGTAGAATGTCCCCTTTCTTCTTTGGGGAGTAAATTAAAGGGAGAGTAGATTAAAGGTGTCAGGAATTAAGGGTGTCCGGTACTTTTTCTGGTGTGTGACAGTCCGGATCATGCCGGGAATGGCGGTTGGGGCGGCGGGACGACGGGGAGGCGTGAAGCGTGAAGCGATCGGAGGTGCGGCCAGGGACAGATCGTTCGAGTGTGGAGAGGTCAGAATGAGTGCGACCGGTGCAGGAACTGGAGAACCCGGAGGACAACCGGGCGGAGGAAGGCGGACATGGGTGACTGTCGCCAGTCTCCGTGGCCGCTCCAGCAACAGACGACACCGGGAGTCCCCAAGCGAAGGTAGGAAATAGCGAAATATGACGGTCTCCGAGAAAAGGTATTGGATCATCCTCCTGACCTATTGTGGTCTGCTGTGCCTTTCGCTGCTTCTGTTCGTCGCAGATCCCGATTGGAGAATCGGAACCGTCGCTTGGAACGCATTCTTTCAAGTGTTCGGTCCTACAGTCGGCACAATCGTCCTCCTGCTGGTTACGCTGGTCCAACTGGCGAGGAGGAAGATCTCGGTCTTGAATGGCGTAGTTGGGATGATATTGCTGATGGCGGTGTCCTTCGTGTGCCTGTTCTTGATCGTGCCAATAATGATGATGGGTGTATAGCAGCGGTTCGTAGGGACAGTCCGGTTTGAACTGTCTTTCCTTCCTTCGTTCGCAGCCCCTCTTGCTCTGCGTCCCTGCGTCTGTGGGTAAAGGCAAGATGCTCTGTGAGCGAACGGGTGGAACGGATGAACAAGGCCGCTACGATTCGTCTCGAAGCGAGGATCTCTTTGAAGGCTGCCGGAGCCTTTGTCGGTTCTGCTCTTGACGCTGGATGTAATGCTGGACGAGTCTGTGCGGATCGTTTCCGCACTCCTGTGATATCTTCTGCCGCACGCTCCTGATGTCCTCGATTGTCTTGTCTTCCTTCATAATGCTATCCTCCCTGGAGCAACTCAAGCGGGGTAACCAAATTGGGCGTTACGAGGTCCAACATTGGAGAGTTCATAGTGTCAGACCTACACATTTGATTCCGCTGAAAAACCCCGCATCCATTTTGGGGATTATCCTTGTCTTTTATAGCGGGGTCGAGTAGACTGCGGGAGTAAGGCAATGGAGTGTCTGGAGGACCCCGCATGAGTGTTCCCC
>DATIKY010000350.1:0-16733 GCA_035476995.1 Sedimentisphaerales bacterium | reverse complement strand
CCCCGATTCTCTTGCCGAATCTGAACCTCACCTGTGGTGAGATTTACGAATCGGCTCCTCGGTTACGAATCCACGCCTCTTTCCCGATGAAAACTGCACATTCGCAAGACTTGACGGAGTGCCTTATGCAACTGGAGGGATAACGTAGCTTGACCAAATCGGCCTTGGTCGGATCCTCTTCCGACAGCCTTGCCAAAGCTTCATCCAGCGCCAACAACCTGTCCGCCGTCGAGGCATCCACGCATTCTATGTCCGCCTCATCAAGATCAACTCGCTGTTGCCCACGGCCACGCTTCAGGCTCTTCTTGCGGCGAGCATTGTCCACGAGGATTCGACGCATGGCTTCCGCGGCCGCAACGAAGAAATGCCCCGGCTCTTCCAGTTCTGCACCTGCTCCCCAACGAGCCGCAGGTACGCCTCGTGCGCCAGGGCTGTCGCCTGAAGCGTCTGTCCTGGCTTCTCCTGCGACAACTTCTGCGCCGCCAGAATACGTAGTTCTTCGTAGACCAAAGGGAGCAGTTCGTCCGTAGCTTTCGCGTCCCCCCGTTCGATGGCATTCAAGATGCGTGTCACATCACTCATGCCGACTCCCCACCGTTTGGGCTTCTCTGATAGGTCTATTTTGGGCGCGAAGTGCAGAGAATGCAAGCGATTTGACGCCGCAAGGTACTCGGAATCGTCCTGCCGCGTCACCAGCCGCCCCGGCCGTTGAATCCGTCCCCCTCCCCCCTTGGCCGGCAGTCTCAGCCCGCCTCCCTGCTTCTCTCCCCCGCCTCTGCTCCCTCCCCCGCACTCAAACAGTCAGTGATGCTTCCAATACCCCTGGCAGCAGCCAGAAGTCCCGCAGGAAAAGCGACATACCGAGCGGCTGCGGAACCGGTTCTTCCAGTCTCGTGCACGGCAACAGGCGCAGGTGCACCTGATCTGTCCGCCGAGGAGGTTTCCGGGTCAGAGGCGGCTCTATCCGACCAAACGCGGTTAATCCAGCGGCCACAATCTCCGACACTCACCCCTGCGGAATCGCTGGCAAGACAGGACTTCACTTGCGATCACATGCTGCCAAGCGATATAATCGCGGCATCGTTGTCTAACCGTCATACGTGGATTAGCCAACCTGTGCTTGGAGGTAGTCTCATGGACATCCCGGCGAGCCATCGTCCCCAACACACAACACGCCCTGTATCCAGACGGAGTTTTCTACGTCTGGCGGGAGTTGCCTGCCTGGGGGCCGCCGTCGGCACAAATCCCGGACCCGCACCTGCCGCAGAAAGGAAGCAGCCCAACATCCTGTTTATCTTCTCCGACGATCATTCCCTCCAGACCATCGGAGCATACGGCAGTCACTTGGCGCCCTTCTGCAAGCAGAATGCCGTCACGCCGAACATCGACCGCCTTGCCGACGAGGGCGCCCTGTTCGCAAACAGTTTCTGCGGCAACTCCCTCTGTTCGCCGAGTCGTGCTTCAATCCTCACCGGCCTGCACAGCCATGCCAATGGGGTGATGACCCTGAACAAGCCGATCAACCCCGGACTCTGGACTTACCCGCGCGCCCTGCGCGAAGCCGGATACCAGACGGCGATCTTCGGCAAGTGGCACTTGGCGAGCACGAGACCAGAGACAGACTACTGGCGCATCCTGCCGGGCCAGGGCTCCTACCTGGACCCCAAGTTCGAAGGCCCTGACGGCATGGAGTCGCACCGGGGATATGCCACGGACATCATCACCGACCTGTCGCTGGAATGGCTCAAGCAGCGCAACACGTCCCAGCCGTTCATGCTCATGGTGCAACACAAGGCACCGCATCGGAACTGGATCCCGCCGCAACGCTACTGGCGCTGGCTCGACGATGTAGAGATCCCCGAGCCGGACACCCTCTTCGACAACCACGCCAACCGAGCCTCTCCGGCCCGGCTACAACAGATGGAGATCGGCAGGGACATGGTCCTCAAGAGTGATCTGAAAGTCGAGGGGCCCGAGGCGCAGATCGATCCCGACTCCGCGTACGGCCCTCGCAACCTCGATTTCCGCCGCCGCAATCCGCAGGGCCGGGACCTGACCCGCTGGAAGTACCAGCAGTACATGAAAGACTATCTGCGCTGCATCAAGGCAGTGGACGACAGCGTGGGGCGGCTGGTGCAATACCTTGCGGCCGAGGGCCTCGACTCCAATACCGTGGTGATCTACTCGAGCGACCAGGGCTTCTACAATGGGGAGCACGGCTGGTTCGACAAGCGGTGGATTTACGAGGAGTCCGTGCACATGCCTCTGATCGTGCGGTGGCCCGGCGTGGTGAAGGCCGGCAGCCGCCCGGCCGCGATGGTGCAGAACATCGATTACGCCCCGACGTTCATGGAGATCGCGGGCGGTCGAGTGCCGGAGGGCCTGCACGGCCGTTCGTTCATGCCCGTGCTGCGCGACCGCACGCCCGCCGACTGGCGCAAGAGCATCTACTACCACTACTACGACCCGGGTCACGGCGTGGCCAAGCACTACGGCCTCCGCACCGAGCAACACACGCTGGCGTACTTCTACACCACCGACGAGTGGGAGCTGTTCGATCTGGAGAAGGACCCCAAGCAGCTCCGCAGCGTCTACTCCGACCCGGCCTACGCGGCTACCGTTGCCCGGCTGAAAGCCGAGTTGGCGCGGCTTCGTGCCGAGTTCAAGGACAATAGCGACACCGCCCCGCCTCCCACGCCGGCCCCGGCGCCAAAGTCGGCGACGCGCCAGTCGCCCCGTAAGGATCGAAAGAAGACGCCGTAGATGGCGATGAAGAGCATGAAGGACAAAATAGCAGCCTTCAGTGACAACATCCCTGGAGCAATGGGAAGGATGGGACATGTTTAATCAGCGCATGAGTCGTCGCCGTTTCCTGACTGCCACCGCCTCTTCCCTGGCGTTCACCTACATCCCCAGGCGCGCCTGGGGCGCGAATGACCGCTTTTACGTCGCAGGGGTCGGGGTGGGCGGCAAGGGGGCCGGAGAGGTGAACGACGTCACTCGGGCCGGCGGCACCTTCGTCGCGCTGTGCGATGTGGATGAGAGTCGGGCAGCCAAGACGTTCGGCAGCTTTCCCGAGGCGAAACGGTACCAGGATTTCCGGGTCATGCTCGAGAAGGAGAAGGGGATCGATGCCGTGACCGTGAGCACGCCGGACCACACGCACGCCCTCGCTTCCCTGATGGCAATGTCGCTGGGCAAGCACGTCTATTGCCAGAAGCCTCTCACGCATTCGATCTATGAGGCCCGTGTGCTGGAGCAGGCGGCCCAATACTACAAGGTCCAGACCCAGATGGGCAACCAGGCACACGCCGGCGAGCCGATCCGGCGGGCCGTCGAGCTCGTGCGCGCGGGCATCATCGGCCCCGTCCGGGAGGTCCACGCCTGGACGAATCGGCCCATCTGGCCGCAGGGGCAGCAGGCATTGAAGGAGCGGGACCGTCTCGCCGGACAGGCCAGGCCACAGGGGCTGGACTGGGACCTCTGGGTCGGCCCGGCCCCGATCCGGGACTACAACGCGTGCTATGTCCCGTTCAAATGGCGGGGCTGGTGGGACTTCGGCACCGGGGCACTCGGCGATATGGCCTGTCACATCATGGACATGGCCTACTGGGCGTTGGATATGGGGGCGACGACGGTGGTGGAAGCCGAGTCCGGCGGCCAGACTCGGGAAACCGGTCCCGAGTGGTCGACCATTACCTATGAGTTCCCCGCCCGTCCATCCGTGGGCGGCGGCGAGTTCGGCGGTTCCGTGGGACCCAAGGCAGCGGTCGCAATGCCCGCGGTGAAATACGTCTGGTATGACGGCCGCAAGGCTGGCAAGGCGAACGCACCGTACGAGCTACTGACGAGGGCAGCGGCAGGAGCACCGGCGGCCGCGACAGAGACTCGCCCGCGGCCCGCCCGTGCCGGCAAGGCGGAGGAGGCGAAGAAGACCGTGTCGGTCGATGACCCTGGGAGCTGGGACGTGATCCTGGTCGGCGACGACGGGCTGATGCTGTTCAGACGCAGTGCAACGGATTGGATCATTACTCCCGGACGCCGCGTCGAGCCGTTCGCGGACACGCCCAGGACGATTCGCCGGGTGGCGAACGAGGACGCCGAGTGGATCAATGCATGCAAAGGGGGCCCCAAACCGCTATCGAGCTTCGACTATAGCAGCCGGCTCACCGAGATGGTGTTGCTGGGCAACCTGGCGGTGCGTCTCGGCAAGAAGATCGAATGGGACAGCGCCGGCCTGAAGGCCAGGAATGCCCCCGAGGCGGATGCGGTGATCCGGCGGCCCTACCGCAAAGGTTGGGATCTGCCGGCGCCGCCGGCTGTATCGAGGATCGGCTGACTGTCGCCGCGATTCAAGACGTGCACGTACGAGTGGCTCCGGTGCGTCCCGCTCATCAAGGGATTCGACCCTCTCACCTTGGCAGTACGAACTCGCCGAATGGCCGCTCGAACCCGACGAGCCAGTCCTTCAACCGGCCCCGCAGGTCTTGAACTGTTCTTGCGTGTTGGGGATCTCTGATCAGATTCACCCGTTCCTCGGGATCGGCCTCCAGATCGTATAGTTGGTCCGCGTCCCAGTAGCCGGGATGGCTTTCAGGGCCATCTCCTGCAGGTTCAGCGAGACGTCCATGTGGTAGGCCGGTCGGCCCAGCGTTCCGTCGGAGAGCTTCTGCTGAACCCCCGACGGATAGCGCAGGGCGATGTACTTCCATCGCGGCGTGCAGACGGCCCGCGTATGTCCGATCTCCAGGAACAGTTCCTCCCGCCATTTCGCCTGCGATGACGTGACCAGCGGGATCAGGCTCGATCCGTCGATTCTCATCTCGGCGGGCGCGCGAACCTGCGCCATCTCAAAGATCGTCGGCACGAAATCGATGTTCTGCACCAGTTTGTCGCAGACCTGTCCTCCCGGAATGCGTCCCTTGCCCCAGAGGAAACAGGGCGTTCGCGCCCCGCCGTCGTAGCAGGTGCCTTTGCCACCGAGCGTGGCATTGTCACTGAAGAACAGGATCACCGTGTTGTCCAACTGGCCGAGATCGGCGAGTCTCTGCACCACCGCCGCGATGCTGTCGTCGAGCCAGGTAGCGTGCCCCATGTTCCCCGCCACACCCGCCTGTTTCAGCCGCGCGGCGATACTGGCCCGCGGCGTCTGCACGTTCAGAGGAGCAGGTAAATGTCCGGCCGGGGTCATCGTCGGGTCGCCGCCGATCGACTGGTTGGGCGCGGGGCTGTGCTGCAACGTGGTGCACAGGTGCAGAAAGAAAGGTCTGTCATCGGCCTGATTCAGGAAATCCAATGCCCCCTTCGTGGCCCACTCCATGTTGTGATAGATCAGGGCGTCCAGCTTGTGATCGGCAAGGTTGCCGCGATAGACGCTCGCGGCGTAGTCGAATCCCACATGCCGGATGTAGTCGCAGAGCCGCCGCTGGTTCTCCTCCAGTTTCTTCGCCACCTCAGGGTCGTGCAGGTCGGCATCGGACGGGATGGGCACGAACGCCGGTCCGCCGGTGTGCCACTTTCCTACGAAACCCGTCCGGTACCCGTGTGCACGGAGCACCTGCGCCACGTTCCAACGGCCGGGCTCAACCTGGACGTTGAAGCCCACGTTCGATGGCGTGCCCGGAGGATGCGCCTTCATGAACCGGTTCGTCGCGCAGCGGCTGGCGTACTGGCCCGTCATGCACGTATATCGGCTGGGCGTGCAGACACTGGAGGAGGTATACGCCCGGGTGAACTTCACGCCTTCCCGGCACAGCATGTCCAGCGTGGGCGTCAGGACCTTGCCCCCAAAGCAGCCCAGGGTGTCCGGATTCTGGTCGTCGGTCAGGATGAAGAGAATGTTCGGTCGGCTGGGCGTTGCGGCCGCGGAAGCCGGCGCGACCAGAGAGGTTGTCACTCCCAGCGCCAACACCAGTGTGATGAATCCATGTCGCCGTTTCATGGCACGATTATAACCTCCTGCCCGTCGGTGTGAAAATGTCTTACATGCTCTACGCCCTCTCGGCAACGAGTTCCTTGGCCCACGCGGCCATGTCGTGGTTGGCGGCGGTGATCCCGGCCATGGCGTCGCCGTCCGGTGTCTCATCCGGCCCGCGCAGCGCCGCCAGGGTGTCACGATATTTCGTCGGATCGTTGCGCAACGTGCCGTCGGGACGCTTGAGAGAGCCCGCACTGTCGGCCAGCATCGCCCCTCCCTGAAATTCGCGTTGGTTCACGAGCCACCTCCGAGCCGTCTGTTTCCTTGACGCCGAGATTCAACGTCTCGGCGACGCCTTCACGACTCCACCAAGCTCTCCCGCGCTGCCTTCCAACCTGCCTGCATCTGTTTCGTGAGTTCTTCGACCACCGCCTTGTTCTCCGGACGATCCGCGACGTTGACATTCTCCTGCGGATCGTTCTGATGGTCATACATCTCGCGGGCGGCCTCGCGGCCCTCGCGAGTGAGCCAGCGCGTCAGACGATAACGGTCCGTCCGCATGGAATAGCCCATGACGCCCCCGCGAGGGTATTGGCTGAACACAGCCTTCTTCCAGGACCGCTCCGGCGCATCGAGGAGTGGTGCAAAGCTGGTCCCCTCCAGGTGAGACGGTACCGGCAATCCCGCCAACTCGCACAGAGAAGGGTAGATGTCCACGAACTCCACGAGCGCCCGCGAATGGCGCCCGGCGGCCTTCTGCCCGGGAGCACAACAAATCAACGGGGCACGCGTGTCGTTTTCGAAGTTGGTGTGCTTGCACCAGGCCCCGTGCTCGCCCAGTTTCCAGCCGTGGTCGCCCCACAGCACGATCACCGTCTGCTCACGCAGGCCCAACCGATCCAACTCGGCCAGGACGCGCCCGAGCTGCGCATCCATGTAGCTGATGCAGGCATAGTAACCATGTTTGAGCGTTCGCGCCTGCTCGTCCGTCAGCGGACCAACACGCGGGATGTCCTCATAGGCCCGCAGCTCACCCCAATCCACGAGGGCGAACTTGGGGGCGTCCTGGGGCGGGAACGGATTGGGGGCCATGGGGATCTCGTCCCGCCGGTAGAGATCCCAGTACTTCTTCGGCGCGACGAAGGGCAGGTGCGGCTTGAGAAAGCCGACCGCCAGGAAGAACGGCTTATCCTTGGCTTCCCGCAGCATTTGAATCGCCGCATCGGCGATCGCGCCGTCGGAGTAGGCGTTGTCCGGCACGTCGGTGCATTCATACGCTGGGCCTTTGGTCGCGTTGGAGCGGGCACTGGGGGTGGCAAACTCCTTTCCTGCCACGGCCGCAGTTTTGCGTGCAACTATGGCCTGGTTCTCCTCCAGGGCGTACGTCGGCCGAGTGATCCGAGGCGCCGGCTCAGACCACGACGGCTTGTCATCATACCCGGGGTGATAGATCTTGCCCACGCTGCGTGTGAAGTACCCGTAGTTTCGGAAGTGCTGCGGGAGTGTCACCACGCCTGGAATCGCCTTGCGGAAATGGGTCACCAGATCGTACACCTTCGTCGTATCGGGCCGGCAGCCAGTCAACAGACTGGTCCGCGAGGGTGAACACACCGCCTGCTGACAGTAGGCCCGGTCGAACGCCGTCCCCCATGCCGCCAGACGGTCGATGTTCGGCGAGTGGATGCCTGGGGCCCCATAGCATCCGAGCTCGTTCCGCAGATCGTCCACCGCAATGAACAACACGTTCTTCCGGCGTCCGGCCGGCGCGGCTCCCAGTCCGGGGGGCAGGCCCGTGACGGCCGCCATTGCCGCCGTGCGGAGGAACTCACGCCGCGAGATCGGATTCGAACGACTCGTTGAAGGCCCATGTGCCATCATATCGGCTTTCCTTTCAAAAGGGCCAGGCCGTTCGCAGTGACGCCGCAAAGCGTTATCCGAACATGCCCCTACGGGCACACTACCTGCCCATTCACTCCAGCGGGACCCACACGGTCATGTCACCCTGCCCGCGGTTGGCCCAGGCATAGTACGGGATCAAACGCAGTTTCACATGTTCGGGCGATCCTTCCGGCAAACGTCGGTACAGCGAGGAGGACAGCCCCGCCTTTGGCACGACCGCCCCTTCCGTCTCCAGCACGGTCACGCCGCGCAGGAGGTCCGGGTCATGCCGCACCTGCCACGCGGGCCGGCGCGGCAGTCGCACGTTCTGCAGATTCACGGACTCCGGCAGGTCCGCTGACTCCAGGCAATAAACAACCGGACCGCGCATCACGGCGACGTGATCTCGCGTCTCTTCCACGAGGGGATGGGCTTCGACCAGCACAACGTCCATGGGCAGGTCGAGCCGGACCTTGTCGCCGGGGGACCACCGCCGCGTGACGGTCGCATAGTCCAGGGGACGGACTTCCACGCCTGAATCCTCGTCGTTGATTCGAAGTCTTGTCCCTGGCGCCCAGCCGGGAATGCGCAGCTGCAAGACCCACGCAGTGCCGGGTGTCCTCTCGATGGTGATTGTCACGCATCCGTCCCACGGGTACCGCGTTTCCTGGACCAGGCGGATACCGCCGGAATCGAAGACGCTGCCGCCATACAGGTGGACCCATACGGCGTCCTGCGAAACGCCGTACATCCAGCCGCTCAGCTCCGCCAAGGTGCGGGCCACGTTGGGCGGGCAGCAGAAACAATGGACCGGGGAGGCCGGCGTCGTGTCGGGCCAGCGGGATACCGAATCATTGCTCAACAGCGGCGTACCTTGGATGCGACGCAAGGGGTTCGTGTAGAAGAAGTCCCGGCCCTCGACGCCGATGCCGGAGAGCATGCTGTTGTACAGAACACGCTCCATCATGTCGGCGTACTTCGCTTCGCCCGTCAACGCCAGCATCCGCCGGCTCCACATGGCGTGGGCAATATTGGCACAGGTCTCATTATACGCCGTGCGATTGGGCAACTGGTACGGGGCGCCAAAGGCCTCGTGGACCGAATCACGCGGGCCGCGTTTGAGCAAGCGCCGGTCTGCCTCGCCGGTGTGCAAAGCCGCGGTACCGCCCGTGATGTACATCTTCCGCTCGGTGACGTCTTCCCAGAGCCGCGTGAGCGCGTCCAGCAGGGCCGGCTCGCCGGTCTCGGCATACACGTCAGCCGCACCGCACCAGAGATAGGCCGCGGTCACGGCATGCCCGACCGCCTCCTGCTCCTGGCGCAGGGGCACCTTAGCCTGGTTCTGATCGCTGCCCCCAGGGGCCGAGCCACGCATATCGACAAAGGTCTGGGCCAGTCTCAGATACTTGGGATCGCCCGTAGTGCGGTATAGCTCGACCGCCCCCATGATATTCGAGGGGTTGAAGCAGAAATGGGCCAGCTCTCGGGGGCGTGGGAGAAAGACCGTACACAGATAGTCGCCCAGCTTGCGCGCGATACGCAAGAAGTCGTCCTTGCCCGTGGCTCGATGATGAACGCAGGCCGCCGCAAGCAGATGGCCCATATTGTACAGCTCATGGCGATGCAGGTCCTGCCACCGGGGACGGCCGGTGAGCTGGATCTGGGTCGAGATGTAGCCGTCGGGGGCTTGTGCTTTGCCGATGACTTCGATCCACTCATCCATCCGGCGAGCGAGCGACGAGTCGTGCGTAACGCGGTAGACCGCCGACATGGCTTCGATCAGCTTGTAACAGTCGCCGTCCCCCCAGTCGTTGCCGAAGAACTTGCCTTGGGCCAGTCCCGCCACGATCCGGAAATTCTGGAAATTGGCCGAGTTGTCCGGCTTCTCCATCACCTGGATCAACGCAGGAATCGTGACCTCGCGGCACCGCTCGAACCGCTGGGCCCAGAAGCCCTCCGTCCAGCGGACGGCATCCAAATCGGTGTTGCGGACCTTGACATGAGGACTGCCCGAGGTATCGACCCCAGCGCGCCGCTCGGCAGACAGGCACGCCGGACTCAGCAGCAGAACGGTCCCTCCCACCACGATCGACAGAACCACCGGTCCTTTCGTATCCATCACATGCATCTCCACGGAGGTCTCCAGGTGAACACGACGCATCCCATGCTATAGGCCCGACCTGGTCTCTGCAAGGGCTGGATTGATGTTTCCCTATGCCCGTTGAACTCGCGGCCGAGCCGGGGTACAATAGAGCCCGGTACACGCCGACCGAAGTCCTGGGCCCGAATTGAGAGCCGGCGTGCCGTGCGATCACATATTATAGGAGGAAACCTATGTCTCTGCTTGGCGATGTTAACTCCAGGCGTCACACGGCCATCCGCATCGGTCTTCTGTCCGTGGTTCTCTCGTGTCTGACGCTTGCCTCAGGGGGCCTCGCAGCCTCCTCGCGCCCGAACATCCTCTTCATCGTCGGCGATGATATGGGCTATGCGGACGTGGGGTTTCACGGATGCAAGGATATTCCCACGCCCAACCTCGATGCACTCACACCTCCGGGGTGCGCTTCACCAACGGCTATGTCTCCGGTCCGTACTGTTCGCCGACGCGGGCCGGACTGATGACGGGCCGTTACCAAACGCGGTTCGGCCATGAGTTCAATCCTTCGGGCAGCAGTGGCCTGCCGCTCGCTGAACGAACGATTGCCGACCGCCTCAAGGCTGCCGGTTATGTAACCGGCCTGGTCGGGAAGTGGCACCTCGGCACCGAGCCTCAATTTCACCCACAGAAACGCGGTTTTGATGAGTTCTACGGTTTCCTCGGGGGCGCCCACGACTACTTCAAGCCGGCCGGCATCCTGCGCGGCGTCGAGCCGGTCACCGAGCTCGACTATACGACCGACGCCTTCGGGCGCCAGGCCGTCGCGTTCATCGAGCGGCACAAGGGTGAGCCGTGGTTCCTCTGTCTGGCGTTCAACACCGTCCATACGCCCATGCAGGCCACGGACGAGCGCCGGGCGAGGTTCGCCCGGGAGACAGACGACAAACGCCGCACCTATGACGCGATGATGTTGGCGATGGACGAGGCGATCGGCCGCGTACGCAGGAAGCTGGTTCAAACCGGTCTGGAACAGAATACGCTCGTCTGTTTCATCAGCGACAACGGGGGGCCGACCATGCCCGGAACGACGGTCAACGCCTCCCGGAACGATCCGCTGCGCGGCTCCAAGCGCACCACGCTGGAAGGCGGGATCCGCGTCCCATTCGTCGTGTCCTGGCCCGGCCATGTGAAACCCGGCGTCTACATCCAGCCCGCCATTCAATTGGACCTCACCACCACCGCCCTGGCAGCAGCCGGCGTACAGGTCGATCAAGACCCGAAACTCGAAGGCGTGAATCTGCTGCCCTTCTTGACCGGCGAGAAGACAGGTGCTCCGCACGATGCACTCTATTGGCGTTTCGGCGAGCAGATGGCCGTCCGCGTGGGTGACTACAAGCTGGTCCGCTACGACAGCAACGCCGATACGCACACCGGGGCGCGTAACCAGCCGGTCACCGCCGCCAGGCTCTACAATCTCGCTGCCGATATCGGCGAGACCAGAGACCTCGCCGCCGCGATGCCGGATAAGGTAAAGGAGCTTCAGGCCACCTGGGATGCCTGGAACAGGGCGAACGTCGCGCCGCTTTGGGGCACAGGCCAAGGCCAAGGTCAACGCAGAGTCGTGCGACAGCGCTGGCCCGGAAAACATTCACGACCCTTGCTCCATGTGACGGAGTAGAATTCGGAAGTTTTCTCTCTCTGGTTGCGGCAGGTTCCCGCGGTCGCGGGCGGACCGAAACATGCCGGTCGCGTCGTCCGTCCGACCTCGCTCGAGAAAGATAGTGCCAAGCAACATGTAGACATCGCCGTACGGGACGTTGAGCTGGACCATCTCCCTGAGGACCCACACGGCTTCGTTCGTGGTCTCTTCGTTGATGAAGGTAGAAGGCATATGTGTATTCTCCCAACCATCTCGGCTGTCACACTCCCCAACTTGGCGGAGATTCGTCTCGCAGAGACAGGCGGATCCGTCACGCGTCAATGAGGCCCCCGCAGGCACGGCCCTATGCGATCACGCCCGCCTTACTTCGACCAACACAGTGGTCGTGCGTTTCTGCCTGCCCCGCCTCGCCGCGTAGCAACCATCCCAGACGATCGGTCACGAACGCCTGCACATATGCAGCGGCGATAATTGCACCCACCAACTGTTTACTGTCGAGATGGATCGCAGGATCGTGCGTTCTTCGCATTCACGGCATCGATGTCGCCGTGGAGGACATCCACCCTCGGATGCCGATGCTCGCAGGCCCAGCGACGTCGATGATGAGGAGTTTCGAGAGGGGAAGATACTCGACGGAAGCGGGCATGCCGCCTTCCGACGTGTCTGTCGCCTCATCGCGTCCATGCATGATAACATCGGGCCGGCGTCCGGACCAGCCGGATACCAAGACATGGTAAGCTCTCGGCCCCTGCCGCGCACCCCAGCCATCCAGCGTGAATGATATGAGCTCGTCCTTTTTCACAATCTGGTGGATTCTGCACGGCGCGTGAATGAGACAGCCGGTGGCCGGGACACGACGGACATCGTAGATCGTGCCCACATCGAACAGTTCCGCGATATGCGCCTGTGTGGTTCCGGGGTTGATCGCCGGTCCGTCGCGCTGCTGAGACTCCAAGAGAAAGTAGTCGGGCAGCAGCCCCTGCCGATCCACGTCGTCCACGGACCAGACCATCCCGAGCCCGGTCGCGGTGATCCCCGAGGCGATCTGCCGCCACGGTCCCTGCGGATCATATTCACTCAGTTGATGCAGCGCCGAGGCGTAGACCAGTCCGCACCACTGCACAGGCCGTCCGAACCACGAACCCTGCCAACCTGTAGCCCCGAATACGGGTATCGTGGCATAAGGACCGACTACCCCTTCCGTCGGATTGACCAGGTATACGAAGGGCACTCCTGTCCAGGCCCAGTAGCGGGCTTGGTCCAGATAATCCTCGCGGCCGGAGAGCACAAAGCCGAGCGTATAGGCTTTGGCGAGCAGGCCGGAGGCCAGAATGTCGGGCGTGTGCAGAGGAATCTCCCAGGTCTGAGCGCCGCGGGGGACCGTATTCGCATAAAGCGCGGTCTGCTTGTCCAGCAGTTCGAGGGCGGTCGCGGTCCCCTCCGCATCGGCTCGGAGAGTCGCCCCTTCCAGAGCAGTGACCAGATCGCCGGCGCCGTACCCATTGGCATGGTTGGCGAAATGGGTCTTCCCATAATCGACAGTCCCAGGCTGATAGATCTTGATCCCGCTGGAGTCAAAACTCGCAATGGCATTCTGTGCCGCACTGTGACGACGCTCGACATAAGCCGCGACGTCGCCAAACAGCAGCGAAGGTGTGGGCGGCCGGATATGCGAGCCCCCCCCCTCGAAGTGCCAACTCGACGGCAAGGTGGCCAGAGCCAGATCACGGGCGAAAGACAAATCCTGGATCAACGCCTCATCGTCGAGACTGGCCGCCAGCCAGTCCATGAACATGGCCGCATCGGGAGCAGGTCCGAACCCGAACAAGTCGCCCCATACCGCGTGGCGGAATAGGCCTCCTTCCTGAATCGCAGAATCCAGCCAGCCGTGCGCCAGCAATCCGCCGGCCTCCGGGAGCCCGCCCTCGACCTGGGGCACATGGGGCAGTCCTCGAATGCGAACGTAGTGCTGCAGGGCCGGCACGACCGTCGCGCCCTGCCCACCCACAATCCATATCTTCACAGCGACCGACGTGTTGGCTACCAGAGGAACCGGAGTGTGAGCGACCAGGCTGTTTTCGAAGCGGTGCTTCCCGACGACAGGCCCCGTCAGCCCCATCACCTGAGCGCCGGAGCCGAACACTGTGTCCGGCGTATCGAACAAAGGCCCGATCCACTCGGATGGTTCCCAGATCAGGCCCACATAACACTCCTGCGCAGCAATCGCCATCAGGGGAAGAGTCACCTTGACCGGGTCCGGCACGCGCCGGATGTGCTCCACGGTCTTGATGTCGGCCTCGTTGCTGCTCGGCTCATCCTCGAGGTACTCCAGCCCCGCCAACACAGCTTGACTCTTCCGTGACCCATATGTGCCCAGGCCGGGAAAGAGGGTCAGCCAAGGCAGGCAAACGACCTCGCGATCGTCACTCGCTTGAATCCGTCCCTCAACGATGACCGTCCCATCTACTGGCCCCGGCCTAAACGTCCTGCGGATCTGCCAGATGGCGCCTCGCGAGTCCGCCAGTTGCGCCAGCAAATCGATACCGTTCCCATCCGCGACGCTGACGGAAGCGTCTTTCAGGTCCAACCACTCCACGGCGTCCTCACACAGCACACCCAGGAGTTCCCGGTCGTACGCTGTGGCCACCTCATGACCTGCCACCTCTACCACGAGATCACCGATCCCGGCACCGAAATATTTGATCCTGAGCGAGCCGGAGGACACCTCAACGACTTGTCCTCTCGCCAATCCAGGCCGAGAAGGCTCTCGATACGGCGGGTCTTCACAGAGGGGGAGTGTCTCCACCGTAATGGAGGCGACCCCGATCTCTCCAGTCGTCGTGGCCGGATCAAGGCGAAACCGGGTGTTGGCTCCCAGCAACTCCAGGATGACCAGTTCGTAGTCATGCCAGAGATTGTCGGCCTGGACGGTGAACCGTACGGAGCGACCCGCCTGAAAATGGGGGCCGTAGAACAATTCTCCCGTGCTGTTTGCGGCGGATCTCATACGGACAGTGACTCGGGTGAGCCGGTCGCCCGGCAGGTGGATGGCTGGCCCTTCGATCCACGGATCGACTCCCGTGGACCGAAACGAAAGGCCGGTCCTGGACCATGTCAGATCCTCCACGTCGTGGTTGCCTTTCCAGCCCTGCAGCCCGTTCGAGAAGCCCCAGTGAATGACGGTGTCTGCCGATGCCCGTCCGCAGACCAGATGGATGACCAGAGTGCCCACTACTGCCGCTGTCACACTGACCTTCCTCATATCCTGGTCCTCACGTCCAAAACAGGCTGGGCACACCCGACTCCAGTCAAAGCTTCCTCGATTATACACGGTCCACGAGCCATGATTGTCCTTTTTATCTCCGATTGACTGGGGCATATCCATCCTTTATGATAGGAGGAATTGGATCCCGCATCCAACTCTCGGCCGTCCCGATTTCGAGGAATGATCAAATGGCCGTTGCGAAAACCACAGTTCATGCAGGCACAAAGGCTGTGTGCATCACATCCTGGGCCTTTCTCGCACGCCGCCTTGTCCCCCTGCTTGTTGATTCCGGGCCTGTCGTTCCGGGGCAACTTTCACATCATGGAAGGAGGTATTGGATTATGAGGTACGTATTCTCCGCCGCACTTGTCCTTGTTCTTACGATACCATGTGTGCCGGGATGGGGCTGGGAATTCAATGCCGGCAAGGAAGGCTGGGTCGTCGCGAACAAGATTGATGTGCTGGAAGCGAAGGATGGAGTCCTTCGTGCGACCGTCGCAGCCGATATCCTGGACCCCTACATCAATGGTCCTCACGGCTCCTGGGATGCCGATAACATCACAGGCATTCTCCTGCGCGTCAGAACGTCCATGGATGTCAGCGGCTACTCCGGCGGGGCGGGACCCGCCATCTACTACTTCAACCCGAGTCCTTCTGCGAAAGGGTTCCTCTTGCCGCAGCCCGGCGTGTGGGCCAGCGTTCTCGTCGACATGACGGAGGAAGCCAACTGGACCGGAACGATCGATAACATCCGTGTGGATCTGGCGGACAACGTGCCGGAGCCGTACACGGTGGAGTTCGACTGGATCCGCTATATGGGTCTGCACCTGAACAACGAGAGTTTCGAGCTCTCGGACGACGTCGAGAAGATCGTCGCCGGCTGGACCGTGATCGGAGGCGACTTCGCGGACCTCTACGATCCCAACGTCAACGCCGACGCCGAGCCCAACAACGTGCGTTCCTTGAATTGGGCCGTCAAGCATGTCGGAACCGGGGAATACCATGCCTTGGCGCAGCCGATCAAGGACGGACTGGACCTGGGGAAAGGCGCGCCGGTGACTCTGCACGGCGCGTTGAAAGTCCCGTCCAAGTCGTGGGATGCGGATGCCTCCATTTGGTTCCGCATCCGGGAGTCCGACGGCACGACGGAACGGCTCAGCGATCCGATCGTGGTGACCGTCTTCGACGAGTGGTTTGAGTTCGAGAGCACACTGCAACTGGCCTACAGCACAAGCGAGCGTCAGGCCTTGGATGTGCAGCTCTACGGGCGTGTGGCACAAGGCGCATTTTTCTATTTCGATGATATTTTCGTGGAGATTGGAGAAGTGGAAACTCCCGATGCGGACCTGTACTGGCCCTACAACAGGACGCACTGGGAGTTCAACACGCCGGGGGACACCGAGGGCTGGTCCGCCAAGAACAATCAGGACATCACCTTCTTCGACGTCAACGAGACGGACGCAGACAGCGTTCCCGTGGGCGCACTGCTGCTGGACCTGCCGGCCGGCACATTCGATCCATACCTGAACGGTCCGGCGGGGCCCTACTACTCGCCCGCCGTCACAGGCATCGCCGCACGCATGCGTTTCAACGGCGCTGCGAGCGACATGGTCAAACCGGCCGACGGCGGCCAGCACACGGTCTACTGGTTCTACACCGCGGGCGGGCACGGCAACGGACCCCAGTTCGAAATCCCGGCGGCGGACGAGTGGTTCATCGCATACATGGATTGCTCTGAGCGTTGGTCGAGTTGGATCAACAACTTCCGCCTGGACCTAGTGCTCCATTACTCATCCATTGATGGATAGAGACGTTTCAGCTTTGTCCTGGCGTCTGCCGTGGTGAACTGCCAGTTCACTTTCACCTCGGCCCCGTCACGGCTCTTCTCCCATGCGGCGGTTTCCTCACGCAGTTT
>DATIKY010000349.1:0-5250 GCA_035476995.1 Sedimentisphaerales bacterium | reverse complement strand
CCCAAATTCTCGCGCTCACAGGCCTGCCCCTCTTTGAGAGGCTCCGCCGCAAAACCTTCCTCCAAAAGCAGTTGCCACGCCCCACGCGGTTCGAAATTAAGCCGCCGCGAACCTCGGTCGGGACCATCACGCACGTGGGTGATGTGTCTGCGGGTTGCGAGCTTCTTCATGTCAACAGGTTGGCCACATCTTCCCTGTTTGGCGGAGGTGCAGGCCCTGAGGCAGCCGGAGACGCAGCCAAACAGGGCGGGCGGCTTTAAGCCGCCCAGGGTTTCCCACCGCCAATTTGCTCGCTTCCGCCTTCGCTCAAAGAGAACACGATAGCTTTCATGGCCTTGGATAGCTACGGCGAGACAGGTTATCTTCCTCTTGGGACAACAACCCCACCGCTTCACTCCGTTGCCCATTTCCGCCTGGGAGCCCCTCCGAAAATATTTCGCTTTTTGGCGCTTGACAGCAAATAACTCAGCGCGTTATACCATTCAGCATGACCAAAAAAACCAAACGAATCACCACCGGAATCAGCCTCGACGGCGATGTCGCCGCCTATCTCGAAGAACTCGGCAAGCGCGAGGACCGCGACCGCAGTTGGCTCATCAACGCGATTGTTCGCGAACACGCCGAGCGCTCCGCCCAAGCCAAGACTATGCCCGCCTTGAAGGGCGCGCCAAGAGAATAACACCATGAACCCGCCACGCTTTTTTATCTACGCGCGCAAGTCCACCGATGACGCCTCTCGGCAGGTCCGCTCGATTGCCGACCAACTCGCCGAGGTCAAGGAGCTCGCGGAGCGCGAACGCCTCGAAATCGCCGACATCTTCATCGAACGCCAGACCGCGAAAGCGCCCGGCAGGCCGGTCTTCAACCAAATGCTCGAGCGCATCGAGCGCGGCGAGGCCAGCGGAATTCTCGCGTGGCATCCCGACCGGCTCGCGCGAAATTCACTCGACGGCGGACGCGTCATCTATCTTGTGGACACGGGAAAAATCGCGGACCTGAAATTCCCGACGTTCCGTTTCGAGCCGACGGCGCAAGGCAAATTCATGCTGTCGGTCATGTTCAGCCAATCAAAATATTACGTCGACAACCTGAGCGAAAACATCCAGCGCGGCAAGCGCCAGAAAATCAAAAACGGCATCTGGCCGCAGTGGGCACCGATGGGTTACCTCAACGACCGCGCGACGCGCACGATCATCCCCGACCCGAAAAAAGCACCGCTTGTGCGGAAGATATTCGAGTGGTACGCGACCGGCGAAGAGACGCTCAAGGGCATCCGCGAAACGCTCGTGGGACTCGGCCTCACGGGGCAACTCGGTCGACCCGTGGCGGTCTCGCAAGTGCAAGAGGCGCTCAAAAATCCGATCTACTACGGGATGATCCGCTTCAAGGGCGAGCTCTACGAAGGCAAGCACGAGCCGCTCATCACGAAGGCGCTTTTCGACAAGTGCCAAGAGGTCATGGCGGTCAAGTGCCACCCGAAAAAGTCGGTCGTGGAAAAATATCCGTATCGCGGAATGATTCGGTGTGCGGAGTGCGGCGGCTTCATCACGACCGAAGAGCAAAAGGGCCACCACTACTTGCGCTGCACAAAGAAGAAGGGCCCGTGCGCGCAGCCCTACGTCCGCGAAGAGGAAATGACGAAGCAGATCGCCGAAGCCATTCGGCGATTCGCGATTCCCGACGATTGGGCGACGTGGCTCTTTGCGGAACTCGACCGCATGGCGGCAGCCGAAGCGGACGCATCGAAGGAACTTGAGCGTCGGTTGCGCAATGAACTCGCCGGATTCGATGGACGCCTGAACCGCCTCCTCATGGCCCATCTTGACCAAGCCGTGACGGGGGACGAGTACCGCCAAACGAAGAACGCGCTGATGCTTGAGCGGCGAAAAGTGCAGGAGACGCTGGAAGAAATCACACTCAAACACTCGTCTTGGCTCGAACCGCTCCGACGATTCATAAAGGCTTCCAGGGACGCGACTTGCGTTGCCTCTGGCGGCGACATTCTCGCGCAACGTAACTTCTTCCGAAAAGTCGGCTCGAACCTTACTCTCCGTGACCGGCGGCTTAATTTCGAACCGCGTGGGGCGTGGCAACTGCTTTTGGAGGAAGGTTTTGCGGCGGAGCCTCTCAAAGAGGGGCAGGCCTGTGAGCGCGAGAATTTGGGGCCTCAGACAGAAGAGAGAAAAAAACGGAGAGGGCGGGATTCGAACCCGCGGTACCGTAAACGGTACACTGGTTTTCGAAACCAGCTCGATCAGCCACTCCGACACCTCTCCGTATGGCTGTTGACGGGGTTCCCCTCGCGATTCATGCCTTGCGGCACGCTCGTGCGGAAACCCTGTGCAACGATCCGCCTATTGTACCCGGCGTTCGCGTCCGGGCAAGCAAAAAAAGCCCTCTACGAGAAACCGACGCCATCGCGACTCCGCCATCGGTCTGAATTCTCGCGATCCGTGCGAAAGAAGGCTGGACGCAAAGGCGGACAGACGGCATTCTAAGAGAACGCTAATGCCGGTCCTCAAGTCGAAGGCCGGCCGTCGTTCAATGCCCCTTTTGGAGTACAGGTGGTTCGCTATGTCAGAAATCGCCGCTGCCCGAATGGATGATTCCAAACCCCGCGTGAGCGTCGTCCCGGCCCAAGTCTTCGGTGCCTTCGTCCTGGTGACGACCCTGTTTGCCCTGTGGGGGTTCGCCAACGACATCACCAACCCCATGGTCGCGGCGTTCAAGAACATCCTGCTGATCAGCCACTTCGAAAGTTCGCTGGTTCAGTTCGCCTTCTACGGCGGCTACTGCGTCATGGCCATCCCGGCGTCGCTGTTCATCAAGCGGTTCAGCTACAAGGCCGGCATTCTTACCGGACTGCTGCTCTATGCCCTGGGCTGCCTGATGTTCATCCCCTCCGGCTGGATGATGGCCTTCTGGGCCTTCCTGCTCTCGTACTTCGTGATGACCTGCGGCCTGTCCTTCCTGGAGACCAGCGCCAACCCCTACATCCTGGCGATGGGACCCGAGGAGACCGCCACCCGGCGTCTGAACTTCGCCCAGTCTTTCAATCCCATGGGCTCCCTCATGGGGATGTTTGTGGCTATGAGCCTGATCCTGGCCAACATCAATCCGATGACCGAGACCGGGCGGCGTCTTGTGCAAGGGCTGGCCGCGGGGCAAACGTATCATCAACAGATGATCGACGCCGCCTTTGCGGACGTGAACGAGGTGAACGACGGGGGCGGCATCTCGGACGCAAGCCCTGCCGCCTTGCAGGCAGGAGTCAAAGCCGCATATGACGAGTTGATCCGGATGAGCCCGGAATGGACGGAGAAGGCGGTTGTCGCGACGAAGATTCTCGATGATGCCTCCATGGCCACTGAAGACCGCAAGGATGTACTGAAAGTCGCAAGAAAGGAAGTTGCGGGAGTATTCAAAGGACAGGATGCATTCATCAATCTCAAGACCGGTGAAGTTGACAAGAGCGCCCTGGACAAGGCGATCCTGGCGAGGGAGGAGTTCGAGCAGAGCCCGGCGGCTTTGAAGGCCGTGATCGAAGCGGCTCGGTCAGAGGCGTTGGCAGTCCTCGGGCGTCTGCAACCGGTCGCCACGGGCTCCTCGCCCGCCGCAGCGGAGATCAAGCAGACCGTCGGCGAGGTCCTGCCGATGCTGACCCATGCCTCGGGACTTTTCCAGGGCGTCGAGTCCAGCGTGATGGAGCCGGTGCGCAAGGCCGCCCAGGAACGTCTTGTGACCATTCAGCAGGCCGATCTGAACGTGATCATCGGTCCCTACTTCGTGCTCGGGTTGGTGGTGCTGACGATGCTGGTGGTCTTTGCCGTCTACCGGCTGCCGCGAAGCCAGGGAGAGGGCAACACCGCGATCAACTTCGGTCCCACGCTCAAGCGGCTGCTCGCCAACCGCAAGTATGTCGAGGGCGTCGTCGCACAGGCCTTCTACGTGGGCGCTCAGATCATGATGTGGACCTTTATCATTCAATACGCCGAGAACGAGCTGGGCATGCCCAAGACGGAAGGCCAAATGTACAACATGGCTGCCATGGGCATCTTTGTGACCAGCCGGTTCATTTGCACGGCGTTGCTGAAGTACGTCAGTCCCGGCGGGCTCCTGCTGACGCTGGCCATCGGCGGTTTCTGGCTGGTCTTCGGAACGATCTTTATCAAAGGCATGGTCGGCCTGTACTGCCTGGTCGGCGTCTCGGCCTGCATGTCGCTGATGTTCCCGACGATCTACGGCATCGCGCTGAAGGGGCTCGGCGACGACGCCAAGCTGGGCGCGGCCGGTCTGATCATGGCCATCGGCGGCGGCTGTCTCATGCCTCCGATGCAGGGATGGATCATGGACAAGCCCGCCTTCAACCTCGGCTTCATGACGCTTTCGAGCACGCGGGCGTCGTTCGTGCTGCCCTTGATCTGCTTCGTGGTCATCGCAATCTTCGGCCTGCGGACCTGGAAGGTGCACCGGCATACCTACTGAGAAGAAAATCCGAAATCCGAAACAAATTCAAAGCACGAAACCCAAATGACCGAAACACTGCCGCCACTGCGGAGGCTCCGCTTCGGTCATTTGCTTTTTGAGCCTTCGCGCTTGTTTCGAATTTCGGATTTCGATATTCGGATTTTACTCGGTGTGGAACAGTTCTTGGATGGCCTTCCACTGCGCCCCCTGGGGCGTTCCCGGCAGGCGGACTTGCAGCGGGTCCGTGTAGGTCCACCAGAGCTGGGTCACCTTGTCTTGGGCCATGCGTTTCATGTCCGCCTCGAAGTCGTCACCGACGTATTCGAAATAGCTGAACAGCAGGTACTCGCCCGGCGTGACCTGGCCAAGGTAGATCGAGTAGTTGCGGATGTTCACGTCGCCCAAGGCCGACAGGACGCCCGGCCAGACCGCCGCGTGTAGTTGCGTGTAGGCGAGCAGGCTCTCCTGGTGGACGCCGACGATCGAGCCCCAGCGGAGCTTCACGTCGCTCTTGTCGTACGCCGGACCATCGTAGTGGAACACCTCCTCCCATTGTGACCACCATTCGCCTTCCCGTCGCGTCGGCAAAGGCTCCTGCAGCGGGTCCGTGAGCGTCCACCACTCTTGCATGGTCTTGTCTTTCCCCTCCAGTTGCATAAGGCACTCCGTCAAGTCTTGCGAATGTGCAGTTTTCATCGGGAAAGAGGCGTGGATTCGTAACCGAGGAGCCGATTCGTAAATCTCACCACAGGTGAGGTTCAGATTCGGCAAGAGAATCGGGGT